>NZ_JBWZCG010000002.1:0-264504 GCF_059383415.1 Pseudarthrobacter sp. RHLT1-30-1
GGGGGGAAAAGGAAACAAGCCCAGGAAAAAAGCCCCCCCCACCCTAGAGAACGGGGGGCGGGGCGGGCCCGCCCCCCCCCCCCGGCGGTCAGTCGGTACGGTTCAGGAACTCCCTGACCCGGGCCCGGACGGGCTCACGGTCGTAGCTGTTGACCATGGCCCCCGCCATCCTGACCGGATCGCCGAAGAAGAAGTACTCGTACAGCGACTGCCGGCCGGAGAATCCGGAGACCGAGGCATCGAACGCCAGCTTGAACAGCCGGACCCGCTCGGGCCCGGTCAGCGACTTGCCCTGCAGGTACATCTCGATGTCGGCCCGGGCGTCGCTGTTGACGTCGGCCTCGCCCGGAAGTGCCATCAGCCCGGAGGCGGAGAATTTCCGGATGATCTGCGGGAACCGCTGGGCGACCTTGGGGTACCAGTTGCGGGCGGCGTTCAGCGTGGACCACTTCGGCAGCATCACGCCCGCGTCGTTGAGCTGGGCATCCGCCTCGGAGGCCCGGACCAGCGCCTTGCCGATCTCGACGTCGACGATCAGTTCGGCGATGTCCTCCTGGATGTGCTGGAAACCGTCGATGCCGATCGAGTCGGCGAGTTCGGACGCCAGGCCCAGGAAGAATTCGCTCTTCGCGATCGTGCGGGTGACGACCTGGTGCGTCATCAGGGCGCCGGCGCCGGTTTCCGAGTAGAAGCCATTGCACAGCTGCGGGTTGCCCAGCATAAAGATGCGCTCGTTGGGAACGAAGACATGGTCGAAGACCGCGACGGCGTCCATTTCCTCATAGCGCGACGCGAGCGGCTCGTCGTGGGTGCTGCCGCCGTTGTACAGCGAGGTGCGGCAGAGGTAACGCAGGCCCGGCGCGTCGTTGGGGATGGCGAAGGCGTAGGAGTACGGTGCATCCTCCGGCGTGCCGCGGAGCACGGTGGAGGGAAAGACCAGGAGTTCGTCCGCGATCGGGGCGATGGTGGCCAGCATGCGGGCGCCCTGGATGACAATCCCGTCTTCACGCTCCTCGACAATCCGGGCCGAGAGCTGGCCGCCGAGCTGTTCGGAGCCGGACACCGATCGGTTCACCTGCGGCGGAATCAGGGTGTGCGTGGCGAGGACATCGTTTTCCCGGGCCCACTCGTAGTAGTTGCGGATATTCTCGCCGAACTTCGGGTCGGCCTGGGAAAACCACTTTCCGGCCGTGCTCAGCGCGGTAAGGGAGGAGTTCATGTAGTCGCCGGAGCGGCCCAGGAAACCGTTGGAGTCCTCGGCCCAGGTGGAGATGGCACGCCGGCGGCGCTGGAGGTCCGCGACCGTCTTCGGCACCAGGAAGGAGGCGTTGACGAGGTCGCCGGTGCTGGGCGAGGTGTACGTCAGCGCGTCCTGGTACCGGGGGTCGTGCTGCATGTCGAAGAGCTTGGCGTAGGAGCGGGCCACGTTGCGGAACGCGGGGTGCTCGGCGATCTTCTCGCTGACAACCTCCCCGTCGATCACCACGTGCGGCGTCATCTCGTTGAGCCTGTCCAGGTACTGCTGTCCGGTACGGATACCCATTACTGTTTCTCCAGTCGTCGTTGAGTCGAGTCGAAAGGGCGTAGGTGGTGTGCGGACGGGGCCGGTGCCGCGCGGCGGGTCAAAGCAGGTCCTCCATGCCCAGCTGGCTTTCCGGGATGGTGGTGAAGGTGCCGTTGGCGAACGCCAGCGCATCTCCATAGCGGTAGTTGAAGTCCACTACCTCGCCGACGTAAAGGGTGTGGTCGCCGCCGTCGTACGCCGCCCAGGGCTTGCATTCAAAGTAGGCGAGCACGCGGGAAAGCCGCGGAGCCGTTTTGCCCTCGACCCAGAGCGGTTCGGGCCCGGGACGGCCGGCAAAGTGCAGCGCGAGCTGCCGCTGCTCCGCGCCGAGGATATTGACGGTGAAGGGCCGCCCGGCGAGCTCGTCGTGCGACTTGGCCGTGCGGGCGATGCTGACGAGCACAAGGGGCGGGTCCATCGAGACGGAGGTGAAGGAATTGACGGTGATGCCGTGGCGCTTCGTGACGCCGTCGAAGGTTACGATCGCGACGCCGGTGGCGAACCGGCCCAGGCCCCCGCGGAAGTGCTGGGCCCCGGGCCCGGACGAGCGGCCCGGCACAACCGGGACAGGTTCGCTGCGGGGCTTGGCAATCATCGTTGATCCCTTGCGGTCGGTGCAGGCCACTTGCTGCCGGGCTGGCGTGCAGGCTCTTGCCTGAGCAGTCGTATGTTCTATAATCGAACACATAGTTCTTATATAGAACGCTAGCGCACCGTAATGCAGAGCACAAGGGCCACCCGGTGCCTCCCTGCAACAGATGACCGCCCGCGCCTAGGATGGACCAATGACCCCGATTGCCGGCAGCGCCCAGGCTTCCCCCTCCCAGACGTTGTCGCGCGGTATCCGCGCCCTGGAAATCCTCGCCGATGCCCAGCACCCGCTCACGATCGCCGAACTCGCCGACGCGATGGGGGTCCACCGCTCGGTCGCCTACCGCATTCTTCGCACCCTGGAGGATCACTCCCTGTTGGTACGCGACGACGGCGGCCGGGTCCAGCCCGGCCCGGGCCTGGCCGTCCTGGCCCGGGGAGTGTCGCGCAACCTGCAGACGGCGGCCCTGCCGGAGCTCACCCAGCTCGCCAACACCTTGACGATGAGCGCCTTTGTTGCCATCTGGGACCACGCCGAATGCGTCACGCTCGTTACCGTGGACCCGCGGCACACCGGGGCCACGGTGGTCCAGCACCCCGGCTCCCGGCATCCGATCAGCGCCGGCGCGCCGGGAATCGCGATCCAGTCGGCCATGTCGGAAGAGGAATGGGCCGCCGCCGCGCCGGGCATCCCGTACCGGGCCGAAGCGGCAGTGGCGCGCCGCCGGGGCTATGCCGCCAGCCATGACGAGGTCATCGCCGGAGTCTCCTCCCTTGCCGTCCCCATCCGGGTTCCGGGCGGGCGGCCGGCGGCCCTTGCCGTCGTGTACATCCGGGCCGACCAGAACCCGGAGGAAGTCGCCGTGGCGCTGTCCGTGAGCGCCGGGCGGATCGAGAGCCAGCTGGGCTGACGCGGCAGCGTCCCGGTTGGCCTATCACTCTGGGTCCTTATGAGGCCCTGGGAGCAACCACACGTGACAGGGCAACTGCCGGCATGCAGGGAATCAGCCGGCAACCGGACTGTTCCGTCGCCGAAGCACGACGGCGGCTGCCGCTCCCAGCAGGAACAGCGCCGCAGCCGCCCACACCGGCACGAGGAAGGCCGTCGGGTAGCCATGGGTCTGCGCCAGCTGCCCGGCTAGGGACGAGCCGATCGCTGTGCCGGCGACGATGCCGCTGGCCAGCGCGGTCATGACGGTGCCGAGCTTGCCGGCCGGGGCCACGCGTCCGCCGACCGCAAAGACCGTGACCATCAGCGGTCCCACCGGCAGCCCCAGGACCAGGAGCACAAGGATCATGGGCAGCGCGGTCGTGGGCAGCAGCAGCAACAGCGCCAGGCCTGCCATCAGCGCTGCGCAGGCCAGCCAGCGGGCATTTGAGGTGAACCCGCGGGGCCAGTACGCGACCGACAGGCCCGCTGCCGCGGAGCTCAGGCCCATCACTGCGTAGAGCAGGCCCGCTGCTTCAGAGCTGGCGAAGCCGGCGGAAAAGGAACTCAGCGAGGTCTGGGTGGAACCGAAGAACGTGCCCATGCAGACCATGGCCAGGACGGGAAGGGCGACGGCGGCAACGGCGCCGGCACGCTGCCCGGCCGTGCGCGTGGCCCGGAGCTGCCGGGTGTGTTCCTTCGCGGCCGCTGTCCGCCCCGGCGTCCGGGGCACCGCCTGATGCGTGGGATGCACGGCGAATGCCGGGACGAGGGTGAGGGTCAGGGCAGCGGCGAGGGCGAGCGGCAGCCAGGGTGTGGTCAGGCTGGCGAGGATTCCCACCAGCGCCGGTCCCAGGACAAAAGTCAGTTCGTCCGCCGTGCCCTCGTAGGACAGTGCGGTGTCAAGGTCCGCAGTGTTGGCGTCGCGCCCGTTTCGGGAGGTGAGTGCCATCCAGCGGACTCTGGCCAGTGGCCCCACCTGCGGGCAGCTTGCGCCGGCGACGAAGGCAGCGGCGAGGACCGGGATTGCTGCCGCCAGGTCCACGTCGCCGGGGATCAGGTAGGCGGCGAGAATCAGTGCGATGACGGCGGCTGCGTTGAAGACGGCGGCGAACAGCAGCACAGGGCGCTGGCCCAGCCGGTCCGCCAGCGCGCCAAGGACCGGGGCGCCGAGGGCCGAGCCGATCCCCACTGCGCCGGCCGCGACGCCGCCGGTTGCGTAGGAGCCGGTGACGGACGTGACCAGGGTGAGGGTTCCCACGGTGAGCATGGCGAGCGGGAGGCGGGCGAAGAGCCCAATCGGGAGGAAGCTGCGGCCGGCGAGCAGCGGGAGCCGGGCATACCGCCCGCCGGTACGTGTCGGCGGCGGGGCAGTGCCGGGACCCGGTGCCGTGGATGACGGGGTACTGGCAGCATCGGGTTCAGGAAAATGGGGCGCCGTGGAAACGGGCGCCTGGGGAGGCGTTGAGAGGGTCATGATTCCGGGTTCGTTCAAGGGTGCGCATCGTCCCTCCTCCCGATGCGCGCGACCCGGTAACGCACCTATTCTAGCCGCACGCGGTGCCGCCCGCGCGGTCCCTGGCGCCGCGGCACGGACCCAGGATGCGGCATGGTCCCTGGCGCCGCCCGGCTGCCGTGGCGCGGCCGGGCGGCGTCAGCCCTCGGCGTCGTCGGAGATGTGCAGGGTGGAACCGTTGCGCCCCTTGACCACCTGGAGCTGGGTGCTGATGCGCTGTTTCATTTCGCCGACATGGCTTACCAGCCCGACGACACGTCCGCCGTCGCGTAGCCCTTCGAGTGCGTCCATGACCTGTTCCAGGGCCTGTTCGTCGAGGCTGCCAAATCCTTCGTCCACAAACAGCGTCTCGATGTCCACGCCGCCGGATTCCTGCTGCACCACGTCCGCGAGCCCCAGGGCGAGGGCGAGGGAGGCCATAAAGGACTCGCCGCCGGAGAGCGTTGCGGTGTCCCGGCGTTGCCCGGTCCACTGGTCGACGACCTCCAGGCCGAGGCCGGATTTCGCGCCGCGGGCCGCCTTGGCGTCCGTGTGCTGCAGGGTGTAGCGGCCGTCGCTCATGCCAATGAGCCGTTCCGAGGCTGCCGCCGCGACCTGCTCGAGCCGTGCGGCGAGAACGTAGCTGTTCAGGCTCATCCGGTAGGTGTTGTCGCCCGCACCGCGCGCCGCGTCGGCGACGGCTGTCAGGAGGTTCGCCCGTTCCCGCGGTTCCCGTCCGGTCTCCGCGAGTTGCGCGTAGTTCGCGGCGATCGATTCCAGGGTCCGCACCGACTTTTCCGCGAGGCCGGCGGCGAGTTCCGCATCCCGGGCCGAGAGTTCGGCTGTGGCGGCATCCGTGCGGAGCTGGTCCACGACCTCCGCGGCGAGGGGGCCTTCCGTTTCCAGTTCGCGCGCCGCCAGTACGAGTTCCTCGCCGGCAAAGAGCTCCACGATCCTTGCCGCTTCGTCCTGGCCGGCGCGGACAGCGGCTTCCAGTGCCGCCGCGTCCGCAGCCGGAAGCAGCACGGCCCGGGCCGCCTGCGCGGACTCGAAGCCGGTGCCCGGAAGCGCCAGATCGAGCTGCTGCCGGGCCTCCGCGGAACGGGCCGTGGCCTGGTCCAGCCGGGTCCGCGCCGCTTCGGCGTGTTCCAGCACGGCGGTCGTGCCGTCCAGTGCCTGGATCCGGTCGGCCAGCACCTGGTGGCCCGCCCGGAGTGCGCCGAGGGCCAGGTCGAGGGTTTCGGCCTGCTCCTGGACTTCGGTGAGGGTCGATTGGGTCTGTAGGATGCCGGACGTCGCGGCGGCCTGGGCCCGCTCGCCGGCGGTGATCTGGTCGTCCAGATCCGCCTGCCGGGCCCGGCTGGCGGCAAGCCCGGCCGCCGCGTCGCGGGCCTCCGCGGCGCGTTCCCTGGCCAGGGCCGCCTCGAGGGTGGCGTCCTCGGGTGCCGTGTTGCCACCCTGGGCCGCCAGCACGGCGACGTTCTGCTGGGCTTCGGAGAGCTCGCGTTCAAGCGCCGCGAGGGCGGCTTCCGCGGCCTCGCAGGCGCGCTGCGCGGATTCCTCGGCCTCGGCCACGATCAACGCGGATGCCGCGGCCGGGGCGGGGAAAGGATGCTCGGGGCTGCCGCAGACCGGGCAGGCGACATCGGGCTGCAGCTGGGACGCAAGTTCCGCGGCAGCGTTGGCCAGCCGTTCCTCGCGGAGATCCAGCCAGCTCTGGCGCCGGTCCTGGTACTCCTCCCGGGCCCCGCGGTGGCGTGCCTCTACGGCTCCGCAGTCCGCCTCGGCCGCGGCGTAGCGCTTGACCAGGACGAGGAGTTCCGCCGCGGCGGCTGCTTCCTTCGTCCGCAGCTGCACTTCGGCGGCCAGTTCTTCGAGCGGACGCAGGCCGGCGAGCAGGGCTTCTGATTCACGGCGCAGACCGGCGAGGGCAGCCGCCCCGGACGTTTGTTGGCCTTCCAGCTGAGCCAGGCCCAGCCGAAGCTCGGCGGTGCGGCTCCGCAGACCGGCGAGCCGGGCTTCGTCGGGCAGCCGCTCCTCCAGCACCGCACGCAGGGAGCGCAGCCCGCGCAGCGCGGACCGCACGGTGTCTCCGTGAACGGCGGAACCGACGGCGGAACTGACCGGCGTTCCGTCCCGGAGGACGGCAAGTTCGGGGTCGGTGAGCGCTGCCGTGCGCAGTTTCTCACCGGCGGTGGCCATCGCGGCCGCAGCCAGTTTCTCCGCCGTCCCGGCGGCGTCGACCGCCTGCAGCTGGCCGCCCAGGACTTCGGCCTGGCGGTGCAGGGCGAGCTGTCCGCTCCTGGCGGCGACTGCGGGAGCGGCGGCGTCGGCCTCCAACCGCCGGCGTTCGGCCGCGGCCAGCCGGGTCTGGCGGGCGGCCCGCGCTGTGGCCGCGTCCCGGGCGGACAGGCGGCCGGCGCGCACCCCTTCTGCCTCCAGCGCGGCCGAGCGGCGCTGGGCCGCGGCCGAGCCGGCGTTCACCCCGAGCCAGGCCAGGAAGGAGTCCGGGTCGGCCCGGTCCGGGGCATCCGCCAGGTCCAGCTCCAGCGCGGCTGTTTCGGCTTCGGCCCGGGCGAGCAGCAGCTCGAGCTGCCCGCTGAGGCTGGCGACCTCGGCGCGGGCAGCCTGCGCCTTCCGGCCAAGTTCCTCCTCCACGGCCTCAAAACGCTGGGTGCCGAACAGGCTTTGCAGCAGGTCGAGACGGTCGGTGGCTTTGGATCGGAGGAAGGCGGCGAAATCGCCCTGCGGCAGCATCACGACGCGGGTGAACTGGTCCCGGTTCATGCCGAGGACTTCCGCGATCTCCGCGCCTGCCTCATCGTTCCGGCCGGACTTCTCGGTCCATTCGCCGTCGACCCGCTCGCGGAGCACGGTGTTGGCCTGCTGGACGGTGAAGCCCTTTTTCCCCCGGGCGCTGGGCTTGTCCCAGGCCGGCGAGCGGGAGACCTCGAAGTGCCGGCCGCGGGCGGAGAACTCGCAGGTAACCCGGGGCTCGACCCCTGCATCGGCGTGGTCGCTGCGCAGCCGCTTTCCGTCCTGCCGCGCACCGGGTACGGTACCGTACAGCGCGAAGCAGATGGCGTCGAGGACGCTGGTTTTGCCGGCGCCGGTGGGACCGTTCAGCAGGAACAGCCCGTGCGCGCTCAGTCGGTCGAAATCGATGTGTTCGGTGCCGGCGAAGGGGCCGAAGGCGGAGATCTCAAGACGGTGGATCCTCACAGCGAAACTCCTTCAAGACGCACGGATTCCAGGGCTTCGGCCAGCGCAGCTGCCTCGCGGTCGTCCGCTGTCCGGCCGCGGACGTGCTCCAGGAAACCGCAGCAGACGGAAAGGTCGTCCGCGGCCTCAGCGAGTTTGCTGCTGTAGCTGGTTTTGGCGGTAGCGCCGGCACCTTCAGGATCGAACCCCAGCACCAGGGTGTCGGGGAACCGCGAGCGCAGCCGTTCCATGGCCTGGGCCGGGCGCTGCGAGTCCGTCAAAGTGATCTGGCAGTAAGCGCCTTCCGCCCACGCGAAATCCTCGGCGGAGAGCAGGTCCTCGAGTTTGCCGCGCAACACGGCCAGGGTCCGGGGAGCCTGCCACAGCACCTCACGGATCTCACTGATCCCGTCCGCGGCGACGTCCAGCAGCCAGCTGCCCTTCTTGTGCTGCGCTTCGGAGAAGGAGTAGGCCAGCGGCGAACCGGAGTAGCGCACGGACGGCGAGAGCGCCTGCCGGCCGTGCAGGTGGCCCAGCGCCGTGTAGCCGAAGCCGTCGAAGAGGTCCAGCGGTACAGCACCGACGCCGCCGATGCTGAGGTCCCGCTCGCTGTCGGAACTGATCCCTCCGCTGGCAAAGGTGTGGGCCAGGACCACCGAATGGACCGTCCGGGATCCGGCCCGGGCCGCGAGATCGGCGCGGATCCGTGCGGTGGCGGCCCGGGTCACCTCAAAGTGGCTGGCGGTGTCGACGCCAAGCTGTTCAGCCACGAGCCGCGGTTCCAGCCAGGGAATGCCGTAGATGGCAAGCACCGGGCCGTCACCGTCACTGTCGGCGCCGGCGTCGAGCGGGAAGAGCACGGGCTGGTCCAGCTCGGCGAGGCGGGTGCGCAGGTGCACTCCCCCGCGTGCCAGCAGCCGGGAGGCGAAGCCGAGCCGGATCGCCGAGTCGTGGTTGCCGCTGGTCAGCACCACCTGCGCGCCGGCGCCGGTCAGGCCCACCAGGGCGTCGTCGAGCAGCCGGACGACGTCGACCCCCGGCAGGGCGCGGTCGTAGACGTCCCCGGCGATCAGGACGACGTCGACCGCCTCATCCCGCACGAAACTGACGAGTTGCTCGATGAACGCGCGTTGGGCCTCGAGCATCCCGACGCCGTGGAACGACCGGCCCAAGTGCCAGTCCGAAGTGTGCAATAACCGCATGCTCCTACGGTATCCGCTGGCACCGACGGTCTTGCGCCACCGCTCCGGGAACAGCAACGCGGGGTCACCTACGGCCCGTTCCACCCCGTGGGATGGGCCGTAGGTGACCCCGCGTTGGGGGTGGCGGGCTACTTGCCGCGCTCTCCGCGTTCGCCGTCGAAGAAGGCGCGCGCTTCCACGCCGCCGGCCGCCGGGACAGTGACGCGGCCGTCCCCATGGTCGCCGACCGCGACGTCGTCGCCGCCCGCTTCCCAGCCGTCCGTTTCGTCGTCCCCCGCAGCCGGGTCGGGCACCGGCCCGGCGGCCGGCGTCGTCAGCGCGAAGCCGCGGAACACGAGTCCCGCGAGGGCCGCGCCCACCAGCGGGGCGACCCAGAAGAGCCACAGCTGCCCGAGGACGTCCGGGCTGCTGAAGAGCGCGGACGCGGTGGCGCGCGCCGGATTAAAGGGAGCATTGCCCGGCGCCTGGCCGAACTGCAGCAGCACCGCCATGGTCAGGCCGACGGCGAACGGGGCGGCCAGCCGTGAGGGGTTCCGGGCGGAGGTGGCGCCCAGGTAGACCGCCACCAGCACGGCGGCGCCAAGCACCTCAATGAGCAGCACCCCGGCCATCGGCACCTGGATGACGGAATTCTCGCCGAATCCTGCGGCCACCGTGTCAAAGGCGGCCCGGGTGTCGGCGATGTTGGGGACGGTCCGCAGAATCCCGAACAGCGTCACCGCGCCCAGCAGGGCTCCCAGCAGCTGCGCTCCCACGTAGGCTGCGGCGTCGGCGAGCCGGATCCGTCCCGCAATCGCGTAACCCGCCGTCACTGCGGGATTGAAGTGGCCACCGGAGACATAGCCGAACGCCAGCATCACGGCGGTGAGCGCCAGCCCGGCGGCCAGGGCGGCGGAGAGCGGGTTCGACTGCGGAATGGTGAACAGCGGAACGCCCAGGCCGGCGACCACGATGAAGAAGGTCCCGAGGGCTTCCGCGGACAACCGGGCTGGCAGCCCGTGCCGCAGGGCACTGTCAGGGGCGGCGTCCGGCGGGACGGCCGGCTCGGGGGCAGACGCAGGCGTGAACATGTTCAGGCATTCCTTTGCTTGGGGGTCAGCGAGCAGTCTGACACCTGAATCTGGATGTTCTCTGGACCATGGCTGAAGACCCGGCTCAAGGCCTGGCTCAAACTCTGGCTGGCCGTCCTGTCCCGGCTGCCGGCGCCTCCGGCGGAGCGGGGTAAAATTGGAAGTCATGAGCACCGAGCCTGTCACCGCCCCCGGCCCCTCCCCCACCCCCTCGCACGCATCCCGGATCCACGGGTGCCTGCTGGGCGGTGCCCTGGGCGATTCGCTCGGCTACGCCGTCGAATTCGACGATATCTCCACCATCCGCGGGAAGTTCGGCGCGGCCGGGCTGCAGGACTTTTCCGCGCTCGACGCCGGCAGTCACTTCTCCGATGACACGCAACTCACGCTGTACACAGTGGACGGGCTGCTGGAGGCGCTGGAGTGGGCGAACTCGGGCGTGGGTGCTGACACCAACGCGTGCCTGTGGCTCGCCTACCTGCGCTGGCTCGGCACCCAGGACGTGCCGGTGCCGGAGGCGGCACCGTTCCAGCCGCCCCGCTGGATCGACTCCCACGCCGTCCTCAGGCACCGCCGGGCTCCGGGAAACGCCTGTCTCAGCGGCCTGGCCACCGGCGAGATGGGGACGTTCTACCGTCCGGTCAACCCGGATTCGAAGGGCTGCGGCACGGTGATGCGTTCGGCCCCGTTCGGCCTGATTCCCTACATCGAGGCGGCCGCCGTGTACAAGCTCAGCGCCGACGCCGCCTCGCTGACCCACGGGCACCCGGCTGCCCGGCAGAGCGCCGGGGTCTTCAGCCTTGTCATCCACGCCCTGACCGCCGGACACGGCCTGCGTGAAGCGGCACAATTCGCACTCGGGGAACTGGACGCGGGCCACCTGCGCAAGGGTGAGGAACCCGACCCGGACCTCGTCGCGCGGCTGGAGGCGGCCCTGCGGCTGGGCGGCGCCGGAGAACGGCTCACTCCTGAAGAACTGGTGCGGGAACTGGGCGAGGGCTGGGTGGCCGAGGAGGCACTGGCCGTCGCGCTGTACGCGGTGCTGGCCACGGCGCCGGATGGTGCGGCGGACCCGACGGCGGCTGCCGGGGACCCCGAGGCGCACTTCCGGGCAGCCATCGCGGTCGCGGTCAACCACTCCGGGGACAGCGACTCCACCGCGTCGATTGCCGGCAACATCCTGGGCACGTTCTACGGCGAGGACTGCCTGCCGGTGCATTGGCTCGCAGCGCTCGAGGCACCGGAGGTCATCCGTGGCATGGCCTCGCGGCTGGCAGCGGTGACCGGCGCCTAGGCGCGGCGGAGCGAAATGTTGTTGCAGGCCTCGCACACGTCCGCGGGGATCAGACCGCGGCGCTGCAGGAAGCCGAAGATGGTGCAGCCCAGGCAGAAGCCGGCGAAGGCTTCCAGGGACGCCGCGACAATCAGGACCGCCAACAGGATCCAGGCGGCCGGCGCGAGCCCCACGGCCAGCAGCACGGCGGCGGTGGTGGACATCGCGGCACCGATCCCTTGTGCAAAGCGCTTCGGCGGACCCGGGACCAGCCGGGTCTTCCCCAGCCGCGGCGTCAGGACCTTGACGGACAGCTGGGCGAGCGGCGAGATCCGCGGGCCAAACAGGACGCGCAGCCAGAATCCGGCGGCGATCACGGCCAGGCCCCAGCCGAAACCGGTCAGCAGCGTCAGCACGGACAGCAGCACCACAAGGGCGGCGGTAATCCGGGCCGCGTACTCGTTGACCGGGTTCGGAAATGCGAAGACCCCGCGCCAGTCGATGCCGCCGCTCCGTGCAGATGCAGATGCAGGTGCAGGTGCCGGTGCCGGTGCCGGTGCAGAAGTCAGTTTGCTCATCGTTCAAGGCTAGGAGCAGGCGTGCCCCGGGCGCACTGTTTGTTGCGCCCTGTGACCCTATGACCGCGCAACCCACTGCACGTTGGGGGGTCAGGAAAGCGCGGCGGAGGCCACATGGCCGCCCACCATCTGCAGGAATTCGCCTTCGGAGAGGACCTCGATCCGCTGGCCCCGATCGTGCAGCTCCAGTACCCGCCGGGCCTTGCCGGTGAGCCTGCCGGAGCGCAGGTCGGCGGCCACAAACCCGTCGCCGACCACCAGGACGGTCGTGCGGGCCGTGACCCGGCTCTCGGGCCGGGCGCCGAACTCGGCGGAGCGGATCTTCGCCTCGGGCCGGGGGATGGCGAGCTCGCCGGTGAACACCACAGTCTGGCCGAACAGCGGGTGGCCGGACTCGGCGAAGGCGTTCGGCGGCGGGTTCGCGCCCTCCTCGGGCCAGCCGGGCAGGTAGGCCCGGACCGGGGCCGTCGCGGCCCCTCCCCCGGCGAGTGCGTCCAGGGCTGACCGGCTGGCCTTGGAGAGCGGATCCCGCAGCGGGTCGAAGGCCGCCTGCCGGGATACTGCCAGGCCCAGGGACAGGAAAAGCTCCGCGATGCTGCCGGCGCCGTTGCGCGCGGCAATGTCAATCAGGATCCCGGCGCAGGCACGCGCGTCCTCGGCGGCGTCGTGGTGGTTCACCAGCGGGACACCGGCTTCCTCGGCCGCGTACGGCAGGGAATTGGACACCAGGGAATAGCAGCGGCGCGACAGCATCACGGTGCAGACGTAGTCGTAGGCCGGTCCCGGCAGGCCGGAGACCTCAAGGCCTGAGCGGATCACGCCGAGGTCGAAGGCGGCGTTGTGGGCGGCCAGCACGTCGCCGCCAATAAAGGCACCGATCTCCGGGAAGAGCTCACCGAAGCGCGGCAGCCCTGCCACCTGCTCGGGCCGGATTCCGTGGATCCGGACGTTGTGGTGGTCGAAGCGGTCGTGGTTCTCCGGCGGCCGCATCAGCCAGGAGGCTTCCTCAACCACCACGCCGCCGCGCACCTTGCTCAGGCCCACAGCGCACGGTGAACCCCGGAAGCCGTTCGCGGTCTCAAAGTCGATCGCCGTAAAGTCCAAACCCACGGTCCAAACTTTACCGCCGGATTCCGGCCCGGCCCGCACCGGCCACGCCCGAGGGCGGCCGACGGCGGCCGTCAAGTACGCTTGATGGGTGAACCTTTTAGCTTTGAGTGACTTTGCCGTGTCCACGATCGGCGGTGCGGGCCCGGTCCAGCCGCAACTGGCCTCCTTCCTGCCCGACTGGCTCAACCCCCAGATCTTCCTGGCCGACCCGGCCCTGGCGCCCTGGGTTGTGCTGCTGGTCTGCGGCATCATCTTTGCCGAGACCGGCCTGCTGATCGGCTTCTTCCTGCCGGGCGACTCGATGCTGTTCACGGCCGGACTCCTGGTGGCCACCGGGACCATCAAGTTCAACATCTGGGCTTTTGTGATGCTGATCATCGTCGCGGCGATCATCGGAAACCAGGTCGGCTACCTGATCGGGTCCAAGGCCGGCCCGGCCATCTTCAACAAGCCCAATTCGAAGCTGTTCAAGCGCGAAAACGTGGAAAGCGCCCACGCCTTCTTCGAAAAGCACGGCGGCAAGGCGCTGATCCTGGCCCGTTTCGTACCGATCATCCGGACCTTTGTCCCGGTGATCGTCGGCGTTGCCCAGATGAGCAAGCGCAAGTTCTTTGTGTTCAACGTGATCGGTGCCGTGCTGTGGGGCGGCGGCGTGACCCTGCTGGGCTTCCTGCTGGGCGATACCTTCCCCTGGGTCCGCGAAAACCTGGACATCATCTTCATCGTGATCGTCCTGCTCTCGGTGATCCCGATCGGCATCGAGGTCATCCGCGGCTTCATCGCCAGGAGCCAGGCCGAGAAGTACGGCACTGACGTCGTCGAGGAGTTCATCGAGGAACACGAACCCGAAGAGGAACGCAAGACGCCGTAGCACAGGCCCCCGGACATACCAGTGACAAGGAAGGCGCCCCGCAGTGCGGGGCGCCTTCCTTATTAACCGGACGGTTTGCGTCCACCGGGCGGTTTGCCGTTAGGCGCTACCTCCCGGCCAGGGCCTCGACAATCGCCGGAAGCAGCGCGCGGAACGCGTGCCCGCGGTGGCTGATCGCGTTCTTCTCCGCGGGGCTCAGCTCGGCGCAGCTGCGGTCCAGCCCGGCGGGCTGAAGAACCGGGTCGTAGCCGAACCCGCCGGCACCCCGGGGCTCGCGCAGCAGCGTCCCCTCAAGCTGCCCGTACTCCACCACCTCCCGGCCCTCCTCAGCGGTGCTGCCCGGGACGGCCAGTGCCGCGGCGCAGACGAACGCGGCGCCGCGGTGCCCGTCGGGAACGTCGGCCAGCTGGTCGAGCAGCAGCCGCAGGTTCGCGGCGTCGTCGCCGTGGCGTCCGGCCCAGCGGGCCGAGAAGATCCCCGGCGCCCCGCCCAGCACATCGACGGCGAGGCCCGAGTCGTCGGCGATCGCCACGAGCCCGGTCGCCTCCGCCACCGCCCGCGCCTTGAGCAGCGAGTTCTCGGCGAAGGTCACACCGGTTTCGGCGACGTCGGGCGCGCCGACAGCGCCCGCGTCCACCACCTGGGTGTCCACGTCGAGGCCGGGCACCTGCCCGCGGAGCAGCTCACGGAGTTCCCGGAGTTTGCCCTGGTTGTGTGTGGCGAGCACCAGCACCGGCGTGGGGCCGTGCTGTACAGCGTTTTGCTGTGCAGCGTTTTGCTGTGCAGCGTTTTGCTGTGCAGCGTTTTGCCGTGCGGCGTTTTGCTGTGCAGCGTTTTGCTGTGCAGCGCCCGCGGTCACGGGGCTTCGGCCAGGGTGTCGCGCTGGATGGCGGCGAGCTGTTCCGTGCCCATCAGGGCCAGGTCCAGCAGTTTGTTCAGCTCGTCCCGGTCGAAGGGGGCGCCCTCGGCGGTGCCCTGGACTTCGACGAACTTGCCGGACCCGGTGACGACGACGTTCATGTCGGTCTCGGCGCGGACATCCTCGACGTACGGCAGGTCCAGCATCGGGACGCCGTCGATGATGCCGACGGAGATGGCGGAGACGGTGTCGATCAGCGGCTGGGCGTTGCGCGCGAGCATCTTGTTCTCGCGGGCGAAGCGGATGGCCTCGGCCAGGGCCACGTAGGCGCCGGTGATGGCGGCCGTGCGGGTTCCGCCGTCGGCCTGCAGGACATCGCAATCCAGCACGATGGTGATCTCGCCCAGGGCCTTGGTGTCGATGATGGAACGCAGCGAGCGGCCGATGAGCCGGGAGATCTCGTGGGTGCGGCCACCGATCTTGCCCTTGACGGACTCGCGGTCGGAGCGGGTGTTGGTGGCGCGGGGCAGCATGGCGTATTCGGCCGTGACCCAGCCGCGGCCTTCGCCCTTGAGCCAGCGCGGCACACCCTCGGTCAGTGAGGCCGTGCACAGCACCCGGGTATTGCCGAACTCAATCAGGGCCGATCCCTCGGCCTGCTTGGACCAGCCGCGGGTGATGCTGATCGGACGGAGCTGGTCGGGGGTCCGGCCGTCGGCGCGGAGAACGGGGGCAGTTAGGGCTTCGGAAGTCATGCCACTAGCTTATCGACCCGGACCGGATCACCCGGTCCACGGACCGTCCGGACGGGACGGCGTTCCGTTCAGATCGTGTAGTGCACGCCGGCGACGGCGACGGCCACGTGCTGGCCGAAGACCCCTTTGGCTTCCGCCATCACGGTGGTCGGCGACGTCCAGACCGGGATGTGGGTCAGCAGCAGCCGGCGGGCACCGGCGGCCACGGCGGCGTCCCCGGCGCGTTTGCCTGTCAGGTGCACGTCCTTGATGCCGTCGTCGCGGCCTTCCTCGAAGGCCGCCTCACAGAGGAACAGATCGGCGTCGCGGGCCGCGTCTTCAAGCCCGCTGCAGGAATCGGTGTCGCCGGAGTAGCTGAGCACCCGGGTGACCGGCTTGCCGTCGTTGTCCGGCTCGGTGACCTCCACGCGGAGCGCGTAAGCCTCCTCCACGGGGTGGTTGACGGAGTACGGCGTGACCGTGAACGGGCCCATGGACACCGGCTTGCGTTCGGACCAGTTGCTGAAATCGAATTCCTCGTGCATCCCGGGATCCAGTTCCAGGCCGTAGGCGGTGGCCATCCGGTCGGCGGTGGCGGCGGGCCCCCAGACCGGGATCCGGCCCCGGCCCCAGCCGCCCGGCTTCCAGCGCACCGCGACGTGCAGCCCGCAGAGGTCCATGCAGTGGTCCGGGTGCAGGTGGGTGAGGAAGATGCCGTCGATGTCCTCGAGGTCCGTGTAGCGCTGCATGGCACCGAGCGCGCCGCTGCCGAGGTCCAGGACGATCTTCCAGTTCCGTTCGCCGTCGTTGGCCGTGAGCAGGTAGCACGACGCCGGCGAGCCGGGCCCGGGGAATGACCCGGTACAGCCCACGATGGTCAGCTTCACAGCAGTGTTCCCCCGCCCGCGGATCCGCCCACGAAGTTGGAGATCCGCGGCCGGCTGGCGCCCGCCTGCGCGGCGGCGATCATTTCCGGCGTGATTCTGGCGAGGCTGCCCGTGGGGTACTGCGCCGCGACGTGGTCGACGTGGCGGACGCTGAGCACTTCGGGTCCGAGGAAGCGGCGGGCCAGGTGCTCGAACTGTGCGGCGTCGCCGGTGGCGATGAAGTTGTGGGTCGGGCCGGCGGCGTCGGTGCGTTCCAGGCCGCGGGAGGCCAGCGCCCGGTACACGTCCTTGGCCGTCTCCTCCGCGCTGGAGACGAGGGTGACGTCTTCCCCCATTACGTAGGAAATGACGCCGGTGAGCAGCGGATAGTGGGTGCAGCCCAGCACCACGGTGTCCACCCCGGCGGCTTTCAGCGGTGCCAGGTATTCGCGGGCGACGGCGAGCAGCTCCGGCCCGGTCGTGATGCCGGCTTCGACATAGGGCACGAACGCCGGGCAGGCCACCGAGGTCAGGTGCAGGTCCGGGGCGGCGGCAAAGGTGTCCTCGTAGGCGCGGGAGCCGATGGTGGCGGAGGTGCCGATCACCCCGACCCGGCCGCTGCGGGTGGCGGCGACGGCGCGGCGCACGGCCGGCTGGATCACCTCGATGACGGGGATCCCGTAGCGGGCGGTGTAACGTTCGCGGGCGTCGCGCAGCACGGCGGCGGACGCCGAGTTGCACGCGATGGTCAGCAGCTTCACCCCGGAATCCACCAGCTCATCCATCACGCCCAGGGCGTTGGCCCGGACCTCGGCGATCGGGAGCGGGCCGTAGGGACCGTTCGCGGTATCGCCGACGTAGAGGATGGATTCGTTGGGCAGCTGGTCGATGATGGACCGGGCCACGGTCAGGCCGCCGACGCCGGAGTCAAACACACCGATGGGACGCGAACCCATCCGGCTGGCGGTCCCGCTGGCGCTGTTGCCCGCCGGGGAGTCCGCAACTGTTCCCGCTGCCGGCTGCTTGCTCGATGCTGAAGTCATGGTTATTCGAGGATAGGGCTTAGCCACCGGTGCGGCCATCTCATTGTGCCGCGCGACTCATGTCTAATGTGTCACACGCGGCGGCAGGCTCCGGCGCCGGGTCCCAGCCGGGGCGGCGGGTCAGGCGCGCGTCTCCAGCGCCTGCAGCATCGCCTGGACCAGGGATTCCTGGAGCCAGGTGGTGAAGTTGTAGACCAGGGCCAGGTAGCTTTCGACGTCCTCGGCCTGGGACCAGTCCTGCATCAGGTGCACGTGCCCGGCGTCCTCGTCGTCGCGGATGTCGAGGCGTTCGGCGAGTACCAGCCTTACATCGTTGAGCGCCGTGGACCAGTGCCGCGCGTCGGCCGGGGTCAGCACCAGTTCGTCCTTGTCCAGACCCAGGGACGCGGCCTTCAACGCGCCGATTTTGTTCTCCCGGAGCGACCGTTCGGTATACCGGCGGAACTCGAGGGAGGCGGCGCCGTCGGTCTTCGAGACATTCGGCAGCAGCCGGCGCAGGGCACGGTCCGTGGGTTCGCGGGCCTCGGAGTCGAGCCCGACAAGAGCGGCGAGGGGATCCTGGTTGGCGCGTTCCGCCGGCTCCAGCATGGACACGACATCGTCGAAAAGGCTGCGCAACAGTTCCCGCTCGGCCGGTTCCAGATAGCCGGTGATGCCCTTGACTCCGTATTTAAATGCCTTAGCCACGTTTTCCTTTGCCCTTGTTTGAACCCGGGCCGCCGCCGGTGGCTTTCTCCACGGTGGCCCAGAGACCGTAGCCGTGCATCGCCACCGCGTGCTGCTCCACCTGCTCCTTGCTGCCGTGCGCCACGATGGACCGTCCCTTTTTGTGGACCTCCAGCATCAGCTTGTTGGCTTTCGCCTCCGAATAGCCGAAGTAGCTGCGGAAAACGTAGCTGACATAGCTCATCAGGTTCACCGGATCATTCCAGATCACGAGGTTCCATGGGACGTCCGGGGCACTCAGGACATCGGTCGACGTTCCTGTTCCGGTCTGGGTGCTCTCCTGGGTGTCAGGGCCGAGCGCAACGCTGAGGGTCATCTGTCCATTCTATGGGGATGCGCACTAGAGTGAATTTGTGACTACCTCAGCTGGCTGGGACCGGCCCCGCACGTCCCTGTACACCGACCATTACGAGCTCACCATGCTGCAGGCCGCGCTGCATTCCGGCGCCGCCCACCGCAAGTCAGTGTTCGAGGCCTTCGCCCGGCGCCTGCCGGACGGGCGCCGCTACGGCATTGTGGGCGGCACCGGCCGGCTGCTGGAGGGCATTGCGGATTTCCGCTTCGGCGCCACCGAAATCGAATTCCTGCGCCGCACCAAGGTGGTCAATGAAGAGACCCTGGACTATCTGGCCGGGTTCTCCTTCTCCGGCGACATCTGGGGTTACGCGGAGGGCGAAGCGTACTTCCCCAATTCCCCTATCCTGATCGTCGAATCCACCTTCGCAGAGGCCTGCATCCTCGAGACCTATATCCTCTCGATCCTCAACCATGACAGCGCGATCGCCTCGGCGGCCTCGCGCATGATCACGGCGGCCGGCAGCCGCCCCTGCGTGGAAATGGGTTCGCGCCGCACGCAGGAGGAATCCGCAGTGTCGGCCGCCCGTGCTGCCATCATCGCCGGGTTCGACAGCACCTCCAATCTGGAGGCCGGGCTCCGCTACGGGCTCAAGACGGTCGGCACGGCCGCGCATTCCTTCACCCTGCTGCACGACACCGAGCGCGAGGCGTTTGAGGCCCAGATCGCCTCGATGGGCGCAGGAACCGCGCTGCTGGTGGACACCTACGACGTCGAGGCGGCGGTGCGCAGCGCCGTCGAACTGGCCGGCGACAAACTCGGTGCGGTGCGCCTGGACTCCGGCGACCTCGTCGCCCAGGCGCAGTGGGTCCGCCAGCTGCTGGACGACCTGGGCAACGAACGCACCCGCATCATCGTCACCTCGGACCTGGATGAGTTCGCCATCGCCGCCCTCCAGTCCGCCCCGGTGGACTCGTACGGCGTCGGCACCTCCCTGGTGACCGGTTCCGGCGCGCCGACGGCCAGTATGGTCTACAAGCTGGTCAGCCGCACCGACGACGACGGCGACTTCGTTTCCGTCGCCAAGGCCGCCAAGAACAAGACCAGCATGGGCGGGCGCAAGTACGCCCTGCGCAAGCTCAACGACCGCGGCACGGCCACCCAGGAGATCGTCGGAATCGGGCACCGCCCGGACGACGACGGCAACGACCGGCCGCTGTTGCAGCAGTTCGTGAAGAACGGCGCACTGCTGCCCGGCTGGACCGGCGCGGAGGGTGTGGTGCGGGCCCGCAAGCGTCACGCGGACACCATGAAGGAGCTTCCCGCTGCCGTGAACCGGCTGCAGCGCGGCGAACCGGCCATCCCCACCATTTACGAGGAGAACTGATGTCCCGCGCCCTGATCATCGTCGACGTCCAGAACGATTTCTGCGAAGGGGGCTCGCTGCCCGTCGCCGGCGGGGCGGCCCTCGCCGGCGCCATCAGCGAATACGTCGACGCCCACCACGGACAGTTTGACCACGTTGTGGCGACCCAAGACTGGCACGTCGATCCCGGCGCGCACTTCTCCGAGGACCCGGACTTCATCGACAGCTGGCCGAAGCACTGCGTCGCCGGAACCCGGGGCGCAGAACTCCACCCGGATCTGGACACCGAATACATCCAGGCCTACTTCCGCAAGGGCCAGTTCACCGCCGCCTACTCGGGTTTTGAAGGGCTCCTCGCCCCGGACGACGCCGTGCCCACCGGCGACCGGAAGCCCGGCGCCATGCCGGCAGCCGGCAGTTCCGCCAGCGGCCAAGGCGACGACGCCGGCGACTTCGCCGCTGGCGAGGAGACCATCGGGCTCGACGACTGGCTGCAGAGCCACGACGTGGAAGACGTCGTTCTCGTCGGCATCGCCACCGACCACTGCATCAAGGCGACAGCCCTGGACGGGGTGCAGGCCGGGTACTCCGTGACAGTACTGCGGGATCTGACCGTCGGGGTTGCCGAGGATCTCGACGACGCCATTGCCGAGATGGAGCTCGGCGGCGTCGATATCGCCTGAGCCTGCCGCGTCGTCGCCCTGGCAGTTCCGCTGCGCAGCGTCTGGGGCAAGAGGCCCCGGCACAACGCAATGTGGCGGCCCGGGGCCGGACCGCTGACGGAAAAGCCGCGCCCTCCCAGTAGACTCGAAATCCCTGCCAGTATTCGTCTGACCCGCTAGAACCCCGGAGTACATCATGAAGAAGACCCTGACCGTCCTGATCGCTGCCGGGGCTTTGCTCGGCGCCGCCGGCTGCTCGGCCGCCCCGTTAGACACCACCGCGGAAACCTGCGCCCGGGTCCAGAGTGTCGGTGCGGGACCCACCTCGAACGAGGACAAGGCGGGGATGATCCGCCTCGCCAACCGGCTCCGCCCCGTCGAGGCCAGCGCCGCCGAGCAACTGAAGACCCCGCTGCACTCCATCATTGAATTCCTGGACGAGTCGGCGAAGGAAACCCCGGACTCCGCCAAGCTGCAGGAGATGCAGGTCGCGTACACCTCCGCCGGGCAGGCCCTCAGCGGCGCCTGCGTCGCCGGCTAGTAGCCGCAGTCCCGCGGCTGGGAAGCCCCTAAAGCTGCAAAATAGTACGAAAAAGGGACCGGGTGACCCCGGTCCCTTTTTTGTGCCCCTTTTTTCGTACCGGCGGCGGTTACTTCCGGCCGATGAACCAGTCCTGAAGCTTCCGCAGCCGGGTCTGCAGCTGCTCCTCATCGGCCAGGGCCACGGCCGGGCCGCCGCAGACGGTCCTGAGCTTGGTGTGGATGACGCCGTGCGGTGTGCCGGTCCGTGCGGACCATGCCGCGACGTTTTTGGCCAGCTCGGTGCGCAGGTCCATCAGCATGCGGTGGTCCGGCAGGGCCGGAGCGGCAGCAGCGGCGGCCGCCGCGGCCTGCGGGGCGCGCGCATTCTTGCGGTTGAGCTGTTCGTGCTGGCGCTGGCGAAGCAGCGTGCCGACCTGCTCGGCGTCGAGCAGGCCGGGAATTCCGAGGAAGTCGAGCTCGTCCTCCGAACCCACCTCGCCGCCGGTGCCGAACTCGCCGCCGTCGAACAGCACACGGTCGAAGGAGGCCTGCGAATCCAGCGCCTCGAACTTGCCCTTGGTCAGCGAATCGGAGGCCTTCTCCTCGCGGTTCGCCTCGTCCATCAGCGAGTCTTCCGGGTTGAAGAGGCCGTCGCCGTCCTCCTTCTCGGGCCGGTCCAGGGCGTGGTCCCGCTCGGCCTCCATGGAGTTGGCCAGTGCCATCAGCTGCGGCACCGAGGGCAGGAAGACCGACGCCGTCTCGCCGCGCTTCCGGGCGCGCACGAAACGCCCGACGGCCTGGGCGAAGAACAGCGGAGTGGAGATGGAAGTCGCATACACCCCGACGGAAAGCCGCGGGACGTCGACGCCTTCGGAAACCATCCGCACGGCCACCATCCAGCGCTTCTCGCTGGCGGTGAACTCCTCGATCTTGCTGGAGGCCTTCGTGTCGTCGGAGAGGATCACCGTGGGTGACTCCCCCGTGATTCTCTTCAGCTGGCCGGCGTAGGCGCGCGCGTCGTCGTGGTCGGTCGCGATGACCAGCCCGCCGGCGTCGGGAACTGTGCGGCGCACCTCGCTGAGGCGCTTGTCCGCCCCGGCAAGCACGGCCGGGATCCATTCCCCGGTGGGGTTCAGCGCGGTCCGCCAGGCATGGGCGGTGACGTCCTTGGTGACCGCCGCCTCGCCGAGGGAGGCCGCCATTTCCTCGCCGCCGCTGGTCCGCCAGCGCATCTGGCCGGAGTAGGCCATGAACATCACGGGACGGACCACGTGGTCCCGGAGCGCCTTGCCGTAGCCGTAGGTGTAGTTTGCCTTGGAACGCCGGATGCCGTCCCGGTCCTCGGCGTATTCCACGAACGGGATCGGCGAGGTGTCGGAACGGAAAGGTGTGCCCGTCAGGGACAGCCTGCGTGCCGCGGGCTCGAAGGCCTCCCGGAGCCCGTCGCCCCACGAGAGCGCCTCGCCCCCGTGGTGGATTTCATCGAGGATGACCAGCGTGCGGGCGGCCTCGGTCTTGGCCCGGTGCAGCATCGGCTTGCTGGCCACCTGGGCGTAGGTGACCGCGACGCCCACGAAGCCGCGGCCGTGCTGGCCGTCGGCGTTCTTGAAGTTCGGGTCGATGGCGATCCCCACCCGGGCGGCGGCGTCGGCCCACTGCCGCTTCAGGTGGTCGGTGGGCGCCACAATGGTGACGCGGTTGATGACGTTGGCCTCGATCAGCATGGACGCCACCCGCAGCGCAAAGGTTGTCTTGCCGGCGCCGGGCGTGGCGACCGCCAGGAAGTCCTTGGGATGGGTACTGAAGTAGCTGTCCAGGGCTTCCTGCTGCCAGGCACGGAGTTTCGGCGCGGTACCCCAGGCGGCCCGCTCTGGATAGGCGGGCGGCAGGACGGGTCCGCCAAAGAGTGTCTCTGTCACTTAGGTGCCTTCCAGTCCGCGCACTGCTGCCCCCGCCGGAGGAACCCACTTAAGCACAAAAAACACCAATCTGTTATGGATGAACCGGAAGCAATCGCCGGCCGGCAGGCCGGGCATCATTCAGGGGGCGAACAGCTCTCCACGGTGCCAGGCAGGCATGCCCGGCGCCGGGGCGCTGGACCCCCGCGCCCGTCCGCACTCCCGCGTCCCGTGGCGGCATTACGTGGCCGCCGCTTTACGTGGCCGCCGCTTTACGTGGGCGCGCTTATTTGTCGCCGGAACCCTTGCCGCCGTCGCCGCCCGCGCGGAGGCCCTCGTAGACCTCTTTGCATTCGGGGCACACGGGGAACTTCTTCGGGTCGCGGCCCGGCGTCCAGACCTTGCCGCACAGGGCGATGACAGGTTCGCCGGACAGCGCGGATTCCATGATCTTTTCCTTGCGCACGTAGTGCGAGAAGCGTTCCCGGTCACCGGGCTCGACTTCCTGGCGCAGTTCCTCGCGCTCGATCGTGGCCGTCGACGCCCCGGCTCCGGAGAGCTCGCGCATCGGGTCGTTTTCGAGAGGATCGGTCATGCTGTTCATGTGACCCATCTTAGCCGCTGGATCGGACAGAGTTGCGACGGGAGGGGTGCGCGAGCGCGCGAACGGGTCGCTACAGCCCCTGCCACGACGGCTTGTTCTCATAGCTGTGGCGGTAGTAGTCGGCGAGCCGCAGCGACGATGCCGCCGCCTCGTCGACCAGGATCGTGGCGTGCGGATGCAGTTGCAGGACGGACGCGGCACAGATGGCGGCCACGGGCCCTTCGATCAGGTCCCGGACCGCCTGGGCCTTCTGCGCGCCGGTGGCGATCAGAATCACATGCCGGGCCGCCAGGATGGTTCCCAGCCCCTGGGTCAGGACGTGGTGCGGGACCTCGGACAGGCTTCGAAAAAACCGGGCATTGTCCCGGCGTGTCTGTTCGATCAGGGTTTTGACCCGGGTCCGGGAGGCAAGTGACGAACCGGGCTCGTTGAATCCGAGATGCCCGTCGGTGCCGACCCCCAGCAGTTGCAGGTCCACTCCCCCGGCCCCGCGGATTGCGTCCTCGAAGGCCCGGCAGGCGGCCGGGATGTCCGCGGCCAGGCCGTCCGGTCCGTGGACGTTGGCCGGGTTGATGTTCACCCGTTCGGTGAATTCGCGCCGGATCACCTCACGGTAGGACTGCGGGTGGCCAGCCGGAAGGCCCACATACTCGTCCAGGGTGAAGGCGCGCACCTGGCTGAAGTCGAGGCCTTCCCGTTCGTGCCGGAGCGCCAGTTCGGTGTAGACCGGCAGCGGTGACGAACCGGTAGCCAGTCCCAGGACGGCGTCGGGCTTGCGCCGCAGCAGAGCCTCAATCGCGTCCGCCGCGAGGGCCGCTATCGGCTTGGTGCCGGACAGAATGACGACTTCCATGGCCTGCCTTTGCGCTTGCTGTGCCCTGGGGCGGAGCTGCCCTAGTGGCAGGCTATCGCAGTCACGGCCACGGCGCGCGGGTCAGCGGTTGACGGCGAGCTGGGCGAGGAGTTCCGGCCCCCGGGCGTCGAGCCACTTCCCGCCCAGCCGTACCCCGACGACGAACAACCCGAGCCCCAGGACCGGGCCGACGACCAGGTTGATCCAGCCGGGCACGGTACTGCCGGTGACAAACTGCGCCACCATCAGCGCCACTTCCGGGACGACCAGCAGCATGAGTGCCGCGATCCCGCCGAACTGCACCGCCATGGTCTGCGCCACATTGCCTGGCGGTTTTTTGAACGGGCTGTCGCCCGGGAGCGGCACCACGACCGTGTAGCGCGCCGAGACCACCGAGGACAGGCCCATCCCGCTGAACAGGACACCGAGGGACAGCCCGAGCACGCCGGGGAGGAGCCGCCAGTCGGCGCCGAACAGGAAGGGCAGGACGCTGAGCGCCAGCACCACCGGCAGGGCGAAAACCAGGCACGCCACCGCACGGCCAAGCCGGTCATGGACCCCCCGCACGCCCGTGGACAGGTGCAGCGCGAAGGCGGTGTTGTCATAGGAGACGTCTGTGGAGATGGACCAGGCCAGCAGGAAAGCGGTCAGCGGACCGATGAAGAGCAGCAGCCCGTAGGATCCCGTCTGGGTGGCCTGGAACAGGAGCAGTACCGGCAGCAGCGGAATGACAACAAGGGCGCCTGCATACCGGGGGTCCCGGAGCCAGTAGGTCAACGACCGTGCGGCGACCGCACCCGTCGGCGTCGCCGGAAACAGCCGGAAAAAACCGAGTCCGCCGGCGCCCTTCTTGGACGTCCCGGCGAAAGGCGGCGTCACGAGGGCCCGCTGCAGCAGGAGCTTCCAGCACAGCGCCAGTCCGGCGAGGGTGGCCACCGCGATCAGGAACTTGAGGGCCGCGGTACCGAAGTTCCCGGCGGCCAGCTCACCGCCGAGAGACCATGCGGCCCCCGCCGGGGTCCACGACAGCGTGCGGGCGAGCCCGGTCAGGAAATCCCCGGATTCCGCAATCCCGGCGGCGACGCTCGCCACAATCGGACCCATCAGGACGAGCGGAATCAGGAAGATCAGCGCGCTGGCGTCCTTGAACCGGCGGGAACTCGCCAGCCCGGCGGTGGCCGTGGTGACCGCCTTGGACAGCACAATGCAGCTCAGCACACCGTGGACGGCGCCGACCAGGGCGCCCGCCGCGCCTGGGACGCTCCGGGACCAGGTCCCGACGGTAGCGAGTGCCACGAGCAGTGTCGCCGCGCCGGGTATTCCGATCAGCCCGCCCAGGGCCAGACCGGTCAGCAGCTGCGGCGTCGGCACGGCAAAGGTGGTGAACCGTGCCGGGTCGAGTGTCAGGTCGGCGGCCGAGGCAGCGACCGGGACGACGGCCCACCCCAGCAGGGCCGCGGCACCGCCCAGCACGACGACGGTCTGCGCCAGGCCGGCGTCCGCGCCGCGGAGGACCAGCAGCCCCGTGACTCCGAACCCAACGAGTCCCAGCGCGTACAGGGTGCCGAGGCCAAGGCCGACCAGCTGCCAGGGGCTGCGCCGGAGGCTGTTGCGCAGCAGGGTCAGCTTGAGCCTTAGAAGGTGCGCAACCATTCCAGTCCCTCCGTGTGGTTGCGGCCGCCGACCAGCTGGACGAAACGGTCTTCCAGGGACTCGCCGGCGCGGACCTCGTCCACCGTCCCGGCAGCGAGAAGCCGCCCGGCGGCGACGACGGCGACGTGGTCGCACATCCGCTGGACCAGGTCCATCACGTGGCTGGAAACAATGACGGTGCCGCCGGAGGCCACATACCGGTCCAGGATGTCGCGGATGTTGGCCGCGGACACCGGATCCACGGATTCGAACGGCTCGTCCAGCACCAGCAGCCGGGGCGCGTGGATCAGCGCCGAGGCGAGGGCGATCTTCTTGGTCATGCCGGCCGAGTAGTCCACCACCAGCGTCCCGGCGTCGGGGCTCAGGTCCAGGGCGGCAAGCAGTTCCCTGACGCGTACGGCCACCACGTCCCTGTCCATGCCGCGCAGCAGGCCGGCGTAGCTCACCAGCTGTTCGCCGGTCAGCCGGTCGAAGAGCCGGACGCCGTCGGGCAGGATACCCATCAGCTTCTTGGCCTCCAGCGGGTGCTTCCAGACATCCACCCCGTGCACCAGCGCCGTACCGAACTCGGGCCGGAGCAGACCGGTGGCCATCGAGAGTGTGGTGGTCTTGCCGGCGCCGTTCGGGCCGACGATCCCGTAGAAGGAACCGGCGGGTACGTCGAGGCTGAGGCCGTCGACGGCGATCTTGTCGCCGAAGCGCTTGGCAAGCCCGCGCAGCGACAGCGCCGGGACGGGCTGCCCCGGCTGGTTCTCAGTGGCTGGCGGATGCGGCTGCTGGAAAGTCATGTCGCTAGACTATCCGTCCCGGTGCCGATTCCGGCTAGAACGAGTGGCGGGGCATTGCCCGGTCGTACTGCGGCGGCCAGGCCAGCTCATGGCCCAGCTCGAAGGCGGCCCGCAGCCACCAGTGCGGATCGCGGAGGGCGGCACGGGCGATGAAGACCCCGTCGGCCTGCCCGGTGGCGACGGCATGCTCGGCCTGGCCGGCCGAGGTCAGCAGCCCGACGGTGCCGGTCTTGATCCCGGTTTCGCGCCGGATCCGGGCGGAGAAGCCGGTCTGGTAGCCGGGGCCCACCGGGATCTGCTGGTACGCCACGGCACCCCCGCTGGACACGTCCACGAGGTCCACGCCATGATCGGCCGCCGCCTTGGCCATCCGTACGGACGCCTCGACATCGATGCCGCCCTCGGCCCAGTCGGAGGCGGAGATCCGGAGCAGCAACGGCATGGCGTCGGGGATGACGCTCCGGACGGCATCGACAACGGCGAGCGTGAGCCGGTTCCTGCCGGCCTCATCGCCGCCCCAGCGGTCGGTGCGGTCATTGACGAGCGGGCTCTGGAACTGGTGCAGCAGGTAGCCGTGGGCGCCGTGGATTTCGATCGTGTCGAAGCCGGCTCCGACCGCCCGGCCGGCGGCGGCCGCGAAGTCGGCGATGACGCCGTCGATCTCCTGCTCCGTCATCGCGGAGGGTGCCTCGTAGCCGTCGAAGGCCGACGTGCCCGGCCCCACGGTGGGCCAGCCGCCGCCGGCTGCGGGCACCGTCCCCTGCTGGCCGGAGAACGGCCAGTAGGAGGATGCTTTCCGGCCGGCGTGCGCCAGCTGAGTGCCGATCTTGGTGTCGGCGGTGCCGTGCCGGTGCACGAAGGAGGTGATCCGTTCCCAGGCCGCCGCCTGGTCGTCGTTGTAGAGTCCGGCGTCCCGGGGACTGATCCGTCCCGCGGCGTTCACGGCAGCCGCCTCGGTGAGGATCAGCGCGGCCCCGCCGGTGGCAAAGGAACCAAGATGCATCAGGTGCCAGTCGTTGGGCACACCTTCCCCGGTTTCCGGCTCACAGCTGTACTGGCACATCGGTGACACCCAGCCGCGGTGCTGCAGGCGCATGGAGCGCAGTTCCAGCGGCGAAAAAAGCGCCGAACCCATCAGAAAAGCACCCGGGCCAGGTTTTGGCGCGCCTTCGCGACACGGGGGTCGCCCGTGCCCACGACGTCGAACAGTTCCAGCAGCCTGACCCGCGCGGTTTCGCGCTCCGGGCCGAAATTCCTGCCGATGAACGCGACGATCCGGCCGAGCCCGTCCTCGACGTGGCCGCCGGAGACGTCGAGGTCGGCCACGGCGAGCTGGGCCTCAAGGTTGTCCGGCTCGGTGGCGGCGCGCTGTCGCAGCGCCTCGGTATCCGCGGCGGAGAGCGGCTGGAGCCTGCCCATCAGCTCCACCTGGGCCAGTCCTGCCTTGGCGTCGGCGTCGGCCGGCATCTCCAGGAGGGCCTGGCGGTAGGCCTCCGCGGCCGCGGTGTAGTCCCCGGCCTCGATCGCGTCAAACGCTTTCTGGTGCAGGGGCGGCAGCGGCGGAGCTTCTGTTTCGGCTTCGGCGCCGGGTCCGCGCGCGCCGATCCGTCCGGTGACGCCGTTGGCGGCGGCGACCTTGAGGAGTTCATCCAGCAGGCTGCGGACCTGCGGTTCCTCGGCGCCGCCCTGGAAGAGGGGCACCGGCTGGCCTTTGACGAGGGCCACTGCGGTGGGAACTGCCTGCACCTGGAAGGCCTGGGCAAGCTGCGGGAACACCTCGACGTCAGCGGCGCCGAGGACCAGTTGGCCCGCATAGCTGTCCACGATCCGTTCGAGGACATCCACCAGTTCGGCGGAGCCGGGCGAGTACGCGGCCCAGAGCGCGACGACGACCGGCACCTGCGCCGACAAATCCACGAGTTCCTGGAAATTCGCTTCGGTAATGTCCACCCGCAGCGGACGGCCGGACGGTGCCGCATCGCCGCTGCCCGCGGCGACTGCCCCGGGTTCGCCGGGCGCCCCTGTGCTTCCCCCCGGGGCCGGCGCGGACGGCGGCGCCGCCGCCGGACGCTGTTTCAGGGCGGAGAGGTCGACGGCGCCCCGCAGGTTCAGCGGGTTGGCGGCAGCCGGCGGGACGGGGCGGGAAGCAGGCGAAGTCATGGTTCCACTCTAGCCACATCGGCCCCGTTGGGTCCTACTTGAAGCTGGCTCCCACGAGGCCGCGGGTGGCGGCCACGAGTTTCATCGGGTCCTGGGACCCTGCCGGCGGGATGTAGACGGCCACGGACTCGGCGAAGGTCAGCACCATGCCGGTGCTGGTCTCCTTGCCGCCGGCGAGGGCAGCTGCGTCGTCACCAATCGTCAGCTTGTCGCCGGCCGCCTTGGGTGTGCCGTCGAACGCGAAGTTCAGGCGGCCAAGGGCCAGTGCCCCGCCGTCGGCGGTTCGGTACACCACGACGCTCTCCGGCACCGGTTTGTGCGTAAAGGAGAACGTGCCGTTGACCCCCGAGTTCACCACGTCGGCCTGGTATGCCAGCGTGTCAGCGATATACGGCGAGGACGCCCCCTCGGTCAGCTTGTCCTTGAACGTGGACTCGGCGGAGTTCAGCCGGTCCCCCAGCGCGCCCAGCGCTTCCTCGCCGCTGTACGGCAGTCCCGATTTGTCCGCGGCTGCCAGCATCTCGGTGCCGCCGCGAGCGATCCCCGGGAAAGTCGTGCCCGGCTGCAGCGGCGTGGTGAGGACCAGCTTGTAGTTCTCCCGGGCGGAGGCCTGGGTGAGGGTGAGCAGTTGCGGAACAACGTTGCCCTCGCCCTGGGTGACCGCCATCACCGTGCGCGGCCAGCTGCGCTTGTCGGTGACCACCGTGGTGAGCAGCTTGGCGGCACGAACGGGCATCCGCGCCTCATAGGTGCCGACCTGGGATCGGATCTCGTAGTTCTGCGTGCGGACCTCAAGTTCGGGTCCGGCCAGGCGCGGCTCCAGCTTGCCCGCGTCCTTGGCCGCATCACCGGCGTCGGCAGCACTGGCCACTTGCTCCAGGATGCGGCGGAACTGGGCGTCGACCAGCACCGGTGTGCCGGCGGCCTGCCCGGCGGCAGCGGAGGAGGAATCGGTCGGCGATGGGGTCGGCGTCTGGCTGGCCTGGGCCGCAACGCCGCTGCCGGCGACGGCAGTGGCGGTCAGCACGGCGACGACAGCGCCGGAACGCCGCAGGCGCTGCGCCATCGTGGCGGGTCCGGCCATGCGCTTTTCGGATGGTTTGAGTTTTTCGGCGGCCTCAGGCTTTCCGGAGGCCTCGCCCTGTCCGGTGGCCTCGGGCGTTCCGGCGGCCTCGCCGCGCGCCGGTTCCTTGCGTGCCCCGGCTTTGGCCTGCGCCCGGCGGGCATACATGCTGCCGCCGGTGGGGCTGTCCACCGGCGTGCCTGTGCCGGCACGGGTGCCGGACTTGGGTTTGAGCAGCAGCAGGGCGGCGCCGGCCAGGATCAGCAGGCCACCAAGAACCATGAACGGGACGGCCCAGGGAGTGGAAGTGTCATTCGGGAAGGTCATGGTGATCGACGTGGGCGCCGGCTTTGTGCCGTCGGTGGCCAGCAGCAGGGCCCAGTCGCCGTCCGCCGGCGGGGTCCAGTTGTACTTGAGCTCGCCGCTGGCGTTTTCCGTGGTCACCCACAGGTCCGAGCCGGCCGGCGAGGGAGCGGTGGCTTCGCCGTCGGCATGCGTCAGCTGCAGCTCTTTGCCGTCCTCGGAGACGCCGGAGACCGTGTTGTGCGCGGTCGCGCCGACCCAGGCCTCGACGTCGTCCGGGCGGCCGGCCGCCAGCATAAAGCTGCCCTCGCCCTTGACGTTGATGGTGACCGTGCCGTCGTGCAGCGTGCGGAGCTTCTCGTCAAAAACGGTCAGCGGCGCGGCGGTGGCACCAGCCGGTGCCGTAGCGGTCACGGTCTCGGGCGGAGCCCAAAACGTATTCTGCCCGATACCGGCCAGCAGTGTCAGGAGGCCCAGCAGCACCAAGGCGACTGCAGTCTTGAAACGCAAAATTTTACCCATCATCAGCGGACGATTAGCTTCAATAGTAACCATTTTGTTACCACAGAGTCAGATCCGGCCTTTTGTCAATCCCTTCGCAAGCGCCGCGGGGAGCCGCTTAACCCCGCCATAACAAGCCTGCTGATAGTGTTTGCGGTGATCATCACACCAGGGCCGCGACGGCGGCCACGCCGGTATATACAGAGGACAAAGGGCTTTCAACGCAGTGACTGGACACACGGATTCGTCTCCCCTAGGACCGGAAGAAAGCCAGGAATCCGGCGGCGCGGCGGGCATTGCGCAGGAGCAGGTTTCCCACCGCCGGAAGGCCGTGGCAGGGATGCTGGTTTCGATGGCCCACCGCCTGCGCCAGCCCCTTCCCGGAGCCCAGCCCCGGCTCCGCTTCGAAATGCCCCCGGAGCAGCAGGAAGACGAGACCGAGCCGGAGTCCGAGACCAGCACCCGCTTCGGCGATCCCGGCCCGCGGATGTCCTCCCAGCACCCCCTCTACGTCGGCTTCATGGGCACGGTCGGTGTTGGTGTTGCCCTGCTCGTCTACTGGATCGGTTCCAATACGACGCAGCTGCTGCTCTGGATTGTGGCCGCACTTTTCATCGCTTTGGGCCTGGACCCGGTGGTGCGCTGGCTGGAGTCAAAGAAGTTCCCCCGCGCCGCAGGCATCGTGGCAGCGGTTTCCGCCCTGGCACTGGCCATTGCCGCCTTTTTTGCCACGCTGATCCCCACCATAGTCCAGCAGGTCACCCAGATCGTCGAGGAGGCCCCGCGCTGGATCACGGACTTCATTAACTCCGACTTCTTCCGCAGCATCGACGACCAGTACGGGGTGCGGGAACGCATCACCCAGGAACTGGAGAAGTTCGTCAACAACCCGGAGGCGATGGGCGGGATCTTCGGCGGCGTCGTCGGCTTCGGCTCCACCGTGGCCAACGGCCTGTTCGGCGCCCTGATTGTGCTGGTGCTGAGCCTGTACTTCCTGGCGGCCCTGCCCGCCATGAAAAAATGGGGCTACCGCCTGGCCCCGCGGTCCCGCCGGGCACGGGTCGAGGCCCTGTCCGAGGAGATCACCGGTTCGGTGGGCAACTATGTCATCGGCCAGGCCGTCGTCGCCTTGCTGAACGCAACCTTCGCGTTCATCGTGATGACGATCGCCGGTGTCCCGTTCGCCGTGCTGCTGGCCTTCGTGGTGGCCCTGCTGGCCTTCATCCCGCTGGTCGGCGGGATGATTGCCGGCATCATCGTGACCTTGATCGCCCTCACGGCCGGCTGGCAGACCGCCGTGGTCTACGCGATCTGCTACTTCGCCTACCTGCAGTTCGAGGCTTACTTCATCTCCCCGCGCATCATGCAGAAGGCCGTTGCGGTGCCGGGCGCCGTCGCGGTGATCTCCGTGATCGCCGGCGGCAGCCTGCTGGGCGTGCTGGGCGCACTGATCGCGATCCCCACCGCGGCCGCCATCATGCTGCTGGTCAAGGAAATCTTCATCGTCCGCCAGGACAAGCACTGACGGGTGCCGGCAGGACAGGCATTCCGCTACGGAAACGGACAGCCGCTACGAGGATCCTCGTAGCGGCTGTCCGTTTCTGTAGCCTTTAAGCGGTCGGCGGTCGGCTTTCAGGCGTGCGCCGAAGCGACCGGGCCGGCCCAGTCCTGCGGCAGCTCAGCACCGGAGCCGCCGGGCAGGCCGCCGGGCAGGACCTCCCCGACGATCTCGTTCAGCACCCGGCCGGCGTACTTCTCCCCCACCCACAGGTGCTTGGCACCGTCCACGCCCACGACCCGGGCCTGCGGCACCAGCGCAAAGCGCTCCGCGGCCTCGGCGGGCTGGAGGTAGTCGTCGTGCTCCGGGACCAGCACCTTGAGCGGCTTGCCGGCGGACGCCCATTCCTTGAGGTGGACGTCCGTGGCCCGGTGCAGCGGAGGCGAGAGCAGGATCGCTCCCTCCACCTCGGAGGCCACAGGTTCCGATGCCCCGTACATCAGCGCGAGCTCGGTGCCGAAGGACCAGCCCACCAGCCAGCGGTTCGGCAGGCCGCGGTCGACGGCGAACCGGACGGCCGCCTCGACGTCGAGCCGTTCGCCAATCCCCTCTTCGAAGGCCCCGTCGCTGGTTCCCCTGGGCGATCCGGTGCCGCGGGTATTGAACCGGAGCACGGCGATACCGGCCAGGGCGGGCAGCCGGTAGGAGGCCTTGCGGTAAATGTGCGAGTCCATGAAGCCGCCGTGGGTCGGCAGCGGATGCAGCGTGATCAGGGTGGCCTTTACCTCGCCGGATTCCGGGAGCGCCAGCTCCCCGACGAGCCGGTGCCCGTCGCTGGTGCGGAGCTCCACGTTTTCCCGGCGGGCCGGGAGGACGGTGGAGGCTCGGATCGCAGTTGGTGCGGAAGGCTGGCTGAAGACGTACGACGCCGGGTCAAAACTCATGCGTACAGCTTAGCGAAAGCGGCCGGCGGGTCGGTCAGCGGTACCGGTAACTGCGGGAGGTCCAGCAGTTTGTATGCCAGTGCCGCCGCTCCGCGAGCCCCGCTGCCGCGCCAAAGAGGTGGTCCTCGGACCACACCACGAGGTGCGCCACGCCGGGCAGCACCGCCGTCGAACAGCCCGGGCAGATATAGGTCTTCTCGGCCCGGCCCGCGGTGATCGGGCGGACCGACCACTCGCCGTCCGGTGCACTCTCCCGGCGGGTGAAGCCGGAGCGGGCGCGTTCCAGGTCCAGCTCCGGCACCGGGCCGCCCTTGGCACCGGGCTTGCCTGCCTTGCCGGCGGCTGGCTTGCCGGGGGTAGCCTTACCGGGGGCTGCCCTGCCTGGAGCGGCTCGGCGGGGGCGGTTGGAACGGGGCATGGTTCCATTCTGCCCCAGTCCGGGTGCTCCGCCTGCCCGCAGACGGTAGTGTGGACCGGGTGCGTTTAGTCATAGCCCGTTGCTCCGTTGATTATGTTGGCCGGCTCAAAGCCCATCTCCCGCTGGCCACCAGGCTCCTGCTGGTGAAGGCCGACGGCTCCGTTCTGGTGCATTCGGACGGCGGTTCCTATAAGCCGCTGAACTGGATGAGTCCCCCGGCGTCCCTGCGGGTCTCCACGCCGGACGAGGTCGACGTCGAAATCGGCGTGGTCGAGCAGTGGACCGTCCAGTCGGCCAAAACCGATGACCGGCTGATCATCAACATCCATGAACAGCTCCATGACACCTCCCATGAACTCGGCCAGGACCCCGGACTGATCAAGGACGGTGTGGAGGCGGACCTGCAGCGCCTGCTGGCTGACCAGATCGAACTCCTGGGCACCGGGTTCTCCCTGATCCGCCGCGAGTACTTCACCGCCATCGGCCCGGTGGACATTCTGGCCAGGGACGCCAAGGGCGCCACCGTGGCCATCGAGCTCAAGCGCCGCGGCGACATCGACGGCGTCGAACAGCTCACGCGTTACCTCGAGCTGCTCAACCGCGACCCGCTGCTGGCTCCGGTCCGCGGGATTTTCGCCGCCCAGCAGATCAAGCCGCAGGCCAAGGTGCTGGCAAACGACCGCGGCATCGACTGCGTCACCCTCGACTATGACGCCATGCGCGGCGTCGACGACGTCGAGTCCCGGCTTTTCTAGCCCGCTGGCGTCCCCGTCAGGATGATCCCATCAACAGGGCCAGTTGTTCACGCAGGCCGGCAGTGTCAACGGGCCGCGATGTGTCCACCGAGAGCGTCGGACCGACGCACAGGGGACCGGGATCTTCCGTCCACTCCGCCCAGGCCTTTGCGGCCGATCCCAAGGAGTGAACCCCATGCCGTCGGCGCGACGCATATCGGGCCCTCGCCAGCTTAGGGTCGATCTGACACCAGATCTCTACCACCGCCGGGCATCCGGAGCGAGCGATACCCGTGGCCACGAATTCCAGGTCGCGCGGCCGGTGCCACCACGATTCCACGATGGCGGTCCCCGGAATCGAAGCCGCCAGCTGCCACATCGTTTCGGACGCAATCTGACCCAGCCGGCCGCTTGCGACTTTCCCTAGAGCAATGTTTGCGAGTGCTTCCTTCAGGTCGTCCTTGGAGATGACCGGCAGGGACAATTCGTCACCAAGCTGCCGACTTAGCGTGCTCTTCCCTGAGCCAGGAAGTCCATTTATCAAAATGAGGGATTGGGCCACACTCCAGTGTCGCCGCCGGGCACAAAGACCTGCAGCAGCGGGTCACCGTGTCGGGCCTTAGGGAAACAGGGGCCGGCAACCCGATTTGAAAGCGTTCATCGACGCTTTGGACAAATTTTAGGGAATTGTGCGCCCTGACCGTTGACCTGCGGCGACGGTCATGAAATTCTAATACGAGTCTTTGTGTAGGTGTTTTTTCATGCTCGCAAGACATGTTGCGAGCGTGAAGCGCCTGCCGCCGAAGTCCGGTTGAACCGGTCCCACGGCCAAGGTTCTTCTCGCGGAGTGACCAAGTCCGGCACGCAGTGTGCCGGACCTAACCGGTATCCATAAATGAGGAGAAATACATGGCACAGGGAACTGTCAAATGGTTCAACGCTGAAAAGGGCTTCGGCTTCATCACCCCGGATGACGCCGATGGCGACGTCTTCGTTCACTACTCGGAGATCCAGACCGGTGGCTTCAAGACCCTCGACGAGAACGCCCGCGTTCAGTTCGAAATCGGCCAGGGCGCCAAGGGCCCCCAGGCCACCGGCGTGACGCTGGTCTAGTTCCCACAGCGGACCTGCCAGCGGCAGGCTCCGCGAACAGATGGTCCCCGGCTTTGATGCCGGGGACCATCTTTGTTAAGTCCGCCCGGGCGGTTACCAGCGAGTCGTTGAAGCCCACCTGCGAAGGGGGCCCTTTAGGTCAGCGGTCGGCGGTCAGCGGTCAGCGTACGAGGGTCCGGAGCAGCCGCGCACTTTGCCGCACGGAGAGGCCCGGCAGATAGGCCCGGCTCAGCGCCCTGCCCATGGCAGGCAGCTGCAGCGGGTCCTGGTAGTAGAGGTACAGGGTCCGGTAGTCGGGCTTGAAGCGGGATTTGAAGCTTGCCAGCGAGCGGAACCCGTACACGGGCTCCAGCGCCTTCCCGACAACGTCGAGGATTCCTGCCAGCCCTTCGGATCCGGCCTCACCGCCGGCGACCCCTGCGGCTTCCGCCGTGTCCTTCGCCAGCGGCGAGCCCGACAGCGAGATGACCTCCACCGAGCTCCGCAGCTCCTGCACCGCGGAGGCGATCAGGAATTCCATGACGCCGGGGAAGGCGTCTCCGCGCCGGCGCATGAAGTCAAGCGTCCAGCTCACCAGACGCCCGTCCGCATACACGGGCAGCCAGCTCGTGACTCCCTGGACCTGGCCCTCGGCGTCCACGGCAAGGCAGCAGAGCACCTCCTCGTCCTGCAGCTCATCGATGCCACCGAGGGTGAAGCCCATCTCCGGGACCGACTTCTGCGCGGCCCACTCCTCCGAGACCTCACTCAGCTGGGCGCGCAGCGCAGGCGCGAAGTCGGCGTAGCGTCCCCACACCGCGCGCACGCCGCTCTTGCCGGCCCGGTTCAGGGCGGTCCGGACGTTCTGCCAGTCCTTGCCCTTGAACTCCAGGGAGCGCACGGCCAGCCTGGTTTCCTGCGCCACGGCGACGCGCCGGAATCCGCGTTGCTGCAGCATCGGCCACAGCTCGTCCGTGCAGGAATAGAAGGTTGGAATGAGGGCATGTTCGGCGCAGTACCGGATGAAGCCTGCCGCAGTCTCCTCGTGGAACTGGGCCGGTCCGAACGGCCCGGCCAGCGTCAGGGCGACATTGCCGTGCTGCTGGTAGGCCACTCCCCCGCGCCCGTCGGGCGCGAACCAATATTTGTTCGGCTCCCACAGCGCCATCCAGGACAGCGAATCGCCGCCCTCGCGGATCAGGCCGCGGGCAACGTCCCGGTCCCCGGCTCCGGCGTCGGTGAGGTGCAGCCGGCGCTGCAGGACCAGCCAGACGGCTGCCAGGGCGACCGTCCAGAAAATTATGCCGGAAGTGGCGAAAATAATCGCCTCGGCAGCGTTGCGGCCCAGGAAGATGCGGCTGTAGATCCCGGGGATGGGCAGCGGAAGGTACTGCCGGGAAAGCTCTGCGGCCAGACCCAGCAGACCGCCGTCGCGGTCCATGCCCCCGGCGGCGAACCAGACCGCGGTGTAGCCCGTGGCCAGCACGAGCCAGGTGCCGCCGACGGCGGCGGCCAGGGCACGCCGGGCGCGCGGGTTCGTTTCCACCCGGAAGTGCCGCCGGTAGGCCACCAGCAACACCACGAGCACCAGCGGAACCACCACGAGGGGCAGCACATGGACGAACCCCGATCCCATCACTCCGGTGCGCGGCCGGTTGGGGTACTGCGGGATCCTGGCGATCAGGGAAAGGTAGACGGCCGCCAGCGCCGTCACGGCGAGCTGCAGGGTAACCGCAATCCGGAGGGCGAGCCGGCGGCCGTGCCGCATGCCGTCCGCGCAGATCAGCAGCAGCACGACAGGGACCACCGCCAGCGCGAGACCCAGCGGTCCCGCGAAGCCGGCCCGGCCGGCCTCCAGACAGGCAACGTCGATGGTGCCCCCGCAGTTCTGTTCCAGCTGGTTGAGCGTGGGCAGCGGGTTCAGGACAACATCCCGCAACAGGGCCAGCGGCCCCGTGGGGGTCCTGACGGTCGCCGTCAGGATGGGTCCGACGGCGAAGATCGCCACGGTGAGGGCGAGCAGGTTGCGGGTTTCACGCCCGGTGGAGCGGTGCCGGTGCAGGGTGCCCTTGTCGCCCTGGATCCACCAGCCTGCCGACAGTCCCGCCAGCGCCCCGGCGAACCCGACAACAGTCTCCGGATGCCCCACATACAGCACCAGCATCAGGGACAGCGAGACCACGCCCGTGCGCAGCCGACGCTGCCACAGCGTGGGCAGCAGTCCGCTGGAGGCCAGCGAGACGGCCAGAACCGCGGCGTACGGGCCCATAAGCCCCGCGTCCACCATCCTGCTCAGCCAGCCATCATCGACGTGGCCGGCGACCTGCGTCAGCAGCATGAACAGTGTGACCGCTGCGAACTGGGCAGCAAAAAAGAACACAGCCGTGCGCCGCGTTCCCAGCACCCGCTCCGCGAGGCCCAGCAGGACCAGGATCAACAGCGCCGCCGTGGCGTACGCCAGCAGATTGGTGGCGAAGAACAGCGAGGTGAACAGCGACCACCAGCGCCCGGCCTTCAGCGCCGGGGCACTGACGGATGCGACGTCCAGCAGGGATTCCGGCGGCCCGGCGAGGAAGCTTCCGGTGGCCGCGCCGGTGATCAGGAAGGCCGCGAGGACCATGAGGGTGAAGGGGATGGCGCGCAGATGGCCCAGCGATTTCCGCAGGCCCACACGGCTCAGTCCGCGAAGGGAGCCGGGCCCGGGCCCCTGCTGCGGTGCAGTTGCTGTCCCGCTCACGGCGCTATACCCCAGCGGGACGCCAGGAACTCAAGCCCGGCGGGCAGCCCCCGGGAACCGGTCTCCCAGGAATGCCCGGCACCAGGCACCAGGCCCGCCTCGACGGTGAACCCGGCGGCGCGGGCGGCCGCGGACAGGACTTCAAGATTGGCGATGAACTCCGGGTCCCGCTCACCGGCTGCGAAGTAGATGCCATGCCCCTCAAAGCGGCGGTCCGTCATGAGCCGAAGCGGTGTCTGGCTCTCAAAGGCCTCGATGTCGCCGCCGAAGGAGGCCGCGATGGTCTTGTCCCGTTCCTTGGCGAGGGCGGGTTCCTGCTCGCTTGAAAACACCAGGGCGGAGCTGTAGATGTCCGGATGCCGGGTCGCCATCTGCATCGCGCAGGTCGCACCGAAAGAGAAGCCCCCGGCCGCCCATTGCCGGTGGTCCGGATCGACATCCAGCGTCCGGCTGATCCAGGCCGGCACATCCACGGCGAGGAAGGTATCAGCCCGCGCAATCCTGCTGTCCATGCAAAGCGTGTTGCCTGCGGTGGAGCCGTTCGGGTCAACCACCGCCACCACCGGAGCCACGCCGTGGTGCTCTGCCGCGAACCGGTCCATCCGGCTCCGCAGCGCCCCGCCAGTGAGCCAGTCGGCCGGAGCGCCGGGCTGTCCGGAGAAAAGGACCAGGACGGGAAGGGCCGGCCGGGGTGTGGCCAGGTAGGCGGGCGGGAGGTAGAGGTAGGCCTCCCGGCTGGCGAAACCGGAGCTGGTGCCTGGTATCACTGCACGCCGCAGCACGCCGGCCTCGGGCAGGCCGGGTGGCGGCTGCCAGCCGGACAGGCTGACGCCCGTGGTGGCTCCGGTGGCGCGTTTCAACCCGTCCTCCAGCGGCTGGATCCGGGCCACGGCGGTGCCCGTCAGATCGCTCACGGTGTGGTTGAGGCCGAAGTAGCCGTTGATCTGGACGGCGGAGAGCAGGACGACGCCGAGCACGGCGGCCGTGGCTGCCGCGGTCGTCCGGGCAGGGTGTCGGCCGGCCGCGGCAGCCGCCGTCGTCCGGGCGTGGTCGGGTCCGAAGGCGTGGTCGGGTCCGGGGGCGGCGTCGGGTCCGGTGACCGGCGGGCGGGCGCCTCGCCAGGTCCGCAACAGGAGCAATATCCACAGCAGCAGCGCCGCGACCGCGGCAAGCAGCCAGGCAAGCACCTCGCGCGGCAATTCGCCGGGGAAGACCGGGAAGACATAGATCATCAGCCACTGCGTCGCGGCGAGCAGCGCGGCGGCGGCCAGCACGGCGGTGGCGACGGGAAGATAGAAAACGAGCACACGGGGGGCTGCGTTGTCCGGGGCGTGATGGCGCCTCCCCTGCCGCAGGAAGTAGGGCAGGCGCAGGAAGTAGAGCAGGCCGGCCGTACCGGCAGCCCAGGCAAGCCACAGGACGGGGCCGTCGACGAGCCGCAGCTCTTCGATGAAGTCCACCGCGGTTAGCGCCAGGTGCCGACGCCAATGACGGGCCCGGCCTCAAGCCAGGATGACAACCCGGTGTAGGCGTCGAACCGCATTGCCAGCAGGACATCCTGCCCCTCGTAGCGGAGTTCAACGATCACGGCGTCGGGCTGGACCTTGACAAGCTCGGATTCGGTGGGCTTGCGGCGGCCGATCAGCTCAAGCGAGCTCCGCCGGAAGGTGTGCTTCGGCCGCATGCTTAGCGAGGCAAGGCGGAACCACTCCAGGTCGTTGTCCTGATAACGACAAACCCCCATCTGCCAGCTGTTTCCAGCCGTGCAAATGGAGGCGTCCACCGTGCCCAGGGCGCGCCGCAAATTGAAGCGGCGCACCCCGGAAAGGCACAGTGCAAATACCAGCAACGCAAATACCGTCGCCAGGACGATGAACGGAAAGACTGTATCGTTCATCAAGGTCGTGCTAGCGGATCCCCGCAGTAGCCGCATCGCCCATTTGGGCGTTGTCGGCGACAATAACGACCCGGTTGTTATCGACGGAGAAGAATCCGCCGTCGACAACTACAGCAATGCGGTCACCGGAGACCGGCTGGATTGCCAGCTCACCTTCGGCCAGAATCGCCAGCAGGGGCGAGTGGCCGGGCAGGATTCCGATTTCACCATCGCTGGTGCGGGCCTTGACCATCGTGGCCGCTCCGGACCACACGAAGTGGTCCGCTGCGACAATCTCAACCTCAAGCTCAGCCATATTACTTGGTCTGTTCCTGGATCTTGGCCCACTGGCGCTCGACATCATCCAGGCCGCCGACGTTGAAGAACGCCTGCTCTGCGATGTGGTCGAGTTCGCCGTCGCAGATCGCCGTGAAGCCTTCCACGGTGTCCTTGATGGACACGGTGGAGCCTTCGACGCCGGTGAACTGCTTGGCGGTGTAGGTGTTCTGGGAGAGGAACTGCTGGATGCGGCGTGCACGCGACACGACGATCTTGTCCTCTTCAGAAAGCTCATCAACGCCGAGGATGGCGATGATGTCCTGGAGTTCCTTGTTCTTCTGCAGGATCTGCTTGACGCGGACGGCCGTGTTGTAGTGGTCGTTGCCGATGTACTGCGGATCCAGGATGCGGGACGTCGACGTCAGCGGGTCAACGGCCGGGTACAGACCACGGGAAGCGATTTCACGGGAAAGTTCCGTGGTCGCGTCGAGGTGTGCGAAGGTCGTGGCCGGGGCCGGGTCGGTGTAGTCATCGGCGGGGACGTAGATGGCCTGCATCGAGGTGATCGAGTGGCCCTTGGTGGACGTGATGCGCTCCTGGAGGAGGCCCATCTCGTCAGCCAGGTTGGGCTGGTAGCCCACGGCCGACGGCATGCGGCCGAGGAGGGTGGAAACCTCGGAGCCTGCCTGGGTGAAGCGGAAGATGTTGTCGATGAAGAGCAGCACGTCCTGGTTCTGCACATCGCGGAAGTACTCCGCCATGGTCAGGGCGGACAGTGCCACGCGCAGACGCGTTCCCGGCGGCTCATCCATCTGGCCGAATACAAGGGCGGTGTCCTTGAGGACGCCCGCCTCTTCCATTTCAACCCAGAGGTCGTTGCCTTCACGGGTACGCTCGCCGACGCCGGCGAACACCGAGGTGCCGCCGAAGTTGCGGGCAACACGGGTGATCATTTCCTGGATCAGCACGGTCTTGCCGACACCGGCGCCACCGAACAGACCGATCTTGCCACCCTTGATGTACGGGGTGAGAAGGTCGATGACCTTGATGCCGGTTTCCATCATCTCGGTGGAACCTTCGAGCGTCGCGAAGGCCGGGGCCTTGCGGTGGATGGGCCAGCGCTCGGTGATCTCGAGTTCGGACTCGGTAACATCCAGCGGCTGCCCGAGGACGTTGAAGATGTGTCCCTTGACGACGTCGCCGACGGGCACGGAGATGGGGGCACCGGAGTCCACGACAGCGGTACCGCGGACAAGTCCGTCGGTCGCCTGCAGGGAGATGGCGCGAATGACGTTGTCGCCGAGGTGCAGGGCAACCTCGAACGTGATCGTCTTGGTCTCACCGTTGAGAGTAATCTCGGTGGTGAGTGCGTTGTAAATCGAGGGGATTGCGTCAGCCGGGAATTCGACGTCGACAACCGGGCCAATAACACGTGCAATACGGCCGGTAGCACCGGTCGTCGCGGCTACGTGTTCGGTAGCTGTGGCAGTCATCTCTCTCACTTCACTCAGTAGATGGCGTTGGGTTAAGTTTCAAACTTTGGTGCAGGTACAGCTGGATCCAAGTCCTGGTGGCTAGGACGCGTTCAACGCGTCGGCACCGGCCACGATTTCGGAAAGCTCCTGCGTAATTTCAGCCTGGCGGGCGGTATTGCGCAGACGCGTGAACTTCTTGATGAGATCCGTGGCATTGTCGCCGGCGGACTTCATTGCCCGCTGGCGGGCAGCAAGCTCCGAAGCAGCTGCCTGCAGCATTGCGGCGAAGATGCGTGATTCGATATAGCGCGGCAGCAGAGCATTAAGAACCTGCTCCGTTTCCGGTTCGAATTCGTAGAGCGGCAGGAGGTCCGATTCGGACGCCGCCTGCTCTTCGACAACTTCAAGCGGGAGAAGACGGACAACCGTCGGTTCCTGCGTGACCATGGACTTGAAGCGCGTGTAGACGACATGGATCTCGTCGACGCCGCCCTCTGCGTAGTCCGTGGCAAAGTCAGCCAGCAGTGCGTTGCCGATTTCCTGTGCGGTGGCAAACTCCGGTGCATCCGTGCCGCCGGTCCAGACGCGGCCGTAAGGACGGTTCCGGAAGTCGAAGTATGCCTGCGCCTTGCGGCCGACCAGGTACATCTTGACTTCCTTGCCCTCCTCGACGAGCAGCTCGTTGAGGCCTTCCGCCTGCTTGAGCACGCTCGCCGAGTACGAACCTGCGAGGCCACGGTCCGAGGTGATTACCAGGACGGCGGCCCGGCGGATCTGCTCCGGCTCGGTGGTCAGCGGGTGGTCGATTTCACTCTGGCTTGCGACAGCAGAAACGGCACGCGTGATGGCGTTTGCGTAAGGCAGTGAAGCTGCTACGCGTGCTCGGGCCTTGCCGATGCGCGAGGTAGCGATCAGTTCCATCGCCTTGAAGATCTTGCGCATCGACGTCGTCGAGCTGATCTTCTGGCGGTAGACCCGAATCTGGGCTCCCATACTTATCCTTTCCTAAGATCCCGGTGGCCGGGACTGCCGGGACCCGGTGAGGTCCCGGCAGTCCCTGCCAGCGAAACTAGCGCTTCTGCTTGACGATTTTTTCCTGGTCGACCTGTGCCTCGTCGATGGGGGCGTGCTCTTCGTGCCCCGCACCAACCAGCAGGCTGTCCCCTTCGCCGAAGAAGCCCTTCTTGAAGTCCACGATCGCGGTCTTCAAGGCTTCTGCAGTGTCATCGCTCATGACGTTGGTCTGGGCCAGCGTCGTGAGGATGGAGGACTTGTGCTTCAGGTGCTCCAGGAACTCGGTCTCGAAGCGGTTGATGTCCTCAACCGGAACCTCGTCGAGGTACCCGTTGGTGCCGGCCCAGATGGAGACGACCTGGTTCTCAACCGGGAACGGTGAGTACTGGCCCTGCTTGAGCAGCTCCATCAGTCGGGCACCACGGGTCAGCTGCTGGCGCGATGCGGCGTCGAGGTCCGACGCGAACATTGCGAACGCCTGCATGTCGCGGTACTGGGCCAGTTCCAGCTTCAAAGTACCGGAGACCTTCTTCATGGACTTGACCTGGGCGGCGCCACCCACGCGGGAAACGGAGACACCCACGTCGACGGCCGGACGCTGGTTCGCGTTGAAGAGGTCCGACTGCAGGAAGATCTGGCCATCGGTAATGGAGATCACGTTGGTCGGAATGTAGGCCGAGACGTCGTTTGCCTTGGTCTCGATGAGCGGCAGGCCGGTCATCGAACCTGCACCGAGCTCGTCGGAGAGCTTGGCACAACGCTCCAGCAGACGGGAGTGCAGGTAGAAAACGTCGCCGGGGTAGGCTTCGCGTCCCGGCGGGCGGCGGAGCAGCAGCGATACCGCACGGTAAGCCTCTGCCTGCTTGGAGAGGTCATCGAACACGATGAGGACGTGCTTGCCGCCGTACATCCAGTGCTGGCCAATGGCCGAACCGGCGTACGGTGCGAGGTACTTGAAGCCAGCGGGGTCGGACGCGGGGGAAGCCACGATGGTCGTGTATTCCAGTGCGCCGTTGTCCTCGAGCGTCTGGCGGACCGCCGCGATCGTGGATGCCTTCTGGCCGATGGCTACGTAGATGCAGCGCACCTGCTTGTTGACATCGCCGGAAGCCCAGTTGGCCTTCTGGTTGATGATCGTGTCGATCGCGATGGCCGACTTGCCGGTCTGACGGTCACCGATGATCAGCTGACGCTGGCCGCGGCCGATCGGGATCATGGCGTCGATAGCCTTGAGGCCCGTCTGCATCGGTTCGTGGACCGACTTACGCTGGGTCACGCCGGGCGCCTGGAGTTCCAGGGCCCGGGTGGTTTCGGCCTTGATCTCGCCGAGGTCATCGATGGGCTCGCCCAACGGGTCGACAACGCGGCCGAGGAAGGCGTCGCCCACCGGTACGGACAGAACCTGTCCGGTGCGGTGTACTTCCTGGCCTTCTTCGATTCCGGTGAAGTCACCGAGGATGATGACGCCGATTTCGCGGACGTCGAGGTTCTGGGCCAGGCCCAGAGTGCCGTCTTCGAAGCGAAGCAGCTCGTTCGCCATGACCGAGGGAAGGCCCTCAACACGGGCGATGCCGTCACCTGCGGTTGTTACACGGCCGACCTCTACGCGCTCGGCGTTTCCGGGTTCGTAGGACGCCGCGAACTCGTTCAACGCATTACGGACGTCGTCGGCGTTGATGGTCAATTCGGCCATCTGCAGTCCCTGCTCTCCTGTTTTCGTGATCATCGTTGCTCACGATGACCGGGGTTTCGTTTCGTTTAGTTGTGCTGGTCCGGCTAGCCGGCAAGCTGACGGTGAAGCTGGCCCAGGCGGGCGAGGACCGAAGCGTCAACCACTTCGTCACCAACCTGGATCCGGATGCCACCGATCAGTGCCGGGTCAACGTTCATGTTGATCTTGAGCTCGCGCCCGTAAAGGGCATTGAGCCCCGCTTGCAGGCGGCTGGTCTGTGTTTCCGTCAGCGCACGGGTGACGCTGACCGTTGCAATCCAGCGCTGCTGGCGCTTGGCTGCCAGTTCGGCGAAACGACGGACCAGCTTGGTCACCTTGAGGCCGCGGGGCTGCGAAACAGCCTGTCCGATGAGGACTTTCGCTTCCTCGCTGGCGCCGGGTACAAGCTTTTCGGCGAAGACAACCTTCGCAGCCGGGCTCGCCTGCGGTTCGGATACAGCACGCTGCACCTCGTGGTTGGACTCAACGACCTGGTTGAAGGAGAACAGATCATTCTCCAGCGCTTCCAGCCCGGAGATTCCTGAGGCAGAGACGGCAGACTTGTTCTCAGCAACGGCGATGACCACCGAAGCAGCAAGAGTCTCGAGGGCATCGCCGATATCCCGAGCAGCAGCCCAGCGTGAGCCGGCCAGTCCGCTCGTGACGTCCACAGCGTCCGCGGAAACTTTACCGCCGAAGAGCTGCTTGATCAGCGCCGACTTTTCGTCAGCACTGCGGGACGGATCGGTCAGGGCACGGCGCAAGCCAGCTGAGCTGTCCACCGTTCCCAGGATTCCGAAGAGTTCCTTGGCCAACTGCAGCGATGCAAAAGGAAGCTTGGCCTCCAGTGCCACCAGTGCCGCGGTCAGCGATTCGCTCGATACACCTGCCATTACTTGGCTGCACCTGCGTTCTGGTTCTCCAGATCTGCCAGGAAGCGGTCGACAACACGTGCCGAACGAGCGTCATCGTCGAGCGACTCGCCCACAATGCGTCCTGCCAGCGTCGTAGCCAGGGTGCCAACCTCCGCGCGGAGCGACACAACGGCCGCCTGGCGCTCGGACTGGATGGCCGCGTGGGCCTGGGCCGTGATGCGGGCAGACTCTGCAGCTGCCTTTTCCTTCAAATCCGCAAGGATCTGAGCGCCTTCAGCACGTGCTTCCTCGCGGATGCGGTTGCCTTCGGCACGGGCATCAGTGAGCTGCTGCTTGTACTCTTCGAGTGCGGCGGAAGCCTCTGCCTGGGCCTTTTCAGCCTTGGCAATGCCGCCTTCAATGGCCTCGGCACGCTCAGCGAAGGTCTTCTCGAACATCGGGACAACAAACTTGACCACGATGAACATGAGGACAGCGAAGCCGGCGAGAACGACGCCCATTTCCCAGACATTGGGAACCAGAGGGTTAACGCCCTCTGCGGCGGCTGAGATGATCAGCTGATTCATAATTCACCCGTCCTTATCTACTCGGTTCTGGATGTTCGCTCGGGTTCTGAAGGTTTACTTGAGAACGAACGCGAAGACCAGGCCGAGGATGGCGAGGGCTTCAGTCAGTGCAAGGCCAAGGAATGCGATCGGCTGGAGAACCCGCTGGGCTTCCGGCTGGCGTGCGACGCCGTTGATGTAAGCAGCGAACACGAGACCTACACCGATACCACCACCGATGGCCGAGAGGCCGTATCCGATGAGGTTGAGGGAGCCGTTGATGGAGCCTTCCATTTTTCTTCCTTTCAAGATGCCACCTGTGTGGCAGGTTGTTTGGGTTGCTTCATCCCCCGGAGGGGAAGTTTGTGGGTGCCTAGTGGCTGTCCGCGTGCAGGGCGCCTTCGATGTAGATGGCTGCCAGCAGGGTGAACACGTAGGCCTGCAGCGCCATGATCAGCGCTTCCAGCATGTACATCGCAATCGCACCGACCAGCACGAGGACCGACGTTCCCTTGAGCAGGATGTTCTCCTGCATCACGAGGTACTCGATGCCCGAACCGGCGATCATCACGATCAGGTGGCCGGCCAGCATGGTCGCGAACAGACGGAGGCTGTGCGTGACGGGGCGGACCAGAAAGTTGGAGATGATCTCAATCGGGATGATCAGCGGAAGGATGTAGATCGGTACGCCGGAGGGAACGGTGGCCAGCTTGAAGTACCTCAGGCCGTTCTTCTTGACGCCGATGGCGATCCAGGTGATGTACACGATTCCGGCGAGCACGTAGGCGCCGCCGACGTGCGAGAAGCTCGGGAGCTGGATCACCGGGATGGCGCCGTAGATGTTGTTCACCAGGATGAAGAAGAACAGGCTGAACAGCAGCGGGACGTACTTCATGAAGTCTTTGCCGCCGATGATGTCCTTGGCAATGCCGTTGCGGACGAAGCCGTAGGCGGCCTCGCCGGCGAACTGCAGTTTGCCGGGAACAAGCTGCCCCTTGCGGGCAGCTAGCAGAAAGAATGTGGCGATAATAACGACCGAAAGGATTACCAGCAGCATCTGCTTGGAGAATCCGTCGACCGCCCCCCACGGCAGGATTGCCGGCAGGTGCATTTCTTCAATTCCAGGAGGCGTAAAGGGTCCTGAATCTTGGGCCGGGAGCGCAAGCGCGATCAACGCGTTTCCTCTCTGCAGTGTCCATCATTGGGCGTTGGTCGGGGAAGGTCGACGTTGCTGTCAGACTTTCCCCATGTGAAATTATTTGGCATTACTGATCCTCGTCCTGGGACGGGCCACGTGCAGGATTGTCCGCGCCAGCCGAATTATCCAAACTGGTGAGACCGTGCATATGAGAAAGATAGAACCCTCCAGCGGCTCCCAGAAGGGCGCCTGCGAGTACAATCCAGCGGGTTCCCCACAGATTATCCAGACCCCACCCTATCAAACTCCAGACCAGGATCCCGCCAACAATGTAGCTGAAGACGGCGATGCCGGCGTTGTATCCGCCGTCGCGTCCGTTGTCCGAAACACCGGGGGCGCCGGCAGTGGTTTTGCGGGTGGGGGGCTTGTTCTCGTCTCGCGCTTTGCGGCTAAACATCGGTGCCGCCTTCCGGGGTCTCGGGGTCGTTGTAGAGCTGGAGCCGTGCCTTGCTGAAACCGTAAATCTCGGCGGCCTGCCACAGCACCACTGTCACGACGGCGCCTGCCAGGAACCAGCTTCCGTTCAGCCAGTCGGGGCTGCCGATCACGAACAGCACCACGGCGAAGCCGACGACTTTGATGAAGTAGGTGCCCGCAAACAGGCCAATGGCTCCGGACGAGTGGTTGCGGCCGCCGAAATGGCCGACCAGGAGGCTGATTGCAAAGAACGCGATCACCAGGGCGCCGCCGAAAAGTGCCGACAGCGCGGCCGCCGTCCCGTCCAGCAGGAGCGCCGCCAGGCTCGTGATGAGCAGGGCGCCGCCGCCGACGGCCGAACTGGTGGCCAGCAGGCGCAGCCACAAGGATTTTGTGGGACCTGAGACACCAACGTCTCCGGCGCCGGACGTTGGTCCGGGTTCGGCGTTGGAGGTCATGGAATCCCAATCGTCGAGGGTGTGGCTGGTGGCAGTGGCGCGGCGAAGGACCGCACATGAATTCTACACGAGATAGAACATGGCGGCGTCCGGGTGGACATGGCGCCGCCTTCGGCCTAGGACACCGGTACCCGGGTGACCTTCCGGCGCCGCCGGAAATGCCGGATCAGGTCTGGCGACGCCAGATAGAGCGCCAGGACGGCAAGACTTCCGGCGACACAAAGCACCACGACGGGCAGCGCTGCTGTGGCGGCGATGAAGCTCAGCACCGTGACCGCAGCCGTGCACACTGCGACCGTGGCGGACGACTGCAGGTGCGAAAAGCCGACGTCGGTCAGCCGCTGGTAGACGTGCTCGCGGTGGGACGCGTACCACCGTTCGCCCGCGGTGATCCTGCGCAGCAGGGTATAGCCGGTGTCGGCCACGTAGACCAGGATCGGCGCCAGGACGTATTCCACATAAACCCCGCTGAAGAAACCTGCCACTGCCAGGGCCGCCACCGAGGCGCCCAGCAGGTAGCTGCCGACGTCGCCCAGGAAGACGGAGCCCCGGGACAGGTTCCAGGGCAGGAAGCCCAGGAAGGCCATGGCCAGCACTGCGCCCCCTGCGGCGAGCCAGGGTTGTTCGGACAGCTGCCCGGCCACGGCATAGGCCGCACCCGCGAGGACTCCGTGGAAACTGGAAATTCCGTTGACACCGTCCATGAAGTTGGCGATGTTGATGTAGGCGGCAATGGCCAGCGCAGCCAGCGGCAGCCACCAGAAGGACTGGCCGGTGAGGGAGATCAGCGCGGCAGAACCGGCGGCACCGATCCCCAACTGGGCCGCGGCGCGTCCACGGATGGAAAGGCCACGGAGGTCTTCGATCCAACCAACCGCAGCGCTTGCCGCGATGATCGCCAGGACCACCAGGAAAACTGACCGGTCCACCGTCACTGCCCCCAGGATGACGGCGGCCGCGTAGCCAACCGCGGTGGCCAGGAACACGGCCACCCCCATGCCACGGATCGTGATCCGGCCGTGCGATGACCGGGCCGACGGAACGTCCACAACGCCCATCCTGACCAGCCACGGCTTGACCGCGAACGGAAGCAGGACGCTCGCCAGCAGGGTGATCGCGGCAGCGAGCAGGACGGGCATCATGACGCCACCCTCATGTTGTCGCCCGGTTCGTCGGCTTCCTCGTCGGGGATCAACGCGATGTCGATGCCCTGCTCGGCCTCGCAGCGGGCCAGCCAGACGTCGACGTCCAGCCCGGCCGGATCCTGTTCGTGGGCCCTGGTATGCGAAATCTTGGGATGCAGGGGGCGCTCGTCCAGCTCGCCGGTGCCGACGAGTTCCTCGTGGAGCTTCTCGCCGGGCCGGAGGCCGGTGTAGACGATCTCAACCTTCTTGCCGGACATCGCGATCATGCGCTGGGCGACATCCAAGATCCTGACCGGCTCCCCCATGTCAAGGATCATGACTTCGCCGCCGCGTCCGATCGCGCCGGCCTGGATGACCAGCTGGCAGGCCTCCGGGATCGTCATAAAGAACCGGGTGACTTCGGGATCTGTGACGGTCACGGGTCCGCCGACCCGGATCTGTTCAGTAAAAAGCGGCAGCATCGAGCCGCGGCTGCCCATGACATTGCCGAACCGGACGGACACGAATTTGCGGCCGGTCTGGCCGGCCATCCAGGCGGCCAGCTTTTCGGCGACCCGCTTCGAATGGCCAAGCGCCGTCGTCGGGTTCGCTGCCTTGTCGGTGGAGATATTCACAAAATGTGACACACCGGCGCGCTCGGCCGCCCGGAGCACGTTCAGGGTGCCCAGAACGTTCGTTTTCCAGGCCTCGATTGGATACTGCTGCAGCAGCGGCGCGTGTTTGAGGGCAGCGGCGTGGAACACCACCTCGGGGCGGCGGTCCGCGAAGATTTCCTGGAGGGCTGCCCCGTCGCGGATGCTGGCCAGGACCGTGTCCCGGCCGGCGAGCAGTCCGCGGCCGGTGATGGAGATCTGGGTGTGCTGCAGCCCTGTTTCGTCATGGTCAAGCATGATCAGTTCGGCCGGTGAAAACTGGACGATCTGCCGGCACAGCTCGGAGCCGATGGAGCCCCCGGCTCCGGTGACGAGGACCCGCTTGCCCTTGATATAGCCCGCAATCTCGTCGACCTTAATATCGACCGGCCGTCGCCCGATCAGGTCCTCGACCGCCACATCGCGGAAATCGGAGAAACCCTCGGGGGCGCCGCGGCCGAGCATGTCCCGCAGCGGGGGAAGGACCAGCACCCTGACATTCATGCCGGCGACGGCATCTGAAATCCGCCGGACGACGGAAGCCTCGACATTGGCGAAGGCCAGCACCAGCACGGTGGCGCGGGTGCGGCGGATGATGGCCGGCAGATCGTCGCCGCGGCCCAGGACCTGGACGCCGGTGAGGCGCAGGTGCTTCTTGGTGGGATCGTCGTCAATCAGCCCGACCGGGAAATACGGCGAATCGGCGTCCTGCAGCATACGCGTCAGCAGGGAGTTCCCGAGGAAGCCTGCACCGTAGATCAGGGTGTTTTGGGCGCCATCGCTGGGACGGTTCTTGCCCTCGACATAGAGCCTCTTGACGTAGCGGGCGGCTCCCATAAAGAGGCACGCGAACGGGAAGGCAATGAGTCCGACGCTGCGGCCGATCCCGATGGCCTCATAGAGCACCAGCAGGCTCAGTGTGATGGAGGCCGCCACGATGACGGTGACGAAGACGAGGGCCTTGGCTTCCTGGAAGCTGCCGAAGGGATACCGGCCGCGGTACAGCGCCAGCGCATAGCCGGCGACGGCCTGCACCACGATGGCAACGGCCATGATGGTCATGGCACTGACGAGCTGTTCTTCCCGGATGCCCATTTCGTAGCGCAACAGCAGGGCAAGGACGATCGCCACGACCCACGACATCGAGTCGAGCAAAAGCTGGATCCAGATCCAGAGCGGGGGCTTTTTCTCGTCCAGTGCTGCGGCGGGTTCGCGCGCTTCAGATTTTGTAGTCAACAGAGATTGCAACCGACTTCCACTACCACGGCGGCCATGCGCCTGTTTCAAAAATTACCCGGCGTACGCTGTCGGACAGTACACGGGTCTCCCACGATACTAATCGCTGTCGCGCCGGAAACCGGGTCCGTGCCGGCCGGACGGGGATGGTTACGCGTCCCGGAGCCTGCGTCAGGCCGGTTCCGGTCCCGCCGCAGGGGGTACCGGCGGCATCGGCTGCCAGCTCCGGTCGGCGAGGATGACGCGCGATTCGCGCCAGCCCTGCCACAGCGCACCGGCGCCCTTCAGGCTGCGTTCTACCAGCACCAGTCGCGCAATTTCCTTCAAATACGTCAAGGCCGTCCCGGCGCCGAAACCGAGCCGGTTGTATTTGCCGTACCCCCGCAGGTAGTGCGCCACGTGGCCCCTGTTCCGCATCACGTAGCGCCGGCTCAGGTCCGAAGAATCGTTGAGGTGGCGCAGGCCCAGATCCACCTGGCGCTGGGCCCGGACTTTTTTGATGACAAAGGCGTTCACATAGACCACCGGCGTCTGCTGCGCCGCGAGCCAGCCGTAGATGAGGTCATCCCAGGTAATGAAGAACCGCGGGTCCGGCAGCCCGATGCTCCGGGCCAGGGGCGCCTTGATCAGCATCCCCTCGAAATTCCCCACGTTGGTGCGGAAAACATCGGAGTTGCGGAAGACATCACCCGAGACGGGCAGGAAGACGCCGAGCGCCTCGACGAAATGGTGCTGCCAGAAGAAGGGCTTCCCTGCCGCATCGTAGCGGCGGCCGATCATGCAGGAGTAGTCGGGGGTGAACCTGTCCAGCGCCTCGACGGCCCCCGGGAGCACCTCGACGTCGTCGTCCATCAGCCACAGCCAGTCGGCACCGGCCGCGAGGGCCAGCTCGACGCCGCGGGAGAAGCCGCCGGAGCCGCCCGCGTTCGCGGGCAGCCGCTCATACTGGATCGGCAGCTCCCCGGCGGCCATGGCGCGGGCGACAACCTCGCCGGTGTGGTCGCTGCTGGCGTTGTCCACCACCAGGATCCGGTCCGGCCGGGTTGTCAGGCGGCTGAAGGAGTCGAGCAGGTTCTCCAGGAAGTCGGCACGGTTGTAGGTGACGACGACGGCAAACAGGTTCTTCACGCCGGCCTAGCTGTTGCTGGACATCAGTTGGGCGGGTGAGCCGAAGCCCTTTCCGCGGAAACCCATCGAATAGGCGCGGAACCAGTGTGCGAGGCCCTTGAGGTCGCCGGTCTTCAGGAAGTAGTACGGGAACCCCACGATGTCCGCCCCGAACCAGCGCAGGTTGCGGTACTTCCGGGTGAGGTAGCCGCGGTTGCGGAAGTAGCAGTACCGCTTGAAGTCGCCCTCCGGAATGACCGGGGTGATGAAGCCGCCGAAGACGGGCTTCATTTCGGTCCAGGTGGCCGGGTGCTGGACGGCGACGGTGGCCAGCGTGCCGTACTTGAGGCCGGCCTTCTTGACCCGGGACAGGAAGTCGACCTCATCGCCGCGGATAAAGAACTTCACGTCGGGGATGCCGATCTTGTAGAAGACCTCCGTGCGGATCAGGGCGCCGTTGAAGAAGTGCACCATGTCCGGAAGGTAGCCCATCGGGGCCAGCCGGGAGCGGTCGTTGGTCAACAGTCCGTTGATCCGGAAGTTGAACGAGAGCCGGTTGGGGTCGGCCGTGGCGGCGACGAGCGGGCTCACGATATCGAGCTGGTGCTCCTCGGCGGTCCTGAGCAGCTCGGCGAGGCAGCTCGCGTCCTCGGGGTGGCCGTCATCGTCCATCATCCAGATCCACTCCGCGCCGCTGGCCATGGCAGCCAAAATCGCGTAGGCGAATCCCCCGGCGCCGCCGAGGTTGGCCTCGGAGCGCAGGTAGTTGATGTTGTCCCCGCCGGCGTTCACGACGTCGGTCGCCGGGACGGTGCCGGAGTCCACGAGAGCGATGGAGTGGATGGGGGCGGTCTGTTCGGCCAAACCCTTGAGCAGAAGGGTGAGTTCCTCGTGGCGGTCGAAGGTTACTGCCGCGACGGCGACTTTAGGCTGCATGTCAGTTCCTCGGGAGATCGTCGGCTGCGGTATCGCCGCTGCTGGCAGTGGTGCTGACAGTGTCGGCTGCGTCGGCAGTGTCAGGGTCGGTGTCGGCGCTGTCAGGGTCAGCGTCAGTGTCGGCTGCGGTTTTTTCGGGCTTTTCGGGTGTCGCGGGCGTTTCGACGGCGGACGGTTCCTCGCCGACGCCAAGCAGTTCCGGGACGACCTCGCGGAGCCGCGCCAGGCTGATGGCGCCCTGCCGGACCACGCGCAGCGGGAGAGCGGTGGCATCAACGATGGTGGACGGCAGCGCGTCGGCTCCCTCGGCCGGGCGCGGCCCGCCTTCAAGGTAAACCTCCACGGACTCCGCCAGCTGGGCCTCGGCCTCGGCGGCGGTCTGTGCCGCCGCCTGGCCGGTGCGGTTCGCCGAGGAGACCGCCAGCGGCCCGGTCAGCGTCAGGAGGTCCTGGGCGACGTCGTCCGCCGGGATCCGCAAGGCGACGGTGCCCTTGGTTTCGCCGAGATCCCAGTCAAGGGACGGCTGGGCGTGCAGAATGAGGGTCAGTCCGCCGGGCCAGAACGCCTCGGCGAGGCGGCGGGCCTCGGCCGGAACGTCGGTGGCGAGACCGTCGAGGGCGTTGAGCCGGGGAATCAGGACAGGCGGCGGCATCCTGCGGCTGCGGCCCTTCGAGGCCAGCAGCAGGGTCACTGCGAGCGGGGAAAACGCATCGGCGGCGATCCCGTACACGGTGTCCGTCGGGAAGACGACGCACTTGTGCTCCCGGATGGCCCGCTGGGCGTGTTCGAGTCCTGCAGCGCGTTGCTCGGCTGCCGTGCAATCGTAGCTAGTCGTCACTGGCCTATTCTTTCATCACGTTGGGCGTTGCCCCGGTCACCGCGGGCCGGCCGGGTCGGCGAGGACGGCACTGGTGGCCCGGTCCTTGCCGTTGAGATCCTGATGCGTAGCCACCGCGGTCCAGAGCCCGGAGCGCTCCAGCAGCGCGGCAATCGCGCCGGCCTGGACTTCGGCGTGTTCCATCACGAAGTAGCCGCCGGGCAACAGCAGCCTGGCTGCGGAGGCAGCGGCCGCCGTCGGGAGTTCCATGCCGTCCGCTCCCCCGCCGTACAGCGCCTCGGGCGGATCGTGCAGCGCCACCTCGGGTTCGGTGGGAACCGCTTCGGCGGGAATATAGGGGGGATTGGAGACCACGACGTCGAACGTCCCGTTCTGCCCGACGAGGGCATCGCGCAGGTCACCGCGGATCAGCCGGACACCGAGGGGCAGCAGGTTCCTGGCAGCCCAGGCGTGGGCGAACTCGCTGAACTCGACGGCATACACCTCGGCGCCGGGAACCTCATGCGCGATCGAACCGGCGATGGCCCCGGAACCGGTGCCAAGATCCACGACCTTGGGATGCGCCATGCCCTGCAGCCGGTCAATCACCAGCTGCACCACGGATTCGGTTTCCGGCCGGGGAATGAATACTCCCGGCCCGACTGCCAGCTCCAGGTAGCGGAAATGCGCGACGCCGGTGATGTGCTGCAGTGGTATACGCTCGGCCCGCTCGGCAACGAGATCCCGGTAGCCGCCCGGGGCGGGGGTGTCGCCGAGCATCAGGGCACGCAGCCGGCCGAGCCCCACGCCCAGCAGGTGCTCGGCGAGGAGTTCGGCGTCGTTCCGTGGACTCGGGACGCCCGCGGCGGCCAGGACGGCGGTGGCCTCGCGGACGGCGTCCGCGAGGCTTTGCCCGGTTCCTTCTGTCATCACAATCCGGGATCAGTCGCCGATGGCGTCGAGTCGGGCCTGTTCGTCCATCTCGATGGCCGACTGGATCACCGGTTCCAGGTCGCCGTTCATGACCTGGTCCAGGTTGTAGGCCTTGTAGCCGGTCCGGTGGTCCGCGATCCTGTTTTCCGGGTAGTTGTAGGTCCGGATCCGCTCCGAGCGGTCCATGGTGCGGATCTGCGACTTGCGCTGCGCCGAGTTCTCGGCGTCGATCTGCTCCTGCTGGTGCGCGAGGATGCGGGCGCGCAGGACGCGCATGCCGGCCTCGCGGTTCTGCAGCTGCGACTTCTCGTTCTGCATGGCCACCACGATTCCGGTGGGGAGGTGGGTGATCCGGACTGCGGAGTCGGTGGTGTTCACGGACTGGCCGCCGGGGCCGGAGGAACGGTAGACGTCGATTTTAAGATCGTTCTGGCTGATCTCCAGTTCTTCGGGCTCATCCACTTCCGGCAGCACCAGCACGCCGGCGGCCGAGGTGTGGATGCGGCCCTGGGACTCCGTCACGGGAACGCGCTGCACACGGTGCACGCCGCCTTCGAACTTGAGCCGCGCGTACACGCCTTCCGCCGGATCGTTGGAGTTGCCCTTGATCGCGACCTGGACGTCCTTGTAGCCGCCCAGGTCCGATTCGTTGGCCGAAATCATCTCGGTCTTCCAGCCGCGGGATTCCGCGTACCGGGTGTACATCCGGAGCAGGTCGGCCGCGAACAGCGCGGCCTCGTCGCCGCCCTCGCCGCCCTTGACTTCCAGGATCACGTTGCGGGCATCGTCCGGGTCGCGCGGGATCAGGAGCCGGCGCAGCTTGGCCGCTGCCGTTTCCAGCGCCGCCTCCAGCTCGGGCACTTCGGCGGCGAACTCGGGGTCCTCCCCCGCCATTTCCCGGGCCGCCGCAAGGTCATCCTGGATGGCGTGCCAGGCGTGGTACGCCTCGACAATGCCGTTCAGCTGGGCCGAGCGCCGCCCCAGCTTCCGGGCAATCTTCTGGTCAGCATAAACAGCAGGATCCCCAAGCTGCGCCTGGATGGCATCGTGCTCATCCAACAGGCCCTGTACGGACTCAAACATTTTCCAAACCCTCTTTCGACTCTCTCAAGTCTAGTTACTGCAACGCGGGGTCACTTACGGCCCATTCCAGCGGCCCTGATGGGCTCAAGGTGACCCCGCGTTGCGTGTGCAGCGGAGGGGACCGGTTAACGCAGGAACCGCCCGGGGAATTGGCGGCCCGGGAAGGGCCGCCAATTTCCGAGCGGTTACGCGTCGCTACTTGTCGTTATCGGACTTCGCACCAAGCGTGGTCTTCTGTACCTGCATGAGGAACTCGACGTTGCTCTGGGTCTCCCGGATCTTGTTGGTCAGCAGCTCAAGGCTCTGCTGCGTTTCGAGTCCGGAAAGGACACGGCGCAGCTTCCACATGATCTTGACTTCCTCGGGGGACAGCAGGTTTTCCTCGCGGCGGGTACCGGACGCGTTGACGTCCACGGCCGGGAAGATGCGCTTGTCCGCGAGCTGGCGGGACAGGCGCAGTTCCATGTTGCCGGTGCCCTTGAACTCTTCGAAGATGACCTCGTCCATCTTGGAGCCGGTCTCGACGAGCGCGGTGGCCAGGATGGTGAGCGAGCCTCCGTTTTCGATGTTGCGGGCTGCACCGAAGAAGCGCTTCGGCGGGTACAGCGCGGCGGAGTCGACACCACCGGAGAGGATACGGCCGGACGCCGGTGCCGCCAGGTTGTAGGCACGGCCCAGGCGGGTCATCGAGTCCAGCAGGACCACAACGTCCATGCCCATTTCCACGAGGCGCTTGGCACGCTCGATGGAGAGTTCGGCCACGGTCGTGTGGTCATCGGCGGGACGGTCGAAGGTGGAGGCGATGACCTCACCCTTGACGGTGCGCTGCATGTCCGTGACTTCTTCGGGGCGTTCGTCAACGAGCACCATCATGAGGTGGACCTCAGGATTGTTGATCGTGATGGCGTTGGCGATGGACTGCAGGATGAGCGTCTTGCCGGCCTTCGGCGGCGAAACGATCAGGCCGCGCTGGCCCTTGCCGATCGGGGCAACCAGGTCGATGACGCGGGGGCCGATCTTCTTGGGGTCCGTCTCGAGGCGCAGGCGCTCGGAGGGGTACAGCGGGACGAGCTTCGCGAACTCGACGCGGTCCTTGAGTTCCTCGGGGGTCTTGCCGTTGACCGAGGTGACGCGGACCAGGGCGTTGAACTTCTGCCGGGCGGTCTGCTGCTGGTTCGCCTGCTGGGACTCGCCTTCACGCGGTGCACGGATGGCACCGACGACGGCGTCGCCCTTGCGCAGGTTGTACTTCTTGACCTGGGCGAGGGACACGTAGACGTCGTTCGGGCCCGGCAGGTAGCCGGAGGTGCGGATGAACGCGTAGTTCTCCAGCACGTCCAGGATGCCGGCGACGGGCAGCAGGACGTCGTCCTCGGTGACCTCGACGTCGTCGACGTCCGGTCCCTGGACGCGTCCGCGACGGCGGTCGTTACGGTCGTTGCGGTCACGGAAGCGGTCGTTGCGCGAGGTGTTGTCGCGGCTGTCCTGGCCGCCGGAGCGCTCGGGACGGTCATTGCGGTCGCGCCGGTTGCGGCGGTTCCGGCGGCTGCCGCCGTCGCTGTCATCTGTGTCGCGGGTGTTGTCGCGGCTCGGAGCGTTGTCGCGGCTGGGAGCGTTGTCGCGGTTGCCTGCAGCCTCGTCGCGGCCGCCACGGGCGCGGGTGTTCTCCCGGCGCTGGCCGTCTTCGCTGCCCTGCTCGGCCTGGCGCTGCTCGGTGCGCTGTTCGGAACGCTGTTCCGTGCGCTCGGCCTGGCGCTGTTCGCCGGAGGCCTGTTCGGCCGGGGCCTCAGCGGCCGGTGCTGCACCCTGGCCGGCGGTCTGCTCGGCAGCTTCGCCGCGGCGGCGGTTGCGGGTCCGCGGCTGGCGGGTGCGGTCGCTGCCTTCCGTGCCGGCAGAGCCGGCCGGGGAAGTGCCGTTCTCGGCCGAAGCCACGGGAGCCTCCACGGCGGGAGCGGCTGCGGCCGGAGCTTCGGCGGCGGGGGTCGTGATGACACCGTCGCTGCCGGCGCGGCGGCTGCGGCCACGGCCACGGGCACGGGGGTTTTCCTGGGCCGGGGCTTCGGGCTCGGCGGCGGCAGGCAGGGCTGCCGGAGCGGCGGAGTGGGCGACGGTCCCATTGTCGGTCGCCTTTTCCGCAGCACGGGCCGGGGCCTTGCTCACGGGAGTACCGGCGCGGTGAGCGGAGATGGCAGTGACCAGATCGCCCTTCCGCATCCGGGAACCGCCGGAAATCCCCAGCTGGCTGGCAAGAGCCTGGAGCTGGGCGAGCTTGAGGCCGGCAAGGCCACTGCTCTTGGCGGGTGCAGCCGTTGACGATCCGGCAGCAGAAGATGATGTTTCCACAGCTGAAGACAGCTCAGTGGTTTCGGTCACGAAGGATCCTTCCCCCTCGACGGCGTCCAGACTAGGAGCTGGACGCGATGATTTGATCTGGGCTGCAGTTCAGATCTGCAGCCGGGATTTCGGCCTTGCCGGATGGATATTGGCCAGCACGGCCGGATGGAGCTTCACCTGGCGCGTTCCGATAGAGAAGGAACGGCGGACTGACGTTTCAGGGGTGCAGATAATATTCTGCGGATTCCTGCGTCAGACCAAAAGCAGGTGGCACCGAAAAGTATTGCGCAGTGAAAGATGAGAGAGGCAACTAGGCCAACATCGCGGTCTTTTGAACAGTAACTGAATTACCGCCTGCGTGATTACCGCCGGTGCACTTCCACTTTAGCACCTTCGACGTCCACAGCCAGCTTCATCACACGCCAGCCGACGTCGGGCGTGTTGCCGGCAGTGAAGGCGCCGATGAAGTCGACGGCGGCCGCGGCCTGGGCCTCCCCGTTGGCCAGAACCAGCACGGTCGGGCCGGCCCCGGAGACGACGGCGGCAAAGCCGGACTGCCGCAGGGCGGCGATGAGGTCCGCGCTGGGCCGCATCGCCTCGGCGCGGTAGCTCTGGTGCAGGTAGTCCTTCGTGCCGGCCAGCAGGAATTCCGGCTTCTGCGTCAGGGCGTGGATCAGCAGGGCCGCCCGTCCGGAGTTCATCGCCGCCGCGTGGTGGCCCACAGAGGCGGGCAGCAGTGCCCGGGCGGCTTCGGTGGAGAGTTCAAAGTCCGGCACTGCGACCACGGGGATGACCGCGGAAGCGACAGCGGCGCAGGTGCTGCTGTACTGGTCACTGTCCTGCCAGGACAGCGCCAGTCCGCCGAAAATCGCGGGTGCGACGTTGTCGGGGTGGCCTTCCATTTCACTCGTGAGCTGCAGGACCCAGTCCCTGTCCCGGCGTGAGCGCTCCGGAACGAGGGCATTGGCGGCGGTCACCGCGGCAACCACGGCACAGGCCGAGGAGCCCAGTCCGCGGCCATGCGGGTTGACATTGTCGGCCGTGATCCGCAGGCCGCTGTGCCGGAAGCCCAGCCGGTGAAGTGCCTCCGTAATCGCCCGAACCACCAGGTGGCTGGCGTCGCGGGGCAGGGATTCCGCCCCCTCGCCGCTCAGCTCGAATTCCAGCTCGCCGCTGTCCAGGGTTTCCACCGTCAGGGTGTCGAACAGCGTCAGCGCCAGGCCGAGGCTGTCATACCCGGGGCCGAGGTTCGCGCTCGTGGCCGGCACGCGGACCGTCACGAGCTGCCCGGCCGGAACCGCCGGCGTGTCGGCGGCGGACTCGGCCGGGATGGTGAGGGTGGTTTCCACGGTTACTTTTCTTCCAGTCCCAGGGCTGTGGCGACGGTGACCACGTCGTTCGAGACCTTGACGGGCTCCACTTCGCTGCCGTCCTCGGTGCGGAGCGCCCACTGCGGATCCTTCAGCCCGTGGCCGGTGACCGTAATGACGATGGTTTTGCCGGACGGCACTTCGCCGGCCGCGTGTTTCTTGATCAGGCCCGCGACGCCGGCGGCGGAGCCGGGTTCGACGAAGACGCCCTCGCGGGCGGACAGCCAACGGTGGGCGGAGAGGATTTCGTCGTCGGTCACGGCCTCAATCAAGCCGCCGGACTCGTCGCGCGCGGCGATGGCGGAATCCCAGGACGCGGGGTTGCCGATCCGGATGGCGGTCGCGATCGTGTCGGGTTCGGTGATCGGGTGGCCGGCGACGAAGGGGGCCGCGCCGGCGGCCTGGAATCCCCACATAACCGGGGTCCGGGTGGAGACCGGCGCCAGCGTGCCTGCCGTGGCGGACTCGAACGGCGCGCAGTACTCCTTGTAGCCCTTCCAGTACGCGGTGATATTGCCGGCGTTGCCGACGGGCAGCACGTGGAAGTCGGGAGCGTCCCCGAGGCTGTCCACCACTTCGAAGGCGCCGGTTTTCTGGCCCTCGATCCGTGCCGGGTTGACCGAGTTGACCAGGAACACCGGGTAGGACTCCCCCAGCTTGCGGGCGATGTCGAGGCAGTCATCGAAGTTGCCGTCGACCTGCAGCAGGGTGGCGCCGTGGGCGATGGCCTGGCTCAGCTTGCCCATCGAAATCTTTCCTTCGGGCACCAGCACAACGCACTTCAGCCCGGCAGCAGTGGCGTACGCGGCGGCCGAGGCGGAGGTGTTGCCGGTGGAGGCGCACACCACGGCCTTGGCGCCGGCGGCAACCGCTGCCGTCATGGCCATGGTCATGCCGCGGTCCTTGAAGGAACCGGTCGGGTTCATCCCCTCGACCTTGAGGTAGACATCGCTGCCGGTGAGCGCGGAGAGCTGCTGCGCGTATACGAGCGGGGTGCCGCCCTCCCCGAGGGTGATGACCTTGGTTGCCTCGGTGACCGGCAGTCGTTCAGCGTATTCGCGGATGACGCCGCGCCATTGGTGAGCCACTTAGACTCCTTCTACCCGCAGTACGGATGTAACGGAATTGATGACGCCCAGGCCCTTGACGGCCTCGACGGTTGCTGCCAGTGCAGCCTCGCTTGCGCGGTGGGTAACGATCCGGAGCTCCGCAGATTCGAGATGGGAATCCGTATCGCGGTGGATCGTCTGCCGCATGATTTCAATGGAAACGCCGTGATCGGCGAAGAGCCGGGCGATCTTGGCCAGCACACCGGGCTGGTCGGCGACGTCGAGGCCGATGTAGTAGCTGGTGACCGCGTCGGTGATGGGCAGTGCCACCACCTGGCCCGTCGTTGTCTCGGCGCGGCCGGGACCGCCCAGGACGATGCTGCGGGCCGCGGAGACGAGATCGCCCATCACGGCTGAAGCGGTCGGCTTGCCGCCGGCGCCCTGGCCATAGAACATCAGCTCGCCGGCGTTTTCAGCCTCGATGAAGACGGCGTTGAACGCGCCGTGAACGGCAGCCAGCGGGTGTTCACGCGGCAGCAGCGTGGGGTGCACGCGCACGGAGACACCGGTGTTTCCGTCGGCATCCGTCTCCTTTCCTGTTCCGCTGCCTGTGGCCCCCAGCTTCTCCGCAATCGCAAGCAGCTTGATGACAAAACCGGCGTCCTTCGCCGCGGCGATGTCCGCGGCGGTGACGGCGCTGATGCCTTCGCAGTACACATCGTCCAGGGAGAAGCGGGTATGGAAGGACAGCGAGGCGAGGATCGCGGCTTTGGAAGCAGCGTCATAACCCTCGACGTCGGCGGTGGGGTCTGCTTCCGCGTAGCCGAGCCGCTGGGCTTCGGCCAGCGCATCGGCGAACTGCGCCCCGGTGGTATCCATCTGGTCCAGGATGAAGTTGGTGGTGCCGTTGACGATGCCCAGCACGCGGGTGATCCGGTCGCCGGAGAGGCTGTCCCGGATGGGCCGCAGGATCGGGATCGCACCGGCGACGGCGGCCTCGTAGGACAGCTGCACGCCGGCCTTGTCCGCTTCCTCGTGGAGGATCGGGCCGTCCGTGGCTACGAGAGCCTTGTTGCCGGTGACCACACAGGCGCCGTTCCGGATGGCAGTGAGGATCAGGCTCCGGGCGGGTCCGATCCCGCCCATCAGCTCGATGACCAGGTCGGCGTCCTTGACCAGGCTCTCGGCGTCGGTGGTGAACAGTGCACGGGGCAGCTCGACCTCCCGGGGGGCGTCGAGGTTGCGCACGGCGATGCCGGCCAGCTCCAGCCGGGCGCCGGCGCGCGACGCGAGCATCTCGGCGTCGTCAAGGAGAATCCGCGCAACCTGGGCCCCGACATTTCCACAGCCCAGCAGGGCCACTTTCAGGGTTCGCAATTCGGTCATTCAGACTCCCATGTCGCGGTTGAGCAGATCTTCTTCGGTTTCCCCGCGGACAATGAGCCGGGCGGATCCGTCGCGCACAGCGACAACGCCCGGCCGGGCCAGATAGTTGTAGTTGCTTGACAGGGCCCAGCAGTAGGCGCCGGTCCCCGGTACAGCGAGCAGATCACCGGCTGCCACGTCCTCGGGCAGATATACATCTCTAACAACTATGTCGCCGCTCTCGCAATGTTTGCCCACCACGCGGGACAGCTGCGGGGCCGCGTCCGACGTCCGGGAGGCCAGAATCGCCGAGTAATCCGCGTCGTACAGCACCGGGCGCGGGTTATCGCTCATCCCGCCGTCCACCGACACATACCGGCGCGGGTACGTAACGTTTTCGGTCGGTTCGCCAGCGGCCGCTGGGGCATCGACCCGGACCGTCTTCAGGGTGCCGACCTCATAGAGCGTGAAGGTGCTGCTTCCGACGATCGCGCGGCCCGGTTCAATTGAAATCCGCGGCGCGGAAATACCCAGCTCGGCGCATTTGGAGCGGACGACGGCGGCCATCGCCTGCGCGATTTCGGCGGCGGGGCGCGGGGTGTCCACGGGCGTGTAGGCGATGCCGTAGCCGCCGCCGAGGTCGAGCTCCGGGAGCACGATCGAGTACTTGGTCTGCATCGCAGCGAGGAAGTCCAACAGCTTCTGGGCGGCGAGGGCGAAGCCGTCCGGCTCGAAGATCTGCGAGCCGATGTGGCAGTGCAGACCCAGCAGTTCGATGCCGGGGTAGCCCGACGCCGCGGCCACGGCCTCCTCGGCGGCCGACAGGCCGGCCTGCTCGGTGGAATCCGCGGCCATCGAGAGGCCGAACTTCTGGTCCTCGTGGGCGGTGGCAATGAATTCGTGCGTGTGCGCGTGTACGCCAGGGGTCAGCCGGAGCATCACCCTGGCGGTTTCGCCGCGGGCCTCGGCAATCTTGGCGACGCGTTCAAGTTCGGCGAGGCTGTCCACCACGATCCGGCCGAGTTTCATATCCAGCGCACGGTGGATCTCGCCGTCGGACTTGTTGTTGCCGTGGAGGGCTACGTCGGCGCCGGGGATCCCGGCGCGGGCGGCAACGGCGAGTTCCCCGCCGGAGGCCGTGTCCAGCCGCAGCCCCTCTTCCTCCACCCAGCGGACCACCGCGGTGCACAGGAAGGACTTGCCGGCATAGTAGACGTCCACTCCCCCGCAGATGTCGGCGAATGCGTCGTTGAAGGCGTCGGAAAAGGCGCGGGCCCGGGCCCGGAAATCGTTCTCGCTCATCACGAACAGGGGTGTGCCGAACTGGCGCTGCAGTTCGCTGACGGGGATGCCGTCAATGGCGAGTTCGCCGCCGTCGTTCCGGGCGACCCCGCCGGCCCACAGCGGCTCGTGCAGGGCGTTGAGGTCGGCGGGGACCTGCAGCCATTCCGGCGCGAGCGCGGAGGCGGCGGTGGACGGGTTGGTGGTCATGGCGGTTACATCCGTTCCGGCGCCGAGACGCCCAGCAGTTCCAGCCCGTTCGCCAGCACCTGGCTCGTGGCGTCGTTGAGCCACAGCCGGGTGCGGTTAAGGTCGGTAATCGGTTCGTCGCCCTGCGGGGCCACGCGGCAGGCGTCGTACCAGCGGTGGTAGGCGCCGGCGATGACCTCAAGATGGCGGGCCACGCGGTGCGGCTCGCGCAGTTCGGCGGCCCGGGCCACAATCGAGGGGTAGCTGCCGAGGTAGGAGAGCAGCTCGTTTTCAGTCGGATGCTCCAGCAGGGACGCCTCGAAGCAGTCTTTGCCGTCCACACGGCGCTCCACCCCGGCCGCGACGGCGTTGCGGGCCGTGCCGCGGGACCGGGCGTGCGCGTACTGGACGTAGAACACCGGGTTTTCGTTGCTGTGCTTCTTCAGCAGCTCCGGGTCCAGGGTCAGCGGCGAATCGGCCGGGAAACGTGCCAGCGAGTAGCGGACCGCGTCCTTGCCCAGCCAGGAGATCAGGTCTTTGAGCTCGATGATGTTGCCGGCGCGCTTGGAGAGCTTCGCACCGTTGACGGAGACCAGCTGGCCGATCAGGACCTCGATGTTGACCTCGGGGTCGTCGCCGGCGGCGGCCGCGATGGCCTTGAGCCGGTTGATGTAGCCGTGGTGGTCGGCGCCGAGCAGGTAGATCTTTTCGGTGTAGCCGCGGTCCTTCTTGGACAGGTAGTAGGCGGCGTCGGCAGCGAAGTAGGTCGGCTCGCCGTTCGCTCGGATCATCACCCGGTCCTTGTCGTCGCCGAAGTCCGTGGTGCGCAGCCAGACCGCGCCGCCGTCGTCGTACACGTGGCCCTGTTCCCGGAGCCGCGCGACGGCGTCCTCGATCGCGCCGGCGTCGTGCAGCTCCTGCTCGGAGAAATAGACGTCGAACGCGACGCCGAACTCGGCCAGGGTGCGCTTGATGTCGTGCAGCTGGGCCTTGTAGGCCGCACCGCGGATCACCGGCAGCGCGGCGGCGTCGGTCAGTTCGCGGATGTCCGGATGCTGCGTCAGCACCTCGTGGCCCAGCTCCGCGATGTACTCGCCGGGGTATCCGCCTTCGGGCACCCCCCGGCCGTGCAGCCGGGAGAGTACGGAGTGGGCGAAAACGTTCATCTGCGAACCGGCGTCGTTGATGTAGTACTCGGCGGTGACGTCGGCGCCGGAGGCCCGGAGGACGCGGGCGATCGCGTCGCCCAGGGCGGCCCAGCGGGTGTGGCCGATGTGCAGCGGGCCGGTGGGGTTGGCGGAGACGAACTCCATGTTGACCGTGTGGCCGGCGAGCGCGGTGTTGGTGCCGTAGTCCGGCCCTGCCTCGACGATGGCCTTGGCCAGGGCACCGGCGGCGCCGGCATCGACGGTGATGTTCAGGAACCCCGGTCCGGCGATGTCGACGGCGGAGACGCCGTCGATCGACTTCAGCCGGGCACCCAGGACCGAGGCGAACTCCCGCGGATTGGTGCCTGCCGTTTTGGCCAGCTGGAGGGCGATGTTGGTGGCCCAGTCGCCGTGGTCCCGGTTCTTCGGACGCTCAACGCGCACCTCATCCGGAATGCCGGAGGCGGGGAGGGAGATTTCACCGGCGGCGACGGCGTCCTTCAGGCAGGCGGAAATGGCGAGGGAGAGTTCTTCAGGGGTCACGGTTCCAGCCTACCGGTGGGCCGCAGTGCGGCGGAATTGGCGCCTGACATGACAGCGGGCTGCCCACAGCCCGGGGCGGGTGGGCTCACAGGATGAACCACTACGCTGATTTAGACGTTGTCCAGGTTGGATCCGGGGCGGACCTCCCGCCCGCGGATTACGGACTTCCGTCCCACCCCCCAGATCGCCCCCACCCGATCTCGAGAGAAATGAGCCGCCGCATGAATACCTCTTTCCGCAAAAGCGTAGTCGTCGGCATCGCCGGCCTTTCCCTGGGGTCCGCGGCCGGTTGCGCGCCCGGACAGGCTGCGGACAGCCAGGCCACCAGCGGTGCTCCAGCAGCGGCTGGCAGCACCAGCTACAAGGACGGCACCTACAGTGCGGATGGCAACTACGTCTCACCGAACGGCACCGAGACGGTGGGAGTGACCCTGACGCTTGCCGGCGGAGCCGTGTCGGACGTGCAGATCACCCCGCATCCGTCCAATCCCAATACCAAGAAGTTCCAGGGCGAGTTCTCCGGCGGCATCAGTTCCCAGATTGTCGGCAAGAAGCTCAACGAGATCAAGGTCTCCAAAGTGGCCGCTTCATCGCTGACCAGCGGCGGCTTCAACCAGGCCGTGGAGAAGATCAAGTCCGAGGCCAAGTAGCCACGAACCAGCAGCCACCAGGAGGAACCGTGCCGCATCCCGGCTGGACGGATTTCAGCTTCGACGGGATCGGTACCCGTTGGGAGATTTCCACACCGGTCCCGCTCTCCGGCGCGCTCCGCGGCCGTCTCCTGGCTGCCGTGGCGGACTACGACGCCGCCTGGTCCCGTTTCCGGCCCGACTCCCTGATCGCGGCAGCCTCGCGGCAGCCGGGACGCCACGTGTTGCCGGCCGGGGCAGCTGACCTGGGGCCGCTTTACGAAACCCTGTACCGGCTCAGCGGCGGGGCGATGACCCCGCTGATCGGCGGCAGCCTGGAACAGCTCGGCTACGACGCTGGCTACTCGCTCCGCCCGGGCGGACCGCCGATCCCCGCCCCGCCCTGGGACGAGGTGCTGGACTGGCAAGGCACGGTCCTGACCACCCGCGCCCCTGTCGTGATCGACGTCGGGGCGGCCGGAAAGGGGCAGCTGGCGGACCTGCTGTCCACTGAACTGCGTGCTGGCGGCGTCGGCGAGCACGTCATCGACGCAAGCGGGGACCTGGTCAACGCCGGATCCATGCCGGTCGACGTGGGCCTGGAGCATCCTTATGACCGGACCCGGGCCATTGGCATCGTCACCCTCGGCGCCGGGGCGCTCTGCGCGTCCGCTGCCAACCGGCGCGTCTGGGGCGACGGGCTGCACCATGTGCTGGACGGCACTACCGGGGCGCCGGTACGCACTGTCGTCGCCAGCTGGGCGATGGCGCCGACCGCAATGGTGGCCGACGCGCTGGCAACCGCACTGTTTTTCGTCGAAGGGTCCCGCCTGCGGGAGGAGTTCGAGTGTTCCTGGCTCACCGTCCACTCGGACGGCCACGCGGAATATTCGGCCGATTTTGAAGGGGTGTTGTTTTCATGACCGACATAACCTCCGCACCGGTCAGTTCCCGGCTTGACACGGCGCTGGGCCGGTTCACGATGTACCGGCTGGTCCTCTGGGTCCTCGCCGTGCTGGCCTGCTACAGCCTGCTGCTCGAACTGCTTGGCTGGCTGACGTTCGGCCTCCCGGAGATGCTCGCGCACCTGGCGCTCTGCCTCGGGCTGACCTACGCCTCCAACCGGGCGATCGCGGCGGTGTTCCACGTTCGTCCGCATGCTGAATCGTCCCTGATCACCGGCCTGCTGCTCTATTTCCTCTTCTGGCCAACGCAGTTCTCGGCGGGGTTGCAGTACCTGGACCTGGCCGGCGTTGCCCTCGCCTGCGTGCTCGCGTCGGCGTCCAAGTACGCCCTGGCCTGGCGCGGCCGGCACATCTTCAACGCCGCGGCGGCCGGCGCGTTCATGACCGGGCTGACCGGACTGAACATTGCCACCTGGTGGGCTGCAACCCCCGCGATGCTCTGGCTGGTGCTGCCCGGGATCCTGCTGGTGCTCTACCGGGTCCGGAAGCTCCTGATGGCTACGGTGTTCACGGTCGTGGCCGTCGTCATTGTCGCCGTGGAACTGCTGCGCACCGGGATGGGACTGGGCGACGCGCTGTGGCAGACCCTGGCCCAGCGCCCGGTCCTGTTCTTCGTCGGCTTTATGCTGACCGAGCCGCTGACGCTGCCGCCACGCCGGCGGCAGCAACTGGTGCTGGCCGCCGTCGTCGGGCTGCTCTTCGCCATCCCCTACAACTTTGGCTTCGTGGCCAATTCCCCCGAGCTGGCGCTGCTCGTGGGGAACGCGCTCGCCTTTTTTGCCGGGCAGCGTGGCCGCGTCCTGCTCCGCTTTAGTGGCTCCCGGCCGCTGACGCCGACGACGACGGAGTTCAGCTTCCAGCCCGGGCGCCCGCTCCGGTTCGCCCCGGGGCAGTCCATCGAGTTGAACCTGCCGCATGGGAAGGCAGACCACAAGGGCCGGCGGCGGGTGTTCAGCCTGACCAGCGCGCCGGACGCTGCGGAACTCACCATCGGGGTGGGAACGGCCGAACCGCGGTCCACGGCAAAACAGTCGCTGCTTGCCCTGCAGCCCGGCGAGGAGCTGACGGCAACCACCGTCGGCGGCGATTTTGTCCTGCCGCGGAAACCCGACGTCCCGGTGCTGCTGATAGCCGCCGGGATCGGCATTACCCCGTATCTGGCCCAGCTGTCCGGGCGGCCGGCCCGGGACCGGGACGTGGTCCTGCTGTATCTGGCCAAAAACGCCGCCGAGCTCGCCTACGCCGGGGAACTCGAACGCGCCGGTGTCCGGGTGATCGCCCGGCTTGCCGACGGATCCGCGCCGCCGCCGTTTATGCAGGATGCGGGCCCCGCCCGGATCGACGGCGACACCCTCAAGAAACTCGTCCCCGACATTGCGGGCCGGCATGTCTACATCTCGGGCTCCCCGGCAAGTGTCCGCTCACTCCGCGCCGCCGCCCGCCGGGCCGGGGCGCGCCGGATCCACGTGGACTCCTTTGCCGGCTACTGAACACGTTCGCGGGTCACTGAACACGCCGATTTTCCCTTGGACCCCACCTTCCTGCTAAGCTCTAGGACGTCCCGCCGGTAACGGCAGGAACCCTGACTGCCCTCGTAGCTCAGGGGATAGAGCGTCTGCCTCCGGAGCAGAAGGTCGTTGGTTCGATTCCAATCGAGGGCACAACCAAGAACCCCGCCACTTCATGAAGTGGCGGGGTTTCTCGTATGTTCGACAATCGGCATTGAGAGGCATGGGCATCCGTTCGACCACGCGGTACAGGCGCGGGCCGAATCCTTGGGTGCCGAAACGTAATCTGTACACCGTCAATTGGTGCCTGGCTCCAGCCTGCCCTAGATCGCTGAAAATGGTCATGATGGGGCGGCATTTTCTGAACACGTCACTGATCGCCGGCTACCTTTTCCTGTCTGTACGCAGTGACCGGAGGGCGCTTCGACATGCGGAACTGCGGCCGGTCGCTGCCGCCTCAAATTGTCTAGCTGGTCCGAAGGAAGTGCAGCGTGCGCGCGGGACCGCATGTTGAACGCGGTATCGCCATAACAGCAAGAGACCGCACGGCGTCCTGCGGATTGGTCCACAGGCAGTTGTGGAGCGCTTCTTGGCCTGATGGGATCGCCCTCGTCAGCCTGCAATAACGCTCTCAGCTCGAGGTGGACTGGGCCCCACGACAGTGTGCGAGCGGCGGACCGCTGGCTCCGGCAACCACGTCAGAAAGTTCCGGGACTTCTTGCAGCTGGCATCGTAAAGTGAGCAAGAAATAAATCGATCAACAACTCATAGCTTGGGCTCTGTTCGTTGCGTCGTAAGTGTTGGAAGGGGGCTCCATGACTGAACGAGATTTGACCGAGACTAAGAAGCCGACTTTTTGGAAAAGAGCTTTGACGGCTTTGGGGGGATTCGCAGGTTTAATTACGCTCCTGGCCTTACTTCAGGCAGTGACAGGGTTCACCATCGGCGGCCCTGGAGCAACCCCCTTGGATGCGCAGGTAACCGAGACACAAACAACTACTGTGAATCCAACTGCCCCCGTGGAATCTTCAGACGGCAAACCCCAAAGCCCGTCCTCACTCGGCCCAACAATCACGACCAGTCCGCCTGGTGGATCACCTACTCCGATACCGCAACCAGCCCGGAGCATCGTTCCATCGGACGCGTTGTCCTCGCTAGTGGTGGTGTCTGAGATGACGACCACTACCTATGGGAAAGTCGTTGGACTCAAGGAGAATCTGTACCAGATGGCGAACGGATGGGGTCATATACAGGTCGCCTATGGATGGTCGGGTCTACGCGCGGACGGAACAGAGATCAAAAGCAACGCTTGTCAGATATTGGTGACCATCAGGGGGCCCCAACCCATTCCGTCAGAGCGGTACGGTCAGTGCTCCAACTTTGAAACCAGCTTTTTCAAAGCCGACGACAACAAGCTCAAAATCAGCGTTCCGGGTGTGTACGAAGTGACCGTGAAGGACGAAAATACCGGGACATCCGGCACCGGCAGCTTCACGATCCTAAGTGAGTAGCCGGGGTACTCGGCACCCTTTGGCCTCTACAAGAAACACGGTACCAACCCGTTCTCAGCCTGCCTGCCCGCGCTGGTCAGGTGCCGTTCTTCTTCGCGCTTTTCACCCTTCTGTCCGGTATCACGACGGCGGACAACAGCGGAAAGGGCATTGGCATGGGCATGGGCATGGGCGCCATGAAGCACGAGCAGATCGGCGTCCCTGATCTACTGGACCACCACAAATTTATGGACCGTGGTGCAACACTTCATCGTTGACTCGCGGTCCCCCTTAACTCCTTGACCTGCGGTCCCCAATGGGCCCGGCAGGAGATCGGCCGGCTCAGATCCGGGACTCCACGATCTGCTTGAGTTTCGCCAGCGCCAGCGGCCACGCGTCGTCGAACATGGCGACAAACTCGTCCTCGCTGTCGAGCTCCACGTTCACTGTCGTCACTCCGCCGTCGCCGCTGAACGCGTATTTCTCATGGGTTCCAATGAATGCCTTCGCGGCCTCGCTCGTGGTGTCGTCCTCCCCGTTGACGATCTGCCCGATGTAGCGCAGCGCGACCAGCTCATGGGGCCGGTTTTCCTCGACGGTGGCGATCAATCCCGCGAATGAGCCGTCGCCGTCGGACCCGAGGAACCGGATCTCGCTGCCCTGGTTCCAGTCCCCCTCGTAGTAGGAGTCGCCGAAGGCGCTGGTCCACTCCCGATAGGTGGTATCGGCCAGCATCGTGGTCCAGACGTCCTCCACGGGGGCGTTGATCGTCACGGAGTACCTTAATTTTTTCATGCGTGATTGTACGTCCGGGCTGCTCCGCGGAACAGCCCGGGGTGCTTGTCGCGGAAGAAGAAGGCGTGCCACCCTGCCAAATGTCGCTGCCCGCTCGTAGGCTGTCTGCATCGGCAGCGGGGTTCCGGCGGCCGGGTGGCTGGACTGGGTGCCGGCCGCAGCACCACCCCGGGACCCCGCAGAAGCACTAAGGGGTCTCACATGTTCTGTTCCATCATTCCGCCGTACATGCTCCGGCGTCTGGCAGCCCAACGAGAACCGGAGCTCTCCCAGGCCGCCCGCGCGGCGAAGGAAGCCCTCCTGCACGTCCCGAGCTTCCAGGCCTCCCGCGCCGTGCCCGGGCCGGGCAGCCACCCCGGCCTGCGGGAGCCCAAGCCGTCCGCGCCGGAACGGACGGTCTACGACGCCAAGTTCGCCGAACAGCTCCCCGGCAGCGTGGTCCGCAAAGAGGGTGAACCGCCCACCGGCGATCCCGCCGCCGACGAGGCCTACGACGGTCTGGGACACACGCACCGCCTCTACGCCGAAGCGTTTGGCCGCAACTCGATCGACGGCAACGGCCTGCACCTTGACGCCACGGTCCACTACGGGCGCCTGTACGACAACGCGTTCTGGGACGGCCGGCAAATGGTCTTCGGCGACGGCGACGGGCAGGTCTTCCAGCGCTTCACCAAGTCGCTGAGCGTGATCGGCCACGAACTCGCCCATGGCGTCACCCAGTACTCTGCCGGGCTGGTCTACCGCAACCAGGCCGGCGCCCTCAACGAATCGATGTCCGATGTGTTTGGAGCGCTCGTCGAGCAGTACGTCCGGAAGCAGTCGACGGCGGAGGCCAGCTGGCTGATCGGCGAAGGGCTCTTCACGGACAAGGTCCAGGGGTCCGCGTTGCGTTCCATGAAGTCCCCGGGCACGGCGTACGACGACGACGTGCTCGGCAAGGATCCGCAGCCGGACTCCATGGACGGCTATGTGCACACAACCGCCGACAGCGGCGGCGTGCACATCAACTCCGGGATCCCCAACCGGGCGTTCTGCCTGGCTGCCACGAGCCTCGGCGGCCAGGCCTGGGAGGCGCCGGGCCGGATCTGGTACGAGACGCTGACGGGCGGCAGCCTGGCCCCGACCGCCACGTTCGGGGCGTTCGCCAAGGCCACGGCGGCGTCCGCCAGGGAACTGTACGGGGAGGATTCGCCGGAGCATGACGCCGTGCGGTCCGCGTGGGAAACTGTGAAGGTAAAGCTCCCCGGAGCCCGACGATCAGCACGCTCATGAAGATCCGAGACCCCTGAAAGGGACTGTCTCATGAAGCACCGAGTTCCATGAAAATCACCGTCCAGCGCAGCGGCGGTATTGCTGGCATGAAGCGGACGTGGACCGTGCAGCCCACGCCGCCGGAGGACACCGACGTCTGGCAGCCGCTCATTGAGGCCTGCCCGTGGGACGCCGTCCCCAAGTCGGGCAGGGCGGCGGCGGCCGGCCAGCCGGACCGGTTCCTGTACAACATCCGGGCCGGGCAGCACCGCGCCACCCTGCCAGAGCAGGCCGTCACCGGACCATGGCGGGACCTCGTGGAGACGGCCAAGGCGGCGGCCGAACCCGGGCCGCCGCCGGACGGGCTGCCGCTCCGCTGACGTCCGCGGGGCTTACTTCCGCTGGGCTGACTTCCGCGCCGACGGCTCCGCCGGCTGCCGCCACCTACACCGCGGCCAGGTGGCCGCGGAAGGTGCGGCGGTAGGACTGCGGGCTGGTGTCCAGCACTTTGCCGAAGTGGTGCCGCAGCAGCACCGAGTGGCCGAAGCCGGATTCGCGGGCAATTTCGTCGATGTTCAGATCCGTGGTCTCAAGCAGTTCCTGGGCCCGCAGCACCCGCTGGGAGTTGAGCCAGGCCGCCGGCGTCGCTCCCGTCTCGGAGCGGAAACGCCGGGCGAAAGTACGCGGCGACATGTGCACGCGCGCAGCCAATTCGTTGACCGAATGCTCCTCGCCCAGGTGGCGCACCATCCACTGCAGCAGTCGCTCCATCGGTTCGGAGCCGCAGGCCGGGATCGGCCGGTCGATGAACTGGGCCTGGCCGCCGTCGCGGTGCGGCGGAACCACCATGTCCCGGGCGATGGCTGCCGCCACGCTGGCGCCGTATTCCTCCCGGACCAGGTGCAGGCAGGCGTCGATTCCGGCGGCCGTTCCTGCGCTTGTAATGATCCGGCTGTCCTCGACGTAGAGGACGTTTTCATCAACGTGCGCTGCCGGGTACTTGCTGGCGAGCTCCTGGGAGTAGTGCCAGTGGGTGGTGCAGCGGCGGCCGTCAAGCAGCCCGGCCCGGGCCAGGGCGAAGGCCCCGGAACAGATGGACATAACCCACGCGCCGCGGGCGTGCGCGGCGCGCAGCGCCTCGAGCACGGATTCCGGGACGTCCTCGTCCCGTCCGTACGGAGCCATGATGACCAGGTCCGCGTCGGATGCGGCATCGAGTCCGAGCCCCACGTTCAGGGACAATCCGGACTTCATCGGGACGTCGCCCGGCGCCGGCGTGCAGACCCGGAAATCGAAGGCAGGAACGCCGGTCCCCCGGTCGGACCGGTCCACACCAAAAACCTCAAAAGCGGTGCCGAACTCAAAGACCGAGAAGTTGGGCACCAGGATCATTGCGACTGTTTTGATCATGACTCCAGTCTGGCAGAATTGTGGCAGAAATTATAGCTTTTTGGGCATTTCTGCCACTTCTTTTGGCTCTGATCCCGGAGAACCATGGAGGTATGGAACTCCTCGGAATCGCAGTCATTGTCCTCATTGTCATCGGCCTCGCGGCCACCATCGCCGCTCTCCGCAAGGACGGGCTGGGCCACAACCCGCCGGTCCGCTCGGAAGACTCCTGGTCCGCGCTGGACCTGCCCAGCGTCAACTACACCTTCCGGATCTTCTGAGCCTCCTGGCAGCGGTCACGCTGCACCCCGAAACTCCACCCGCCGCCCGGCCCCGCAAGGGACCGGGCACTTCTCTGTTCCGGAACCGCCGCAGGAACACTTCCCAGTAGACTAAGTGCAGCCATGACAATGCATATCTCCTACCCCGCCGAGCTGCCGGTATCCGAGCGCCGCGAGGACCTGATGGCCGCCATCGCCGCAAACCAGGTCACCATCATCGCCGGCGAGACCGGCTCCGGTAAGACGACCCAGATTCCCAAGATGTGCCTGGAACTGGGCCTGGGCGAAAACGGACTGATCGGCCACACACAGCCGCGCCGGCTTGCCGCACGCACCGTGGCCGAGCGCATCGCGGAGGAACTCGGCGTCGAGATCGGACAGGAAGTTGGCTTCCAGGTCCGTTTCACCGGGCAGGTCGGCCGCGACACCAAGGTCAAGCTCATGACCGACGGCATCCTGCTGGCCGAGATCCAGCGCGACAGGCTGCTGCGCAAATACAACGCGATCATTATCGACGAGGCGCACGAGCGCAGCCTCAACATCGACTTCATTCTCGGCTACCTCAAGCGGATCCTGCCGCAGCGGCCGGACCTGAAAATCATCATCACCTCGGCCACCATCGATCCACAGCGGTTCGCCAAGCACTTCGGCAGTGAGGACGAGCCTTCGCCGATCATCGAGGTCTCCGGGCGCACCTATCCGGTCGAGATCCGCTACCGGCCGCTGTCCCAGCCAGCTGGCGGCCCCGGCGCCACCAGTGACGACGTCGATGCCTCCGACGACGAGCTGGAAGAGGACCGCGATCCGCTGGACGCGGTCTGCGACGCCGTCGACGAACTCGCGCAGGAAGCGCCCGGCGACATCCTGATTTTCTTCTCCGGCGAGCGTGAAATCCGTGACGCCGCCGAGGCGCTCAACGGCAGGATCCAGTCCAACCGCAAGCTCGCCGGCACCGAGGTGCTCCCGCTCTTCGCCCGGCTGAGCCTGCAGGAACAGCACAAGGTCTTCCACCCCGGCAGCAAACGCCGGATCGTGCTCGCCACCAACGTCGCCGAGACCTCCCTGACGGTCCCCGGCATCAAATACGTCATCGACACCGGAACCGCCCGCATCTCCCGCTACTCGCACCGCACCAAGGTCCAGCGGCTGCCGATCGAGCGCGTCTCCCAGGCGTCGGCCAACCAGCGCTCAGGCCGGTGCGGCCGCGTCTCGGACGGCATCGCGATCCGGCTGTACTCGGCGGAGGACTTCGAGTCCCGGCCGCTGTTCACCGATCCCGAAATCCTGCGCACCAATCTTGCCGCAGTCATCCTGCAGATGACCGCGATGGGCGTGGCCCGCAGCCCGAAGGATGTGGAAAACTTCCCGTTCGTGGAGCCGCCGGACTCCCGTGCCATCAACGACGGCGTCTCGCTCCTCCGCGAGCTGGGCGCCCTGAGCGCCGTCCGCCCGCTGGAGCAGGTGGATGAGCCCGACGCCGGCGCACGCCCCGGCCGCCCGTCCGCTAGCGGACGAAGCAGCTCGGCCGCCGGCCGAAACGGCGGCGGGCTGACCGCCGTCGGGCAGCAGCTGGCGCAGTTGCCCGTGGACCCCCGGCTCGGCCGGATGATCGTCGAGTCCGGCAAGCGCGGCTGCGTCCGCGAGGTCATGATCCTCGCGGCGGCACTCACCATCCAGGATCCGCGCGAACGTCCGACGGACAAACAGCAGCTCGCCGCGGAGAAGCACGCCCGCTTCCGGGACGAGAACTCGGACTTCACCGGCTTCCTGAACCTCTGGAACTACCTCCAGGAAAAGCAGCAGGAGCTCTCCTCCACCGCCTTCCGCCGGCTCTGCCGTGCCGAGTTCATCAACTACCTGCGCGTCCGCGAGTGGCAGGACCTGTTCGCCCAGCTGCGCCAGCTCGCCCGGCCGCTCGGCATCAGCCTGGACAACAAACGCCTGGCCGATCCGGTGGGCAACCATGAGGGGATCCACATCAGCCTGCTGGCGGGCCTGCTGAGCCATGTGGGCATCCTCGACGAGCGCAAGCGCGAATACGCCGGCGCCCGCGGCAGCCGATTCGCGATCTTCCCGGGCTCGGCCCTGTTCAAGAAGTCCCCCACCTTCGTGATGGCCGCGGAACTCGTGGAGACGAGCCGGCTGTGGGCCCGGGTGGCTGCGAAGTTCGACCCCCTCTGGGTCGAGCAGGTGGCGCCGGACTTGGTCAAACGCAGCTACAGCGAACCGCACTGGTCCAAGAAGATGGGCTCGGTGATGGCCCATGAAAAGGTCACGCTGTACGGCGTGCCGATCATTCCGAGCCGCCGGATCAACTACGGCAAGGTCGATCCGGAGCTCTGCCGAGAGCTGTTCATCCGTCACGCCCTGGTCGAGGGCGACTGGCAAACCCACCACAAATTCTTCCACCGCAACCGGGCCCTGCTCCTCGAGGTCGAGGAGCTCGAGGCACGGATGCGGCGCCGGGACATCCTGGTGGACGACGAGACGCTGTTCGAGTTCTACGACGCCCGGATCGGCAAGGAGGTGGTGTCCGAACGCCACTTCGACAAATGGTGGAAGGATGCCCGGCAGCAGGATCCCGCGCTGCTCGATTTCGACCAGGCGCTGCTGATCAGCGACGACGCCGATGCCCTGGATGACTCGGCCTACCCGAAGACCTTGCTGCACAAGGGTTTTGAGCTGCCGCTGAGCTACGAGTTCCACCCGGTCGCCCCCGGCTCGCCGCCCAACCCGTCCGACGGCGTCACCGCCGAGGTGCCGGTGCTGTTCCTGAACCAGCTCGACGACGCGGCGTTCCGCTGGCTGATTCCAGGCCAGCGGGTGGAGCTGGTCACGGCCCTGATCAAGTCACTGCCCAAACAGGTGCGCAAGAACTTCGTTCCGGCCCCGGACGTGGCCCGCCAGGCCGTCGCGGCCCTCGAGGCGGACTTCGATCCGGCCACCGACGATCTGGAGGCCTCCCTGGAACTCGTCCTGCGCCGGATCCGCGGCCAGGTCATCCCGCCGAATTCCTGGCACTGGGAAACCGTTCCGTCACACCTGCGGGTCAGCTTCCGGGTCGTGGACTCCCAGGGGAAGATCCTGGACGAGGGCAAGGACCTCGGAGTGCTGCAGGAACGGCTGGCACCGGCCACCCGCCGGGCGATCGCCGAGTCGTTGGGCGCCACACCTGCCACGACGGCACCCACATCGAACGGCAAGGCCAGCGGGACGGCGGCCGGCAGCTCCAACGGCAAGTCAGCCGGCCGGGGCGCCGGCGCGGCAAAAGCGACGGCGCCGGCCCTCTCCGGCGCTTCGACCGGGTTCGCCGAGAAAACGGGCCTGACCTCCTGGTCCCTCGGAACGGTGCAGCGCCAGGTCCAGGGCACGGTGAAGGGGCATACCGTCACCGGCTATCCCGCGCTCGTGGATGAGGGCAGTTCCGTCGCCCTGCGGCTCTTCCAGACCGGCTCCGAACAAGAACAGGCCATGCGCGGCGGCGTCATCCGCCTGCTCGCACTGAAGGTTCCGCCGCCGGACCGCTACGTCCTGGAGCACCTCAACAATACCGAAAAGCTGACGTTCAGCCAGAACCCGCACGGCTCCGTCACCGCGCTGATTGCCGACTGCGCCCTCGCCGCCATCGACAAGCTCACCCCGGCCGAGCTGCCCTGGGACGAGGCCACCTTCAGCGCGCTCTACGAAAAGGTCCGGGCGGAACTGATCGACACCGTCTTCACCGTCACCGCCGTCGTGGAACGCATCCTGGCCAGCACCCGCCGGATCGAGAAGGCGCTGAAGGGCACCACGAGCCTGGCGCTGATCAGCGCCCTCAACGACATCAAGAGCCAGCTGGATCACCTCGTCTTCCCCGGGTTTGTGGCACGCACGGGCTACAGCCAGCTCAGCCAGCTGCCGCGCTACCTCGCAGCGATCGAGAAACGCCTCGAGAAGCTCCCCACCAACGTCCAGCGGGATGCCCAGAACATGGCTGCAGTCCAGGCGCTGGAGGACGATTACGACGACGTCGTGTCGGCGCTGCTGCCGGGGCGGCGGGCCGGAGCCGAGTTAACCCAGGTCCGCTGGATGATCGAGGAACTTCGGGTGAGCCTGTTCGCCGTCGAACTCGGGACCGCCTATTCGGTCTCCGAGAAGCGGATCCGCGCCGTGCTTAACAAGGCGCTGGCCCCGGCCTGACGCCCGGTAGGGACGGCCGGGCCGGCGCCAGCGGTTGGTAAGAGCCGGCTACGCCCCGGGCACGTGGGCCTCGTGTCCGGCTTTCCGGAGCCCGTCGCGGAGCTTCTCGGCGTTGGCGTCCAGCTGCGCGGGATCGGGGTGCTGGTCCACCGAACCGAAGTCGAAATCCGCCATGGTGTTGGACGGCCACACGTGGACGTGCAGGTGGTTGATCTCGTAGCCGGCCACGATCAGACCGGCGCGCGCCGCGTCGAACACGTCGACCTGAACGGCGCCGATCTTCTGGGCCACCTGCATCACGCGGCCCAGCAGCTCCGGCGACGCGTCGGTCCAGCGGTCGACTTCCTCGATGGGGACCACGAGGGTGTGGCCATCGGCGAGCGGACCCGCCGTCAGGAACGCCACGACGTCGTCCTCGCGCCAGACGAAGCGGCCGGGGATCTCGCCGTTGATGATCCTGGTGAAGAGAGTGCTCATGTGTCTGCCCTTTCCGAAGCTGAACCGAGGGTACTGGTGTCCAAGACAAAACGGTACTTCACTTCTCCAGCCACCATGCGGTCGTAGGCCTCGTTGAGCTGGTCGGCCCCGACCACCTCAACGTCCGAGGTGACGCCGTGCTCGGCGCAGAAGTCCAGCATTTCCTGGGTCTCGGCGATCCCGCCGATCAGCGAGCCGGCGTACGCGATCCGGCGCCGGATCAGCGCGGCGGGATTCACCGGTGGCATGTCCTCCGAGGGAAGTCCGAGCTGGAAGAGGGCGCCGTCAACGCGCAGGGTGCGGAAATACGGGTTGAGGTCATGCGGCGCGGCGACGGTATCGATGATGACGTCGATGCTGCGGTTCGCGGCTTCCATCGCTGCCGCGTCGCGGGACAGGATGACGTCATCGGCGCCGAGTTCTCGGGCGGCGGCGATCTTGGACTCCGAGGTCGTGAAGACTTTCACTTCGGCACCCATGGCCTTGGCCAGCTTCACGGCCATGTGTCCCAGGCCGCCCAGGCCGACGACGCCGACGACGTCCCCTTCCTCGACGTCGAAGTGGCGCAACGGGGAGTAGGTGGTAACTCCGGCGCACAGCAGTGGTGCGGCCGCGGCGGGGTCGAGGCTTTCCGGGACGCGGAGGACGTAGCGGCGGTCCACGACGATGGAACTGGCGTAGCCGCCCTGGGTGGTGGTGTCCCCGTTGCGGCGATCCTTCGAGCCGTAGGTCCCGGTCATGCCGTTTTCGCAGTACTGTTCCAGGCCGTCGAGGCAGCTATCGCATTCGCGGCAGGAATCAACCAGGCAGCCGACGCCGACCAGCTCTCCGGGCTTGAAGTCGTCGACCGCGGACCCGACCCGGCTGACCCGGCCGACGATTTCGTGGCCGGGAACCAGCGGGTAGTCTCTGTTCCCCCATTCGCCCCGGGTGGCGTGGACGTCCGAGTGGCAGAGCCCGCAGAACTCGATGGCAATCTCGACGTCGTCCTCCTTCGGGGCGCGGCGGGCAACGGTCAGCGGAACCAAGGCGCTATCGCTGGCGGTCGCACCGTAGGCGGCGGCCAGGCGCGCGCCCTGGCCCGGCGTCGAGGTTCCCGCGGTGTTCGTAGTGTCCGTGGTCAGATCGGGAAGCGGCTTGGCAAAGGGCGGCGGTACGGGGCGTCCAGGAGTCATGGTTCGACGCTACCCCCGGCTGCTGCCACTAAGCCATTTGGGCCCGCCGCGGCCGGTGGGGTCGAGTGTCAGTGCCGGGGAAAATCTGTAATCCATCAGCTGAGCGCAAGGACAAGGTACATGGCTGCGAGGACCAGCGCCACAGGGGTCATGATGAGGCGTTCCGGTTTGCTCCGGGAGATCCCATTCATCACCACGCCCAGTGCAAAGTATGCTGTCAGCCCCCATATGAAGACCGCGGTGACGGTCTCGTTGACCATGGGCGGGGACACGTTGGCCCTGGCCAGCGCCGCGTAGCCGAACAGGGCGTAGAGGGCAAGGGACACGGCGCTTCCGACCCTGAGCCTGACGGGGAGGACGTCGTGATGTCCTCCCCACGCCATTCTCCCGAGCGGCGCCCCGCCGATGAGGGCTGCCTGAAAGATGCCGAGGCCAACCAGAATGGCGCAGGCGACCAGGGCAGCGAACTGAGCTATCTGCATTGGATAACCAACCTGGGGTCCTGTCGCAAGCAATGTCGGGTCCGCGTTGCACTCGAGGTCATGGGCGTTCCTTGTCTTCAGCGGTGAGCTCGCGCAGGGCATTGTCGATAATCCGGTCGAGCTGTTGAATCAATGCTTTGACATCTACTCCCGCATCAACTCCGTCCTGATGGGACTCGAGGCCCTGCCAGGCGCGTTCCAGCAGCGCCGATCCCTTCTCGGACAACGAGATCGTGTTCGCCCGGGCGTCGTCCGGGTGGGGCCGTACTGTGACGAGATCCTCCTCGAGGAGCCGACCGAGCCGCTGGGTGATTGACGCCCGCGACACGTCAAGCCTGTCGGCAACTTGTCGTTGAGTTTGCTGGCCCGCTGTTCCGACGGTGAGCAGTACCAGGAAACCCGAATAGCGGATTCCGTGATGTTGCTGGAGGTAGCGGTCTGCAACCCGGTCCACCAGCGCAGTGGCGCGGTGCAGCTTGAACACTGCGCTGTCGACGATGGATTGTTGTTCCCTGTCCTTCATATCGTTAAGTAGTTAACTAAAATCCCTTGTTGTCAAGGGTGGCCTCGCGGCAAGGACTGGAGCACCGGAGCACCGACCTTAGCGGGCTGGCCTACTTTTTTGGCTTGCGACCGTCTCGGTTGCCTGGCGGGACAGCGCTAATTGTCACTGGTGCCTGATTGACTGTTCTTGTGGACGGCAATCAGGAAGCCGAGGTAGTCCCGGCAGCAGCTGACAGCGGCCCCCTCGGTGACCCGCTCACCGAAGGGACCTGCGGGCTCGGCGCGGTCCGGACCGCCGGCGACGACGCCGGGCTGGTCGGCCACCTCCATGAACGGGACGGCCTGAAGTACGCCGCGGCTGCTTTCTCCGCTTCGTCCTAGCGATTCCAGTGTCAGAGCCCCGAGGTTAACTGTCGGAGGCTCGAGGTTGAATAAGTATGTGGACGGAAATCAGGGGCCCAGAGTGGTTCCGGCAGCAGAGAGCAGCGGAACGGACCCTGGTTCGGTCGCCGGGGTGGCCCGTTACCTGGCCACGGACCGGCCTTCCGCTAACGACGGCGGTGCCGGCCTGATCGGGCAGCTCCATGAACGGGAGGACCGGAAGTACGCCGCGGCCGGTTCCTCCGCTTCGAGCACGGGCGATTCCAGTGTCAGAGCCCCGAGGTTAAGTGTCGGAGGCCCGAGGTTGAATGGGTCCATGGACGGAAATCTCGGGCCCGGAGTGGTTCAGGCAGCAGTGGGGTGCGACTGCGCCTGTGGTTGCGGGAAGCGGCCGTCCACGGAAGATGCAGGCACAGCGCTGTGCGGTGGCGGGCCGGAGCTGGACGGTGCGGGGTTGATTGCTGAAATCCGGGCCCTGGAAGACAGAAAGTCTGCCCTCGCTGCCCGACAGGCCCAGCTCTCGGTCGCCTTCGATCTGCGCCACCGCCGCGAACAGAGGGACCTTGGGGTGCCTCCGGCGGAGCTGGGCGCCGGGGTCGGCGCGCAGATCGCCCTGGCCCGCCGGGAATCCCCGGCCCGCGGCGGACGGCTCCTGGGCCTGGCCAAGGCGCTCGTCACCGAAATGCCGCACACCCTCGCCGCGCTGGAAACCGGGCAGCTCAACGAATGGCGCGCCACCCTGCTGGTGAAAGAAACCGCGTGCCTGTCCGCGGCCGACCGCTGCGCCGTCGACGAAGAGCTCGCCGCCGACACCGGGACCTTCGACGGCGCCGGGGACCGGCAAATCATCGCTGCGGCCCGGACCGCGGCGTACCGGCGGGATCCCCGCTCCGTCACCCAACGCGCCAGCCACGCCGCCACCGAACGGCACGTCAGCCTCCGCCCGGCCCCGGACACCATGTGCTACCTCACCGCCCTGCTCCCGCTCTCCGCCGGCGTCGCCGCCTACGCCGCCCTGACCCTGGCCCGCGGACACCCTGCGCTCCGGCGGGGACCCCCGCACCCGGGGCCAGCTCATGGCCGACGCACTCGTCGAACGCAGCACCGGAAAAGGCGGCGGGATCAGCGGCATCGAGATCCAGCTCATCATGACCGACCGCACCCTCTTCCAGGGCGACAGCGAACCTGCCAGACTCCCCGGCTACGGCATCGTCCCCGCAGGCTGGGCCCGCGACCTACTCAAAACCACCGCAACCGGCGCGGAGAAGACAGGGACGGGGCACGCCCGTGCCGGTGCCGGCGCAGCTGGCGCCGCGACCGGGAACCCTGCTGGGGACGTTCCCGGGGATGCTGCCGGAGATCGGGCCCTGAACGTCTGGCTCCGCCGGCTCTACACCGCCCCCGGCACCGGCGACCTCACCGCAATGGACTCCCGCGCCCGGCTCTTCCCACCCGGCCTGCGCCGCTTCCTCACCGCCCGCGACGACACCTGCCGCACCCCGTACTGCGACGCCCCCATCAGACATTTCGACCACATCGTCCCCTGGCACCACGGCGGCACCACAACCCAAATCAATGGTGCCGGGCTCTGCGAGGCCTGCAACCACACCAAAGAAACCCCCGGCTGGACCGCACGCCCGCGCCCCGGACCCCGCCACACCATCGAAACCACCACCCCCACCGGCCACACCTACCAATCCACCGCACCACCGCTCCCTGGTACCACGCCGGGACTGACGCCCGGCACGGTGCCCGGAACGGCGCCCGCAATGGCGGGGGCGGAAACACCGCCCGGAGCGACCGCCAACAGAACGGCGCCGGACCACCCCGTCGATCTCAACCGGCACCACCACCGCGAACTCCGCCGCCGGGCCAAGATCCTGGTCCGCGCGCGCTATCACGCCCGGTTGGCCGCCTAGGCAAGCTGCGTTGGCAAGCAGAGTACGGGGAGCGACAACTGCTGTGCCCAAAGACGTGGCCGCTCCTTACTGGGCGGTGGTTTCACCATTCGGCGCAGCCCCGGTCACCACGGGGTTCGAGGGTTCGTTGGACCACTCAGAGAAGGACCCCGGATAAAGCGCCGCCGGGAATCCGGCGATTTCGAGGGCCGCAATTTCGTGGGCTGCGGTCACGCCGGAACCGCAGTAAACGGCGGTCGGGTGGTCGTCGCGCACGCCGAGTCCGGCGAACCGGTCGCGCAGCGTCTCCGCGGGCAGGAACCTGCCGTCTGCGCCGAGGTTGGCTGTGGTGGGGGCACTCACGGCTCCGGGGATATGGCCGGCACGCGGGTCCACCGGCTCGAATTCTCCGCGGTACCGCTCCCCCGCCCGCGCATCCAGCAGAAGCCCCTGCCGCCCCCAACTCGCCGCCTGGCCGGCGTCGATCACGGTCATGGCCCCGTCCTTCAGCACCACGTCCCCAGGCTCTGCGTGCCGTTCCCCGCTTTCGAGGTCAAAGCCGGCGTCCCGCCAGGCGGCGAGTCCGCCGTCGAGCAGGTAGACGTCCGGAAGGCCCGCGTTCCGGAGCATCCACCACAGCCGGGCCGCGGCCAGGTTGCCGCTGTCGTCATAGGCCACCACAACGTCACCGTTACGGACACCCCAGCCGCGGGCGGACGCCTGGAACCGGGCCAACGGCGGAAGCGGGTGGCGGCCGCGGCCCGGATCCGCGGGGCCGGCCAGCTCATTGGCGAGGTCCACAAAGACCGCACCCGGGAGGTGTTCCGCGAGGTAGTGTGCCCGGCCGTGCGGGTCGCCCAGCGCCCATCGCACGTCCAGCAACACTGTCCGCCGTTGCGTTTGGCCGGTGCCGTCGAGACGGTCCTTCAGGGTGGCGACATCCATCAAGGTCTGCATCCGCCAACTCTATCCAGCGGGTCTGCGTGCCCGGGTAGGCTGGTGCGGTGATCAGAGTTCGACAGCAGGACAGGGATTGGGTCGACGCGGCCATCCGCCGCATCAACGCAGAGACGAACCGGTCCGCGGACACCCATCTGTACTCCATTCCGCTTCCGGCACCCTGGGGCGTCCAGCTTTACATCAAGGACGAGTCAACACACCGGACCGGCAGCCTCAAGCACCGCCTGGCCCGTTCGCTGTTCCTCTACGGGCTGGCAAGCGGCTGGATCTCGGAGGGAACCACCATTGTTGAGGCCTCCAGCGGCAGCACGGCAGTCTCGGAGGCCTATTTCGCCCAGCTGCTGGGGCTGCCGTTCATTGCGGTAATGGCCCGGACGACCAGCCGGGAGAAAATCGCCCTGATTGAGCAGTTCGGCGGATCCTGCCTGCTCGTCGACCACGCCTCGGAGGTCTACGACGCCGCAGCGGACCTGGCGCAGCGCACCAACGGCCACTACATGGACCAGTTCACCTACGCCGAACGGGCCACCGACTGGCGCGGCAACAACAATATTGCCGAGTCAATCTTCGGCCAGCTCGCCCTGGAAGAACACCCGATCCCCCGCTGGATCGTGGTGGGCGCCGGCACCGGCGGCACCAGTGCCACCATCGGCCGTTACCTCCGGTACCACTGCCACGACACGGGCCTTGCCGTGGTGGATCCGGAGAACTCCGCGTTTTACCCAGGCTGGCTGGAGAGCCGCGGAGGCTCCGACGGCGGACCCGCAAGCCATGCGGCCGCCAACCCTGGCACTGCCGGCACCCCCGGCGCGGCACTCAGCGCCGCCGCCGTGGGCAGTCAGCCCTCGCGGATCGAGGGAATCGGCCGGGCCCGGCTGGAACCCAGCTTTGTCCCGGCGGTGATCGACCACATGATCCCGGTCCCGGACGCGGCATCGGTGGCGGCAATGCGTCACCTGCATGATTTCGCCGGGCTGCAGGCGGGACCCTCCACCGGTACCAACCTGTGGGGCGTCTGGCAGCTGATCGCAGCGATGATCGCCGTGGGCAGCCGGGGCAGTGTCGTCACGCTGATGTGCGACGGCGCCGACCGTTACGCCGGCAATTACTACAGCCCGGAGTGGATCCGGTCCCAGGGCCTGGACCCCGCACCGCATGAAGCGACTCTCCGGCAGTTCTTCGCCGGCGGCGTCTGGCCGGCTTAGCGCCCGGCCGTCTCCAAGCCCTTAACTCCTGGACCTCGACTCCTACACCTCGACACTCTCCCCGCTCGCGAGGTGTCGGTATTCGGTGCCGTACTTGGCGCCGAACCGGGTCACATGCCCTTCCACCAGCCGGCGCCCGTTCTCGTTGAGCAGCGCATCGTGGATCGGGAAGGCCTTCGGCGCACGGACGCCGATCACAAAATCGACGACCTCGCCCACCTTGTTCCACGGAGCGTGGACGGGCACCAGCAGCGTCTGGACCTCCACGCCGTCGGGCACAATGAAGGAATCGCCCGGGTGGTAGACGTTGGAGTCCACGAAGTAGCCGATATTCGCCACCACCGGAATCTGCGGATGGATCAGCGCGTGCTGCCCGCCGAAGCACCGGATGGAGAATCCGGCCGCTTCGAATTCCCCGCCGGGCGCCACCGTATGGATTCTGGGCCCGGCGTCGGGCGCCTTTTCCCGCAGTTGGGCCGCGACGCCGGCCGGTGCAAAAAGTTGCAGCGACCCTCCGGCCGTCAGCGCGGCCGCGACGGCATCGACGTCGACGTGGTCGCCATGCTCGTGTGTGATCAGCACGGCGTCGGCGCCGGACAGCGCTACATCGGTTTCAGAGAAGTTTCCCGGGTCGAACACCAGCGCCTTCCCGTCCTTCTCGAGCCGGACACAGGCATGCGTGAACTTCGTCAGCTTCATCCGGCCAGCCTAGGGTGCCTTCCCGGCGGTGTCCACGGACCCGGCTGGTAATCTGGGAGCTTGCCACCACCCCTTTCGAGACCCCCCAACGAAGCGAGTTTGACGATGTCCCAGGGCGCCACAGCCGACGGCAGCAGCACGACGCTGCCGGTCCCTGCCGCGGTCAAGGAGCAGCGCGTCACGAAGCAGCGCCTCGCGGTCAGCGCCGTCCTGGACGAGCTGCCGGACTTCGTCAGCACCCAGGAACTGCACCGCATTCTGCAGGACCGCGGCACTTCGGTGTCGCTCGCCACTTCCTACCGCATCCTGCAGTCCCTCGCGGACGAGGGTCTGGTGGACGTGCTCCGGAACGCCGACGGCGAGGCCGTGTACCGGCGCTGCGCTGTCACCGGCCACCACCACCATCTGCTGTGCCGCAGCTGCGGTAAAGCCGTCGAAGTCGAGGCGCCCGCCGTCGAGGCCTGGGCAGCGCGGACGGCGGCCGAGCACGGCTTCACCGTCGTGGAACACACCGTCGAGATTTTCGGACTGTGCCCGGACTGCACGGCACGGGCTACCGGCGACTAGGCACAGGCCCCAAGGCGAACGAAATACACCGCAGGCCGGGCTGCAGAATCTGCAACCCGGCCCGCGGTGTAGTCGAACTTCCGCCGGTCATTCCCTGGAATTAGTGAGTACCTGGAACCGGTAGTCCATGGAGCCGGCTAGTGCCTGGCGCGCGTGGCCGGTACGAGGGCCTCGTCGTCGGCGTCGTCGGCGGTGATCAGGATGTTGCCTTCCGAAAGGGACTCGGAGAGCACATCGTGCTCGATTGCGGTGGCGAGCGGCTTCTGCTTGATGAAGCACATCAGCACCGCGGCGCCCAGCGCCAGCGGAACCATCCAGATGAAGATGGGGGTCAGCGCGTCATTGTAGGAGGAGATGATGGCCTCCTTGATCGGTGCCGGCAGGTGGCTGACCACCGCGGGAGTCAGCGAGTTGGATCCCCCCGGTGTGCCGCCGCCGGTCGCCGCGGCCGGCAGACGGCCGGCGAGCAGCTCGGCCAGCCGGCTCGCGAAGAGGCTTCCGACCACGGCGGAGCCAAGCGTGGCCCCGATCTGCCGGAAGAAGTTGTTCGACGCCGTGGCCGTGCCGACTTCGCGCAGCGGGAAGGAGTTCTGCACGATGAGCACCATGATCTGCATGCTCAGGCCCAGGCCCAGGCCCATCACGGCCAGGTAGGCGCAGATTTCCCAGAGGGGTGATTCCGGCTTGAGCGTGGAGAGGAGCACGAGCGCAATCGCGACCAGCACGCCGCCGGCGATGGGCATCCACTTGTAGCGGCCGGTCCGGCTGACCAGCTGGCCGGAGACCACGGAGGCTACCAGCAGGGCGCCCATCATCGGGATCATCAGCAGCCCGGATTCGGTGGCGTTGACGCTGAAGGCCATCTGGAGATATGTCGGCAGGTAGCCGATGGCTCCGAACATGGCCACACCGATGAGCAGGCCGGCAATGGTCGCCAGGTTGAAGTTGAGGTCCTTGAACAGGTGCAGGGGGATGATCGGTTCGGCCGTGCGGCGCTCCACCAGGACAAAGCCAATCGCGCTGACCACTGTGCCGGCGATCAGTCCAAGGATGATGGGGTTGGTCCATTCGTACTTGCCGCCGCCCCAGGTCGCGAACAGTACAAGGCAGGTCGTCGCGATCGCGAGCAGCACCATACCGCCCAGGTCCAGGCGCGGTTTGCCGCTGTGCTTGGGCAGCTTCAGGAAGAACACGGCACCGGCCAGCGCGAGCAGGCCCAGGGGGATGTTGATCCAGAACACCCAGCGCCAGCCGGGTCCCTCGGTGAACCAGCCGCCCAGCAGCGGGCCGGCGACGGAGGCAATGGCGAAGACGCCGCCCATCATGCCCATGTACTTGCCGCGTTCGCGGGCCGGTACAACGTCGGCGATAACGGCCTGCGAGAGGATCATCAAACCGCCGCCGCCGAGGCCCTGGACGACGCGGGCCGCAATCAGCACGCCCATGTCGTTGGCGAGGCCGCCGATGACTGAACCGATCATGAACAGGATGATGGCAGCCATCAGCAGGGCTTTGCGGCCCATCAGGTCACCGAGCTTGCCGTAGATCGGCATGGTGATGGTGGAGGCGAGGATGAAGGCGGTAATAACCCAGAGCATGTCACTGACGCCGTGGAGCTCGCCCACAATGGTGGGCAGTGCCGTGCTAAGCACGGTCTGGTTCAGCGACGCGAGAAGCATCGAGAGCATCAGGCCCACGAAGAGCAGCACCATGTGCTGCTTTCCTTCGGCCGGTCCCGCGGCGGGGACAGCTTGCTTGGTCATGAAATTTTCCTTAGTAAATGGTGGAGCAGTGTCAATGACGGCTCCAGGGTCTCCGCGGAGATTCCCTCGGCCGGGTCGAAATCAGCTGAAGTGATATTGAAGCGGATGGGGACGCCGGCGATCATGACGAGCATGCGCGCGGCCTCCTCGGGGCCGAAGCCTTCGGTGCCGTCCGACCACGCGGGATCCTGGGCCAGCAACGCGGCTATCCCCTGGGTGACGAGCCTTTCGGCCTTGACCATGTAGTCCATGTGGCGGCGGCTGAGATTGGGATCCCGGGTAATCAGCAGCCGGCGGCGTGCGCGGTTGGTACCGCCGATCGCCGTCCAGGCAACGGTCATCAGCAGCCGCGAGACCTGCCCCACCAGGTCATCCGCCGTGACGGAGATCCGGGACAGCTGCGCCGCATCGAGGACAGGCTCCCGCAGCCCCACGATGGCGTCTTCCTTCACCTCGAAATAGTTGAAGAAAGTCCGGGGGGAAACCCCGGCAGTGGCGGCAATGGCCTCCACTGTGGTCTGGTCAACGCCGTGTTCAAGGGCAAGGGATGCGGCCGACTCATGAAGCGCCGCCCAGGTCTCAGCTTTTTTGCGCTCGCGAAGGGGCATCGAAGCAACAAAAGTCATGCCTAAAATAATTGCACGACTGCAATGATTGCGCAAATGCAAACTTGCATTGATGCAAATCTGCAGCCCCGGCGCTACGGCGGGTCAGGCCGCCGGCACGGGCGCGGCGCGCAGTACCCGTCCGTTCCTGCCGCGCCTGGTCCGGAGACCACCGACCAGCCGGCAGATGACGTAGATCAGGAAGGACAGTGTGGTTACATACGGGCTGATCGGGATCCGGCCGCCAAGGGCCAGCAGGATGCCGCCGACCGTGGCTGTCATCGCGAAAACCACACTGAGAATCACTACCAGCCTCGGTGAGGATGTCACCCGCATCGCGGCCGCCGCGGGAGTGATCAGCAGCGCCAGCACCAGCAGGGCGCCGACAATCTGGATCGAGAGCGCCACGCTGACGCCGAGCAGCAGCATGAACCCGATAGCCAGGACCCGCACCGGCACACCGCGGGCCGACGCGACGTCGGGGTCCACGCTGGCGAAGGTCAGCGGACGCCAGATGGCCACCAGGGCAAGCATCACTACGACGGCGGCGACCGCCAGCACCTGGAGCTGGACAGTTCCGACGGAGACGATCTGCCCGGTGAGCAGCCCGAACTTATTGGCCGCGCGGCCTTCGTACAGGGAGAGGAACAGAATGCCCAGACCCAAACCGAAGGGCATGATGACGCCGATGATCGAATTCTTGTCCCGGGCGCGGACTCCCATCAGGCCCAGCACCAGCGCCGCCAGGACGGATCCGACCAGCGAGCCCAGGATGATGTCCGCCCCGATCAGCAGGGCAAAGGCCGCGCCGGCAAACGAGAGTTCGGAGATCCCGTGCACGGCAAAGGCCAGGTCACGCTTCATCACGAAGGTTCCCATTAGCCCGCCGAGCAGCCCGAGGACCGCGCCCGCCCAGAGCGAATTCTGGACCAGCACAAGCAGTTCGCCGTAGTTGTCGAAGTTGAAGATGGAGTTGAGCAGGCTCTGCAGATCCATCTAGCCGACCTCGCCCGCCACGACGTGGGCGTCCTCGTGGTGGTGCGTTGCGGCGTCGGGCAGTCCGACGACGATCAGCCGACCGTTCGCGTGGATCACTTCGACGTGGCTGTCGTAGAGATCGGACAGGACCTCGGTGGTCATGACCTCCTCGGGCGCGCCCACCCGGAACCGTCCGCCGGCCAGGTAGAGCACCCGGTCCACGTATTCCATGATCGGATTGATCTCGTGCGTCACGAACACCACGGCACTGTCCTGGTCGCGGCACTGCTTGTTGATCAGCGCACTGACGGCCTGCTGGTGATGGAGGTCCAGGGACAGCAGGGGTTCATCGCAGAGCAGCACCTTCGGGTCGGCGGCCAGCGCCTGCGCCACCCGCAACCGCTGCTGTTCACCGCCGGAGAGCTGGCCTACGGGAACTTTCGCGTAGTCGGCAGCCCCCACCAGCTCGAGCAGCTCATCGATTCTGCGGTTGACCTTCGCGGCGCCGAGCCGGATCCCCCAGCGGTGGCCGTCGACGCCCAGACCGACGAGGTCGCGGGCACGGAGGGGAGTATCCGGGTCGAACGACTTCTGCTGCGGGACATAGCCGATCGCCGGGTTGCCCCGCGCCACGGGCCGGTCGGCCAGGGTGGCCGTGCCGGAACTCAGCTGCTGCAGGCCGAGCAGGACTTTGAGAAACGTGGTTTTGCCACTGCCGTTGGGGCCGAGGACGGCAAAGAATTCGCCCGGGTTGATCTCCAGGTCCAGGCCTTCCCACAGGGTTCGCTCGCCGAACGACAGGGAGGCTCCGCGGAGGCTCACTACGGGTGTCAACTAGGATTTCCTCTAATTCTGCGTTCTACGCGAGCCCTCGGCCCGGGGTCTCGGGCTGGATTCTCGGGCTGGGTTATCTGCTGGTTGTCTGCTGGGTGGTCAGCTAATCCTAGGCCAGGGCCCTGGAGATGTGGTCAACATTCTCGGTCATCCACTGGAGGTAGGACAGGCCGTCCGGCAGGGTCTCACTGAAGTCCACCACCGGCACGCCGGCGGCCGCTGCGGCCTCCTTGACGGCGCGTGTCTGCGGGCCTTCGGTCTGCTGGTTGTAGGCAAGCAGCCGGATGCTGCCCGAGCCCATAAGGTCGGTGGCGGCCTTGAGCACCACGGGCGGCACGTCGCTGTCGTTTTCGATCGCGGCCGTGTACTCGGCCGGAGTCCGGTTTTCCAGCCCTGCAGCCTCGAGCAGGTAGAGCGGGACCGGCTCCGTGACGGCGACGGGCGCCCCGCCCGCGGACGCCTTGATCTCCGCCAGTCCGGTCTCCAGGCTGCCGAGCGAATCCTTGAAGGCTGCGGCGTTGCCGCGGAAGCTCTCGGCCGAGGACGGTTCGAGCTCAGCGAGCTTGGCCGCGACCGCGTCCGCGACACGGGCCATGGCGGGCAGGCTGTACCAGACGTGCTCATTGAAGCCGGCCGGGCTGTGGGCGTGCCCGTCGGCATCCGCGGTGGCGGACGGGCCGGCAGCTTCTTCCGGAGCCAGGCCGGAGAGCTCCACGGCATTCAGGACGCTGCCGTGGTCCAGTCCCGTGTCGTCCGCGAGCTTGTGCAGGAAGTCGTCATAGCCGCCGCCGTTTTCCAGAACCAGCTCGGCTTTGGAGACCGCGAGCTTGTCCTGCGTGGTCGCCTCATAGGAGTGCGGGTCCTGGCTGGTGCGCGTGATGATGGAGTTGACCCGCACCTTATCGCCGCCGATGGTACTGACGATGTCGCCGTACACACTGGTGGACGCGACGACGTCGACGATTCCGTCGCCGCTGCTCCCCTGTTGAGTTCCCGACGTCGGCGCGCACGCCGTCAGCAGCACGGCCAGGCCGGCGAAGGCGGCAGCGATGGCACGGGGAGCGGGATGGCGCACGAAAAACCTCGGATCTGTTATTGAGAATCAGCAGCAATAGCGACTTCGTTGAGTGTATCCCTAAATAGGAATGATTCCTATTTAGGGATCCAGCTCAAGCTACTGCTGGTCCTGCCCGAGCCGCCGGTAGCCAGTGGCCTGGGTGGCATCCCGGATCTCCCCGACGAGTTCCTCGATGACATCCTCGAGGAACAGCACACCCTGGGTGAGGCCGTCCGGGCCGATGACGCGGGCCAGGTGCGAGCCGGTCCGCTGCATCACGGACATGGCCTTCTCGATCTCGTCGTCCATGGCCAGGTTCGCCAGCGACCGGATGTGGCTTTCCGCGATCGGCTGGTGGTAGGCCGCGTCGGGGATGGACAGCACATCCTTGATATGGAGGTAGCCCGAGAGCATCCCGTCCTCGTCGAGCATCGGAAAGCGCGAGAAGCCGGTGCGGCTCACGGCCTTTTCGAATTCCACCGGCGTGGTGGCCGGCTTCAGCATCACCAATTTGTCCAGCGGGACCATAACGCGGGAGGCGGTTTGTTCGGAGAATTCGAGTGCACCGGTGATCAGGCCGGCGTCGTCATCCACGAGCCCGTGGCGGGTCGATTCCTGCACGATCGACTGCACTTCCTCCAGCGTAAAGGAGGATGTGACCTCGTCCTTTGGCTCGATCCGCATCAGTTTCAGGATGTGGTTCGCTGACCAGTTGAGCGCAAAGATCACCGGCTTCACCGCACGGGCGATGTAGATCAGGGGCGGCGCCAGCAGCAGGGCCGCTTTGTCCGCGACGGACACCGAGATGTTCTTCGGGACCATCTCGCCGATGGTGACGTGCAGGAAGGTGACCAGCAGCAGGGCGACGGCGAACGCCGCCACGTTGGCGATTTCCACCGGAACGCCGACCGCTTCCAGCGGCACTGCCATCAGATGGTGGATCGCCGGTTCCGCGACCTGCAGGATCAGCAGTGAACAAACGGTGATGCCCAGCTGCGCGCAAGCCAGCATCAGGGAGACGTTTTCCATGGCGCGCAGGGTGGTTTGCGCGCTTTTGGAGCCGGCCTCGGCCAGGGGTTCGATCTGGCTGCGTCGCGCGGACATGACCGCGAACTCGGCAGCCACGAAGAAGGCATTGCCGAGCAGCAGGATGACCAGCCAGAGAATTCCCGCCCAGTCGCTCATTCGGCACCCACCTCAGTCGTGGAGTGGTTCCCCTGGTGGGCACGGCCGGGCTTGAAGCAGATCCGGTCGATCCGGCGCGCGTCCATCCTGGTGACGCTCAGGGTCCCGCCGCCGACGTCGACAGTGTCTCCCACGGAGGCAATCCGGCCCAGCTTGCTCATGACGTAGCCTCCTACCGTTTCGTAGGCAGATTCGTCGGGAACGGTCAGGCCCGGGATCTGTTCGGAGAGTTCATCGGGGCGCAGCAGACCCGGGAAGTACCAGTCCCCCGAGGCGCTCTGCAGCAGACCTGGCCGGACCTTGTCGTGTTCATCGGCCACTTCCCCGACGATCTCCTCGACAAGATCCTCGAGGGTGGCGATGCCGGCAGTGCCGCCGTACTCGTCAAGGACCACGGCCAGCTGCAGATTGCCTTCGCGCAGTTCCGCCAGCAGGGCGTCCAGGTGGATGGTTTCCGGGACGCGGAGCACGTCGGTCATGATGGCTCCCGCCTCCAGGTTGGCCCGCCGGTCCGAGGGAACGGCGATGGCCTTCTTGATGTGCACCACGCCGCGGATATCGTCCGAGGATTCCCCGATGACCGGGAACCGCGAATACCCGGTGCGGCGCGCCGCCTCCACGATGTCGGACACCGGCTGGTCGCCGTCGATGGTTTCGACCCGGATGCGGGGCGTCATGACGTCTGCCGCGGTCCGGCCGGAGAACTTGAGCGTCCGGGCGATGAAGTTGGCGGTTCCTGCGTCCAGCGTTCCCATCGCCGCCGAGCGGCGCACGAGGGAAGCCAGCTCGGCCGGAGTCCGGGCACCGGAAATTTCTTCCTTGGCCTCCAACCCGAAGATGTTGAGCACTTTGTTGGAGAATCCGTTGAGCACCACGATGGCGGGCTTGAAGATGGCGGTAAAGACCAACTGCGGGCCGGCCAGGGCCTTGCCGACCTGGAACGATAGCGCAATGGCCATGTTTTTGGGAACGAGTTCACCGATCAGCATCGACAGCAGGGTCGCGAAGGCCATCGCCAGGATCAGCGATACCGAAGCCGCCGCGGGTTCGGGCAGCCCCAGGGCGCCCAGCGGCGCCTCGAGCAGCTTGCCGACCGACGGCTCCATGACATAGCCAGTCAGCAGGGTGGTGATGGTGATGCCCAACTGGCAGCTGGAAAGCTGCGTGGACAGGGATTTGAGGCATTTAAGCAGGGGCGCGGCGGCGGTGTCGCCGTCATCCACAGCGCGCTGGACCGTGGCCTGGTCCAGGGCGACGAGCGAAAATTCGACGGCTACGAAGAAGCCGGTTCCCAGGATGAGCAGCACTCCTGCTCCGAGAAGAAGCCACTCCATTTAGCGGCCTTCTTCCGGCGCAGCGGCGAGAAGCGGAGTGCCGCTGGCGGAGAAGCGAGGGGTGGGGTGCCGGAGCAATCGGTCCGGCGGAGGATGGTCGGCCGCGGCCGACCCTGTTTCCTGGAAGGCTCCGGACTGGTGGGTCACCGGAGAATGATGGGCACGTGAACGGGGTTTGCCGGCTCTTCGGGTGGACTGCGCGGTAACGGTTTCCGTTCCCCGCTGACAGCCCCCAGGCCGGCACCTAGATTTACTGTCCATAAGAAGTTCAGTCTACAGGAGCAGCTGGCGCCGGCCGCCGTCGGGTGACGCCCGACGGCGGCCGCGTCCGCTGCGATCGCGGCTCACCAGCTCTGCGGAACCGGGCGGCCTTCCTCGTAGCCGGCCGCGGACTGGATTCCGGCCACGGCGCGTTCCCGGAACGCCGCAGGGTCGGCCGCGCCGGCGTAGCTCATGGAACTGCGGAGCCCGGCGGTGATCATGTCCAGCAGGTCCTCGACGCCGGGCCGGACCGGGTCGATGTACATCCGAGAGGTGGAGATGCCCTCCTCGAAGAGCGCCTTGCGGTCCTTTTCGAAAGCGCCCTCGCGCTGGTTGCGGTTCTGCACGGCACGGGCCGACGCCATGCCGAAGCTTTCCTTGAACTGGCGCCCGCCGGCGTCCTTCTGCAGGTCCCCGGGGCTCTCGTGCGTGCCGGCGAACCAGGATCCGATCATCACCTGGCTGGCGCCGGCAGCCAGGGCGAGCGCCACGTCGCGGGGGTAGCGGACGCCACCGTCGGCCCAGACCCGCCCGCCGGCGGCCCGTGCAGCCGCCGAGCACTCCAGCACGGCGGAGAACTGCGGTCTGCCCACGGCCGTCATCATGCGTGTGGTGCACATGGCCCCGGGACCAACGCCGACCTTGACGATGTCCGCGCCGGCCTGGATGAGCTCGCGGGTCGCGTCGGCCGTCACGACGTTGCCGGCCACCACGGGCACGCCGGGGTTGAGGCCCTTCACAGCCGCCAGGGCGTCAAACATCTTCTGCTGGTGGCCGTGCGCGGTGTCGAGGACCAGCACGTTGACCCCGGCGGCGAGGAGTTCCGCGGCCCGGCCGGCAACGTCGCCGTTGATCCCGACGGCGGCAGCCACCTTGAGCCGGCCGGAGGCGTCCAGGCAGGGACGGTACAGCGTGGAGCGCAGCGCACCCTTCCGGGTGAGGACTCCGGCCAGCACGCCGTCCCGCTGCACCGGCACGAAGTCGGTGCCGGCCGCGTCCATCGCGTCGAAGGCGCGGCGCAGGCCGGACCCGTTCCCGGCACCGGACCCGTTGCCGGCGCTGGAGCCGTTTCCGGCGTCGGCGGAGGGGCCGGCGTCGGCGGGGCCGTTGTCCAGCAGGGCCGCATCGAGCACCAGCGGCTGGTGCCGCAGCACCGAGGCGAGCGAGGCGAAACGATCCTGGCCCTCGCAGTCCGCGGCCCGGACGATGCCGGTCACGGCACCCGAGTCGTCCACGACCATGATCGCCCCGTGCGGACGTTTGCCCATCAGGTGCAGGGCATCAATAACGGTGTCCGCCGGCGAGAGGGTGACCGGGGTTTCCAGAACGGGGTCGCGGGTCTTGATCCAGGCCGTCACATCGCGGATCACGTCGAGCGGCACGTCCTGCGGCAGCACCGCCAGCCCGCCGCGCCGGGCCATGGTCTCGGCCATCCGTTTGCCGGTCACGGCCGTCATGTTGGCCGCCACCAGGGGAATCGTGGAGCCCGTCCCGTCGTCCGCGGCCAGGTCCACGTCCAGGCGGGACGTGACGTCTGATCGGGACGGTACCAGGAAGAGGTCCGAGTAGGTCAGGTCGGTGGTGGGCTCCGTCAGGAATCGCACGGCTGCTCCTTTAAATAGGCATTCCGGTGCTAAAGGGTTCTCAGTGCGAGTCTAGCGAGGGTTCCCGGGGGCGGCGGTCGCCGCGCGACCTTCGCCCACTGACGGCTTTCGTACGGCTTTTGGACGGCGTTCGGAGAGCTTGAGGACGGCGTTGGATGGGCTCGAGGACGGCCCGGTGGTGTGTCGTGACGGCACTTTGAGCTGACTTGATGATTTGAGTCACCCTTATTGGCAGTTTGGCAAGAATCGTCACTAGACTGGCAGGGGTCTGGGTTCACTGGACGCGGAGACTGGTTCAATCGCCGTGCTGAAGCACCGTGAAACCAGTGGGAATCAAACTCATGGAAGAGGCGTAATTCAAGTGCCAGAGCAGCCTAGCCACCGTCTACCAGAGGAATTTGGCGGAAACGAGTGGCTCGTTGACGAACTGTACGAGCGTTATCAGCAGGACAAGAACACGGTGGACGCCAAGTGGTGGCCTCTGTTCGAGTCCTTCGACGCCGGAGACAGTTCCGCCACCAACGGAGCCTCAGGCGCAGCGACAGTTGCGCACCCCGCCACCCGCGAACTTCCCGTTGTAGCTCGGGCTGCCGCGTCGGCGGCGCAGCCGGCCGCGCCCGCCCCGGCAGCAGCCCCTGCCGCACCGCCTGCCGCCCCGGCCGCGGCTCCCGCCGCAAAGAAGGCCCCGGCCACCGTTGCCCGCGACGGCTCCAAGGCCACGGAAACCGGCCCCGGCGCCCAGCCGATCCCGGCCCAGCTGCCCAAGAACATCAAGGCCCCGACGGCCCCCGAGGAAGACATCGTCTCGGTCCTCCGCGGCCCGGCCAAGGCCATCGCCACCAACATGATCACCAGCCTGGAGGTCCCGACCGCCACCAGCGTGCGGGCGATCCCGGCCAAGTTGCTGATCGACAACCGCGTCGTCATCAACTCCAACCTGGCGCGTGCCCGGGGCGGCAAGGTGTCCTTCACGCACCTGATCGGCTACGCCGTCATCCGCGCCCTGGCCCAGTTCCCCTCGATGAACGTCTACTACGACGTCGTCGACGGCAAGCCTGTCGCCGTCCAGCCGGCGCACGTGAACTTTGGCATCGCCATCGACATGCCCAAGCCCGACGGCAGCCGCCTCCTCATCGTGCCAAACATCAAGAAGGCGGAGACCCTCGACTTCTCCGAGTTCTGGCACACCTACGAGGACCTGATCAAGCGCGCCCGCGCCGGCAAGCTGACCGCCGACGACCACTCCGGCACCACCGTGTCACTGACCAACCCCGGCGGCATCGGGACCGTGCACTCGGTACCGCGCCTTTCCAAGGGCCAAGCCACCATCATCGGCGTCGGCGCACTGGACTACCCCGCGGAATTCCAGGGCGCCAGCCCGAAGATCATCGCGCAGAACGCCATCAGCAAGGTCCTCACGCTGACCTCCACCTATGACCACCGCGTCATCCAGGGTGCCGGCAGTGGCGAGTTCCTGAAGCTCGTGCACCAGCTCCTGCTCGGCGCACAGAACTTCTACGACGAGATCTTCGAATCCCTGCGCATCCCCTACGAGCCCGTGCGCTGGAGCCCGGACCTGCAGGTGGACCCGGCCGACGAAATCAACAAGGTCGCCCGGATCCAGCAGCTCATCCATGCCTACCGCGTCCGCGGCCACCTCATGGCGGACACCGATCCGCTGGAATACGTCCAGCGCAAGCACCCGGACCTCGATGTCCTGACCTACGGCCTCACGCTGTGGGACTTGGACCGCGAATGGCCCACCGGCGGCTTCGGCGGCAAGCCGATGCTGGCCTTCCGCGACATCCTCGGCGTGCTCCGCGATGCCTACTGCCGCACCACGGGCATCGAATACATGCACATCCAGGACCCGGCCGAGCGCAAATGGTTCCAGGACCAGATCGAGCACCCGTACTCCAAGCCGAGCCGTGACGAGCAGCTGCGCATCGTCTCCAAGCTCAACGCGGCCGAGGCCTTCGAGACGTTCCTGCAGACGAAGTTCGTCGGCCAGAAGCGCTTCTCGCTCGAGGGCGGCGAGTCCCTGATTCCGCTGCTGGACGCCATCATCTCCGACGCCGCCGACGACGAACTCGACGAAGTGGCGATCGGCATGGCCCACCGCGGCCGGCTCAACGTGCTCACGAACATCGCCGGAAAGACCTACGCCCAGGTCTTCCGCGAATTTGAAGGCACCCAGGACCCGCGCTCCGTGCAGGGCTCCGGTGACGTGAAGTACCACCTCGGCACCGAGGGCACCTTCACCTCGGACAACGGCAAGGAGACCAAGGTCTACCTCGCTGCCAACCCGTCGCACCTCGAGGCGGTGGACTCCGTCCTCGAAGGCATCGTCCGCGCCAAGCAGGACCGCCTCGACCAGGGCGAGGCCTTCCCCGTGCTGCCGATCATGGTGCACGGCGACGCCGCCTTCGCAGGCCAGGGTGTCGTGGCGGAAACGCTCAACCTCTCCCAGCTGCGCGGCTACCGCACCGGCGGCACCATCCACATCGTGGTCAACAACCAGGTCGGCTTCACCACCGCCCCGTCCTCGTCACGGTCCTCCACCTACTCCACGGACGTCGCCAAGATGATCCAGGCGCCGGTGTTCCACGTCAACGGCGACGACCCGGAAGCAGTGGTCCGCATCGGCCAGCTCGCCTACGAGTTCCGCCAGCGGTTCCACAAGGACGTCGTCATCGACATGGTCTGCTACCGCCGCCGCGGGCACAACGAGGGCGATGACCCCTCGATGACCCAGCCGCTGATGTACAACCTGATCGAAGCCAAGCGTTCGGTCCGGAAGCTGTACACCGAGTCCCTGATCGGCCGCGGTGACATCACCGAGGAGGAAGCCGAGCAGCTGCTGCGCGACTACCAGGAACGGCTGGAGCGCGTCTTCGCCGAAACCCATGCCGCGCAGACCTCCCCGATTCCGATCATCACGGCGGATTCCGCTGCGGTGTCTGACCTGGAGCGCCCGATTGCCCAGCAGACCGACCTAGGCGTCAGCGCCCCGGCCTCGACCGCCATTTCCGCGGCAACGCTTGCCCGCATCGGCAAGGCCCACACTGACATCCCCGACGGCTTTACGGTCCACGCCAAGCTCAAGCAGTTGCTGGAGAAGCGTGAGGTGATGTCCCGTGAAGGCGGCATCGACTGGGGCTTTGGCGAACTCGCCGCCTTCGGTTCGCTCATCATGGAGGGTGTTCCCGTCCGACTCGCCGGCCAGGATTCGCGCCGCGGCACCTTCGTGCAGCGTCACGCCGTCTTCCACGACCGCGCGAACGGCGATGAGTGGCTGCCCCTGGCGCACCTCTCCGATGACCAGGCCAAGCTGTGGATCTATGACTCGCTGCTCTCGGAATACGCTGCCATGGGCTTCGAATACGGCTACTCGGTGGAACGCCCGGATGCACTGGTGCTCTGGGAAGCGCAATTCGGTGACTTCGTCAACGGCGCGCAGACCATCATCGACGAGTTCATCTCCTCGGCCGAGCAGAAGTGGGGCCAGCGGTCCTCGCTCGTGCTGATGCTGCCGCACGGCTACGAGGGCCAGGGACCGGACCACTCGTCCGCCCGGATCGAGCGCTTCCTGCAGATGTGCGCCGAAGACAACATGATCGTGGCCAACCCCACGACGTCGGCGTCGCACTTCCACCTGCTGCGCCGCCAGGCGTACAGCCGGCCGCGCAAGCCGCTCATCATCTTCACGCCGAAGCAGCTGCTCCGCCTCAAGGCCGCAGCCTCGTCCGTGGAGGACTTCACGACCGGCTCGTTCCTGCCGGTGATCCCGGACCACGAGCAGCTCCAGGGCGACGCCGTGGAGCGTGTCCTGCTGGTCTCCGGCCGCCTGTACTACGATCTGCTGTCCACCCGGCAGAAGACCGGCGACAAGACCACGGCGATAGTCCGGGTCGAGCAGCTTTACCCGCTGCCCGCTGCCGGGATCGCCGCCGAGCTTGCCAAGTACCCGAACGCCGAGGTTGTCTGGGCACAGGACGAGCCCGCCAACCAGGGTCCGTGGCCGTTCATCGGCCTGAACCTTCCGGATGCGCTGGACCGCCGGGTCCGCCTGGTATCCCGTCCGGCGTCGGCTGCCACCGCCGCAGGATCGATGAAGCGCCACGCAGCCGAGCAGGACACGCTGCTCAAGCAGGCATTCGCACGTAAGTAAGGTGAGCGCTGCCCGGCCGGAGATTGAAAATTGCAACTCCGGCCGGGCAGCGTTGTTTAACCTTTTAATGCACGCTCTGGAATGAAGAGGTAGTCGTGGAAGATCGAAAGCTGCGGATCGCAGCCGTGGGCGATGAACTGCTGGCCGGCCTGGGTGATCCCCGCGCGCTCGGCTGGCTGGGGCGGGTGCTGGCGCGAACACCGCAGGACGGCCTGACCCTCGAGTGCTATTCCCTGCCGTGCCCGGAGGAAGGCACGGAAGGGCTGGCTGCCCGCTGGCATGAGGAGGCCGGCCGGCGCTTCAACGCCCGTCATGAGAACCGCCTGGTGATCGGGCTGTCCGGCCGCGACGTCGAGTTCGGGCTCTCCACGGCCCGCAGCCGGCTCAACCTGGCCAACATCCTCGACTCCGCCTCGCAGAACAAGATCGAGGTTTTTGTGGTCGGGCCGCCACCCACCCTGGATCCTGCCCAGAATCGCAGGCTCGGTGAGCTGAACACAGCCTTCGCCGACGTCACGACCCGGCGCAAGCACCTCTATGTGGACACGTTCTCGCCGCTGCTGAACCATGAGCAGTGGCGCCAGGATCTCGCAGCTAACGGCGGGACACCCGGCCAGGCAGGCTACGGACTGATGGCCTGGCTGGTGCTGCACCGCGGCTGGTTCCAGTGGCTCAAGATTGACGCCCCGGAGTAGGCCACGGGCCACCCGGGAAAATCACGATATAGCTTGACCGCGCCGGGGGCGCGCTATATCGTGATTGCATAGTCGCGATATATCGTAACTGTGCGTCTGCAGAATCGCCTTCCCGGAGGAACCATGACAGAGAACAACTGGACCGTCACCGGTCCCCAGACCATCGACGTCGACGGCGTCACCTCGCTCAAGCTCGGCATCGTCCGGGGACGGTTCGACATTGTCGCGCACGATGAGGCTGTCGCCCGGATCGAAGTTTCCGAGGTGCACGGCGACCCCCTTGCGATCAGCCTCGTCAACGGCCGCCTGGAGGTGCGGCACCAGCTGCACGGACCGCAGGGCTGGTTCAAGAACCTGATGGACACCGTCAACAACAGCAGCAGCAACTCGGTGGTCATCAGCATCGCCCTGCCGGCTGGCGTCGACGTCGAAGCAGGAACCGTCAGCGGCGACGGCATGGTGTCCGGCATCGGCGGGCACACCCGGCTCAATACCGTCTCCGGCTCCGTCCTGGCCGACGGCACGTCCGGGAATCTGTCCGTCAACACCGTCAGCGGCGAGGTCATCGCCCGCAACCACCACGGCGTGCTCACGGCCAAAAGCGTCTCGGGCGAAGTCACCGCTTCCGGCGACTTCAGCAACATCCGGGCCAACACCGTCAGCGGGGACCTCAGCTTCGACCTGCACGGCTTCACCAATGACTTCGGGGCCAATTCCGTGTCGGGCGACGTCACCATCCGGCTCCCGCACGACGTCGGCGTGGACATCATCGCCAAGTCCGCCAGCGGCGCCGTCGTCATCGACGACCAGCGCTACAGCCAGCCCGGCGGCTCGGTGCAGACCATTGTCGGACCCGATGCCCAGCTCATGCTGGTCCGCACCAACTCCGTGTCGGGGAAGACGTCGATCTTCCACGGCCAGCCGGGCACGGACTCCGGCAAGGAGCACTGATGCCTCCGGTCTTCGCCCACGGGGCACTGCGGCTCTATCTGCTCGCACTGCTGGAATCGGGTCCGAAGCACGGCTATGAACTCATCAAGGCGCTGAGCGAACGCTTTGGCGGCACCTACTCCCCCAGCGCCGGCACCATCTATCCCCGGCTTGGCAAGCTCGAGGAGGAAGGGCTCGTCGCCACCCATACCGAGGGCCGCCGGACCTACTACAGCATCACCCCCGCGGGACTGGTGGAACTGAACAACCGCCGGGACGAGCTTGCCGGCGTCGAGAACGACATCTCCGCCTCCGTCCGGCGGCTCGCGGACAACCTGCGGCAGGACATCAGGGTCAATATGCGCGGTCTGCGTGCCGACCTGGCCGCAACGGCCGAGGCCGCACGTTCCTCGGCCCGGGCAGCCGGCTCCACGGTCGCCGCCCTGGCGGGGCAGCGTTATTCGCAGGAAGGCGACCGCCGGCTTCGGGAGGCGGAGATGCTGGTGCAGGCCTTCCGCGACGATATCCGGGTGGAACTGCGCCGCCACGGCGGCCGGCATCCGATCACTCCGGTCACGCTGGAGACGGTTAAAACGGTGCTGGACCAGGCCCGGATCTCCATCCGGAATTCCCTGCAGTAGATCAGCAGGGGGCACCCGTACCGCCGGTTCGCGGCGGGTGCCCCGATGTGGGAGACTTGAGGGCAGCTCTTTTGAGTACCAAAAATTAAGGAGGCCAGCTATGAGCAAACGTGCACGCAAACGTCGTGACCGTAAGCGTGGCGGCGCGAACCACGGCAAGCGCCCCAACGCCTAAGCAAAGCTGAATGACAGCTTGAAACAAATGACCCCGGAAACCATACGGTTTCCGGGGTCATTTGTCTTGATACCCAGGCTGGCATCCAGAGTCGCAGGTCCCGACGGGTCAGGCCTCCACCGGGTTGCTGGAGTGGATCCGGTCCAGGATCGAATTCTTGAGGTTCTCCGGGGCGGCCTCGGTGCAGGAACGCTTTACCATGACGCGGATGACACACTCGAGGTCGTACTGCTCAAAGCATTCCGGGCACCCGTCCAGGTGGTCCTTGATCTCAGCGATGTCATCATGGGTGAGGGCACCATCGAGATACTCGTAGATCCGTTGCATCCGGGCGTCGTCGCAGTCGCCCAGTCCCTGGCAGTCGCTCATTTCCTGTTCTCCTGTTTGTTGCTTCCGGCCGGTGCGGTGGCACTCGCGCCCTTGAATCCCCGCTCGGCGGCATAGTCGGCGAGCATGTCCCGCAGCATCTTCCGGCCCCGGTGCAGGCGGGACATCACAGTGCCGATCGGCGTGTTCATGATCTCTGAGATTTCCTTGTACGCGAAGCCCTCGACGTCCGCGAAGTACACCGCCAGCCGGAACTCCTCGGGGATCGCCTGCAGGGCGCGCTTCACGTCCGAATCCGGCAGGTGGTCCAGCGCCTCAGCCTCCGCCGAACGGAGGCCAGAGGAGGTATGCGACTCCGCCCGGGCGAGCTGCCAGTCCTCGATGGTGTCCGAGTTCGACTGCAGCGGCTCGCGCTGCCGCTTGCGGTAGAGGTTGATGTACGTGTTGGTCAGGATGCGGTACAGCCAGGCCTTCAGGTTGGTGCCCGGCTTGTACTGGTGGAACGCGGAAAACGCCTTGGTGTAAGCCTCCTGGACGAGGTCCTCGGCATCAGCGGGATTCCGGGCCATCCGCATGGCTGCGGAGTACAGCTGGTCCACATACTGCATCGCATCGCGTTCGAACCGGACCCGGCGTTGCTCCGTGGTTTCGGTGGCAACGTCCAGGGCCTGTCCGTCCACGATCGTCTCCCGGGCAGCAGGATCCAGCTCGGCGCCGGCTTCCGGGGCAGGTTCTGACAATGCGCCGGCGGGGCCGGCAGCAGGTGACTTAGCGGGCGTGGCGCCGTTTCCGGTCCCCTCGCGCATGGCCGCAACGGCCGGGTCCAAAGTGCTCATTGCCTTCAAGTCTACTGTCACCGTCCGGCGGGCGTCCGCCGTTGCCGGCACCGTTCCATCCTGCAGGGCCGCGGCCCACACGGCCCCGGCACCTGCCGGGAGCTCCCCTGGGAGCGTGAACGCAGTGTCCGTTACGGGAGTATCCTTCACCAGAATCAAATCTCCGCCTTCCTGCACCACGCCGGGGTACCCCAGCCGTGCCGCTATGTCCCCGCACGCCGGCGGGCTGATCTGAGCCAAATCCAGCCGCAAAAGACGGCTGGAACCTGTCTTTGACAACCCTGCCCGGCGGGCAAATATTCCGCAAAAGTGCAAGACTAGAACCGGTTCTCCCGCATCGATTCCGCGGTTCGTTCATCCAGGAGGAAATTCATGTCCTTTGTCCGCTTTGTCGCCCGGCCCATGCTCGCCTCCAGTTTCGTCCTCGCTGGCATGGACAAGCTCAAGAACGCGGATGACACTGCCACCCAGCTGTCACCCCTGCTGCGGCGCGCGGCGGAATCCCTCCCGTTCCAGACCGACGAGAAGGTCCTGGCCCGTGTTATCGGCGGCACCCAGGTCGGAGCCGGCGTCCTCCTGGCCCTCGGCAAGTCGGCACGTCTCGCCGCCACCATCCTGGCCGTCATCTCTGCACTCAACGGCTTTGTGGAATGGCGCAGCGCGGACATCAGCAGCAAGAACGGCCGCGATGCCCGCCGCAAGCAGCTGCTCAAGAACGTCTCGCTGACCGGCGGCGTACTGCTGGCCGCCGTCGATACGAACGGCCGTCCCGGCCTTGCCTGGCGCGCCGAGCACCTCGCCGCGGATGTCAGGAAGAACGCCGGCCACCTCACCGCCGATGTCCGGAAGACCACGGGCAAGCAGCTGAAGAAGGCCGACAAGGCCGTTCGCAAGGCCGTAGACCACACCGTCGGAGCCTAAGACCGCAATGGCAGGCACGCCCGCAGCTGCAACCCAGTCCCATCCGGCCGACGGCGTCCCGCTCTGGCGGGCGCCGTTCGCCGGACAGCCCGTCGACGCTACGGTCACCGTGCCGGGTTCGAAGTCCCTGACCAACAGGTACCTCGTCCTGGCGGCCCTCGCCGACGGGCCCTCGCGGTTGCGGGCTCCCCTGCATTCCCGGGACTCGGCGCTGATGATCGAGGCCCTGCGGCAGCTCGGGGCCACCATTACGGAAGTTCCGGGCGACGGCGCTTTCGGTCCCGACCTGGCCGTCACCCCGATCAGCCGGAACGCCCCGGAGGCACGGTCCGAGGTTGACTGCGGGCTTGCCGGGACGGTCATGCGTTTCGTTCCTCCCGTCGCCGCCCTGCGCCGCGGGGTAACGGTGTTCGACGGCGATACGCAGGCACGCAAGCGCCCGATGGGGCCCGTCATTGACGCGCTGACCGGGCTGGGCGTCGCCGTCAGCGCGCCCGACGGCGGTCCGGCCTCCGCGCTGCCGTTCGCGGTCCAAGGCACGGGCGACGTGCGCGGCGGGCATCTCGTCATCGATGCCAGCGCCTCCTCGCAGTTTGTGTCCGCGCTGCTCCTGGTTGGGGCCCGTTTCACCGAGGGCCTGCACCTCGAGCATCAAGGCACCGAACATCCCGGGAAGCCCGTCCCGAGCCTGGACCACATCAACATGACGGTCGCCGTGCTCCGCGGAGCCGGCGTGGCCGTGGACGATTCCCGTCCGAACCACTGGCTTGTCTCCCCCGGGCCGATTCGCGGCTTTGACCTCAGGATCGAACAGGACCTCTCCAACGCCGGCCCCTTCCTCGCAGCGGCCCTGGCCACCCGCGGCACGGTCCGGATCCCGAACTGGCCCACCCCGACCACCCAGGTCGGCGATCTGTGGCGCAGCATCCTCACCACCATGGGTGCCACCGTGACCCTCGCGGACGGCACGCTGACCGTGACCGGCGGCCCGGAGATCAAGGGCGCGGACTTCGACGACACGAGCGAACTCGCCCCCACCGTCGCCGCACTCTGCGCCCTCGCCTCCGGCCCCTCGCGGCTGGGCGGCATCGCCCACCTCCGCGGACACGAAACGGACCGGCTGGCCGCCCTCGTGGCCGAAATCAACCGCCTGGGCGGCGACGCGGAGGAGACAGCCGACGGCCTCATCATCCGGCCCGCGCCGCTGCACGCCGGCGTCGTACACAGCTATGCCGACCACCGGATGGCCACGGCAGGCGCCATCCTGGGCCTCGCCGTCCCCGGCGTCGAGGTCGAGGACATCGCCACCACGGCCAAAACGATGCCGGGCTTCCCGCAACTGTGGGAGTCCATGCTCGCCCAGGGCCACCACCGAAACGCAGCCCCCGCAGGCTCCCTCCCCACAGAGAAAGATGGCGCCGGTGGCACGCAGCACTGACTCCTGGGACGAATCCGATGTCCGGATCCGCCCCAACAAGAAGGGCACCCGGCCGCGGACCAAGGACCGGCCCGCCTACGAGGACGCCGTCACCGGACGGATCATCACCGTCGACCGGGGACGTTACACCGCCATCGTCGCCGAAGGAACCCCCGAAGAACGCAAAATCATCGCCGCCCGGGCCCGGGAACTGCGCCGCAACCCCGTGGTGGCCGGCGACTTCGTCTCACTCGTCGGCGACGTCAGCGGGGAACCCGACACGCTGGCCCGGCTCGTCAGGATCCAGGACCGCAAGACCCTGCTGCGGCGCAGCGCCGACGACACGGACCCGATCGAGCGCGCCGTCGTCGCCAACGCCGACCAGCTGGTGATCGTGGTCGCAGCCGCCAACCCGGAGCCGAGGACAGGGTTCATCGACCGCGCCCTGGTGGCCGCCTACGACGCCGGAATCGACCCGCTGCTGCTCGTCACCAAGGCCGATGTCAAGGATCCCGCGGAGCTCCTCGCCAATTACCAGCACCTCGCTTTCCCGGTCATCATCTCCAAGACGGCGGACTCCGAGGCCTCCGGCATCGATGCCCGTTCCGATGACGGGCTGTCCGCCCGGCTGGACAAGGACGCCGTGTCGCAGCTGCGCGACTACCTCGACGGGAAGGTCACCGTCATGCTGGGTCATTCCGGCGTCGGCAAGTCCACCATGGTGAACGCGCTGACCGGCGCCGAGCGCGCCACCGGCGGCGTCAACGCCGTCACCGGTCGCGGCCGCCACACCTCCTCCTCGGCGCTGGCCCTGAAGGTCAACGATGCGCCCGTCGGCAGCTGGATCATCGACACGCCCGGCATCCGCTCGTTTGGCCTGGCCCATGTGGACCCCGACCGGATCCTGCGCTCGTTTCCGGACCTTGAGCCCGGAACCGACGACTGCGAGCGGGGCTGCAAGCACGATTCCAGCGCCGTCAACTGCGGCGTGGACGCCTGGGTGGCGGCCGGCCATGCGGGCGAATCCGGCCCGGCCCGGCTCGGCTCGCTCCGCCGGCTGCTGGGGACCGACCCGCGGATGGAAGCCCAGGACGTCAAGGAACTCGGCACCGTCTCCTGACGGTGCGTTCCGGGCCCAGCGTGGACGGGCGCGGGCCGCCCCCGGCGGCGCAGCAACGCGGCCTCCCGCCGCGCCGTCCGCTTTGGCGGTAGTTTGGAACCATGAGTCAACCCGCTTCGAGCTACAACGATGACCTGCGCCTTGCCCATGTACTGGCAGATTCCGTAGATTCCCAGACCATGAGCCGCTTCAAGGCGCTCGACCTTCGCGTGGAGACCAAGCCGGACCTCACACCGGTGACGGATGCCGACAAGTCCGTCGAGGAGGCCATCCGCGGCCAGCTGTCCCGGTCCCGGCCGCGCGACGCCGTCCTCGGCGAGGAGTTCGGCAGTTCCGGCCACGGCTCCCGGCGCTGGATCATCGACCCGATCGACGGGACCAAGAACTTCGTCCGCGGCGTCCCCGTCTGGGCCACACTGATCGCACTCGTCGACGAGGGCGAGCCGGTCGTCGGCGTCGTAAGCGCCCCGGCACTGGGCAAACGCTGGTGGGCCGCCAAGGGGGCCGGAGCCTATATGGGCCGGTCGCTGGCGGCCGCCACCCGGCTGAAGGTCTCCAATGTCTCGAACCTCTCGGACGCGTCGCTGTCCTACTCCAGCCTGGGCGGGTGGAAGCAGCGCGGCAACCTCGATGAGTTCCTCGGCCTCACCGAGGAGGTCTGGCGCACCCGGGCCTACGGCGACTTCTGGTCCTACTGCCTGGTGGCCGAAGGCGCCGTCGATATCGCCTGCGAGCCCGAACTGAACCTTTACGATATGGCCGCCCTGGTCCCGATCGTGACGGAGGCCGGCGGACGCTTCACCTCGCTCGAAGGCGAAGACGGACCCTTCGGCGGCAACGCCCTGGCCACCAACTCCATCCTGCACTCGGAGGTCCTCAAACGCCTCAACCCGGGGCTGGACGACCTCCTGTAGGACGACCTGCTGCAGGACGACCCGTTGCAGACCAACCCGGTCTGGCCCGCTGTGCGCCATTCCGCCGCCGTCCTCCACCGGGCCTCCCGGCGCGTTCCGTAACAAAGCGCTTCACATAAGAGCGCCCCCTTTTCCGCTTCCGCGCAGATGTCCTAGGCTCGATGCAGGTCACGAGTGCCAGCGCTAAACCCCGGTTTGCTGGCCGGCAACCCTCCATTCGCGGTGGGGTGCCCCGGGTGACGACCTGGCCGGTCCGGAATGGACCCGGCAAGCGCGGATCCCCGGTATGTGGGGTCCTTTTCGAGCGAGGTCCCATGTCGACTGCCACGTTTTCTTCCACTGAACTCCAGCCCGGCGCGGGCCAGGCCCAGCCCGATCCGCGCCTCGCCCTCGCCCGCCGGCCGCTGGCCGCGGTGACCGGCGCCGAGATCGAGGCACCGCTCATTCAGGGCGGCACCGTACGCTACGCCAACCTTGACTACGGCGCCTCGGCGCCGGCCCTGTCCGTGGTCTCCGCCTATCTCAACGAGATCCTGCCGTACTACGCCAGCGTCCACCGCGGCGCCGGCTATGCCTCCCAGATCAGCACCTCGGTCTACGAGAACGCCCGCACGATTGTCCGGGAATTCGTGGGCGGCCGTCCGGACGATTCGGTGATTTTTACCCGGAACACCACTGATTCACTGAACCTGCTGGCCGGCTGCCTGCCCGTCGTGGACGGCGTCCACACCGGCGAGGTGCTCTATCTCGACATCGAACACCACGCCAACCTGCTGCCGTGGCAGAGCGTGCCGCACCGCAGCGTCATTGCCGCCCCCACGCTCGCCGCCACCCTGGAACTGCTTCGCGGCGAACTCGCCTACGGCGGCGTCAGCCTGCTCGCCGTCACCGGAGCCTCCAACGTCACCGGAGAGATCCTCCCGGTCCGCGCCCTGGCCGCCCTGGCGCACGAGTACGGCGCCCGGATCGTCGTCGACGCCGCGCAGCTGGCCCCGCACCGGCGGATCGACATCGCCGCGGACGACGTCGACTATCTCGCCTTCTCCGGGCACAAGCTCTACGCACCGTTCGGCGCCGGTGTGCTGATCGGCCGTCCCGACTGGCTCGACGCCGGCACACCGCACCTGGCCGGCGGCGGAGCGGTCCAGGATGCCCGGGTCGACGCCGTCAGCTGGACCACCGGTCCGGCCCGGCACGAAGGCGGCTCACCGAATGTCCTCGGCGCAGCCACCCTGGCCCGGGCCACCCAGGTGATCGCCGACCTGGACGTGGAACAGTGGCACGCGCACGAGAACGCCATCCGGTCCTTCCTTGTCGAGGGCCTCAGCCGGATCGACGGCGTCAAAGTCCACCAGATCTTCTCGGACAGCGCCTCCTTCGAGGCACCCGCCGGCCCCGGGGCAGGCACCGGCACGATCGGCGTCGTCAACTTCTCGCTCGAAGGCTACGATGCGGGCCTGGTGGCGGCATATCTGTCGGCCGAGCACGGTATCGGGCTGCGGGACGGACGGTTCTGCGCGCATCCCCTGCTCCGGCGGCTCGGGCTGCCGGCCGGCTCGCTGCGGGCCAGCTTCGGGCTGGGGTCGCGGCTGGAGGACGCCGAGCGGCTGCTCGCCGGGATCCGGGAACTGCGCCAGACCGGCCTCGGATCGGACTACGTGGTGGACGCCGGCAGGTGGGTGCCGTCCAACGACACCCGCAGCTACCCGCACTGGGCACCCAACACACCGGGAACCGCCGGCGCGGCCCCCTGCACCCTGGAGTAACAGCACGGCGGACTAACAGCACGGCACAGCCGCCCAGTGGACGGAAGCCGCCGAGCACCGACCCTGCCGCGTGCGGTAAATTCGAAAGGTACCCATCCAGACCTGCCGAAGGAGATCGCACGTGGCACGCGGCGGACCCAAGCTGTATCAGGAGCGCCGCCTGGAGCTTGGCCAGAGCTTCCAGGACGGCGGCGAACACTACGAACGCGTCCGCCCCGGCTACCCCGCCGATTCAGCCGACTGGCTGATCCCCGCGGGCGCGAAGGACGCCGCGGATCTGGGCGCCGGAACCGGGAAATTCACCGCGCTGCTGCTCGAACGCGGCCTGCACACCGCGGCAGTGGACCCGTCCGCCGACATGCTGGCGCAGCTGCGCCGGGCTCTCCCGGGCGTCACCGCCGTCGAGGGCACCGCCGAGATCAGCGGGCTGGCCGCCGCGGCCTTCGACGTCGTCACCGTCGCCCAGGCCTGGCACTGGTGCGATCCCCTGCTGGCCAGCGCCGAGTCCGCCAGGATCCTGCGCCCCGGCGGTGTCCTGGGGCTGATCTGGAACCAGCTGGACACGTCCGTGCCGTGGGTGCACCGGCTGACGCGCATCATGCATGCCGGCGACGTGCACAAACCGCATTTCAGGCCGCCGCTGGGTCCGGAGTTCACCGGCCTGGAAAGCCACCTCACCCGCTGGGAGGATCCGGTGCGCACCGGAGACATCCTGGAACTGGCGAAGTCCCGCAGCTATTACCTGGCGGCCGGCGAGGCGACCCGCGCCAAGGTGCTCGGCAATCTCGACTGGTACCTGCACGAGCATCTGGGCCACCACCCCGAAGACGTCATCCCGCTCCCCTACCTGACGCAGAGCTGGCGCGCCGTCCGGGCCTAAGACCGCCGCACCCCTGAGCGGACATTGCCCCGGACGGCACTCTGGCCTAGGGTTTCGGTATGCCTAATAATTATAGGTAGGCACTTGCAAACCTCCGGTGCCGGCACCAAGCCACCGCCACCGGTGCGTCGACGTCGACGCCCCTACCCAGGAAGCACACCGTGCTGGACGTATCAGGACACCAACCGCAGGCCCCGGCAGCGCCGGCCCGGCATAAACCCGGTGGCCGCCGCGCCCTGCTCGGACTGCTGGGACCGGCGTTCGTGGCCGCAATCGCCTACGTCGATCCCGGCAACGTTGCCGCCAACCTCACGGCCGGCGCCCAGTACGGCTACCTCCTGGTGTGGGTGCTGGTGGCCGCCAACATCATGGCGGTCCTGGTGCAGTACCAGTCCGCCAAGCTTGGAATTGTCACCGGAAAGAGCTTGCCCGAGATCCTGGGTGAGCGCCTCAAACCGTTCTGGCGGCGCGCGTTTTGGGTCCAGGCCGAGATCGTTGCCGCCGCCACCGACCTGGCGGAGGTGGTCGGCGGCGCGATCGCGCTCTACCTGCTCTTCGGGCTGCCGCTCCCCCTCGGCGCCCTGATCGTCGGCGGCGTGTCCATGCTCCTGCTAGCAGTGCAGGCACGGAACCGGCAGCGGCCCTTCGAGTTCATCATTATGTTCCTGCTGGGCATCATCACGATCGGGTTCCTGGCCGGCCTCTTCATCAGCCCGCCCGACCCAGCGGGCGTGGCGGCCGGGCTGATCCCCGGCTTCCAGGGGCCGGACACCGTGCTTCTCGCCGCCAGCATGCTCGGCGCAACCGTCATGCCGCACGCCATCTACGTGCACTCGGCTCTCTCCAGGGACCGGCACCGCCCGAACCAGCACCTGCACGTCCCCCCGCAGGCCCTGGCCCGCCTCGTTCGGGCAACCCGCTGGGACGTCGTGGCGGCCCTCGCGGTCGCCGGGATTGTCAACATCGGGATGCTGCTGCTGGCCGCCTCGACCCTGGGTGGCGAGGAGGGGACGGATACGATCGAAGGCGCCCATGCCGCGATCACCACCAACCTGGGTCCGGTCATCGGCGTGATCTTCGCCGTCGGCCTGCTCGCTTCCGGACTGGCCTCAACGTCGGTGGGCTGCTACGCCGGCGGATCCATCATGCAGGGCCTGCTCAAGATCCGGATCCCGCTGATGACCCGCCGGGTCGTCACCCTGATTCCGGCCGTGGTGCTGCTCAGCATCGGCTTCGATCCGACGTGGGGCCTCGTCCTCAGCCAGGTCGTCCTGAGCTTCGGGATCCCCTTCGTGCTGGTCCCCCTGGTGGTCCTGACCAGCAACAAGACCCTGATGGGACGCTTCACCGACGGGATGGCCCTCCGAATTGCCGCCGTCATCAGTGTGATCCTGGTCGTGGCGCTCAACCTTGTCCTGCTGTGGTTGACCTTCTCCGGCGCCGCCTGACGGTAGGCTGGGGCTGTGAAGACCAGCCTGCCCTCCTCCTCGATTGAGGACTACGTCAAGGTCATCTACTCCTTCACGGAGTGGCAGGACAAGCCCATCACCTCCACCCAGCTGGCCCAACGCCTCGGCGTGGCCAACTCGTCAGTCTCCGAAATGGTCCGCAAGCTCAAGGACCAGGGGCTGGTGGACCACCAGCCCTACAGCGCCATCACGCTCACCGCCGACGGCGTCCGGCTGGCGCTGTCAATGGTCCGGCGGCACCGGCTGATTGAAACGTTCCTGGTCCGGGAGCTCGGCTACCGTTGGGATGAGGTCCACGACGAAGCCGAACTGCTGGAACACGCCGTCTCGGACACCTTCATCGAGCGGATGGCGGCGAAACTCGGGAACCCGGTGCGGGATCCGCACGGCGATCCGATCCCCGCCGCGGACGGCTCAGTGCTGGTGCCGGCGGCTCACCGGATGAGCGAACTCGACGACGGGCACACCGGCCGGATCACCCGGATCAGCGACGAAAACCCCGAGCTGCTGCGCTACCTTTCCGCCGAGCAGATCGGGCTGGACGCCGACGTCGAAGTTGTGGGCCGGAAACCTTTCGGTGGCGCCCTGGTGGTGCGGATCGGCTCCGGCACAGCCCGGCAGGAATTTGACCTCGCCGACGAAGTCGCGTCCGCCCTCTGGGTCCACAGCGAGACCGCCCATTCCGGCTGCAGCCTCAAGCGGCCGTGAATGCGGGCCGCACCGGCCGGAGCCGCTGCATGAAACGCGGGGCCAGACCTACATCCCCGGCGGTCGGTGCGCCATCGCCGCGGGTTGCTGCGGCGCTGCCGGGCTGGCGCGCGTGGGCTGCCGTCGCCGTCGGCGGCCTGATCGGAACGGAGCTACGCTACGGCGCCGGAGTCATGTTCCCCGAAACCCCGGGGACGATCCCGGGGACGACCCTGGTGATCAACGTTCTTGGCAGCTTTGTCCTGGCCGCCCTCACCACCGTCTGGATCGCCCGGCCGAAGACCGCCTTCTGGCTGCGGGCCGGCCTCGGCCCCGGGCTGCTGGGTTCCTTCACGACCTTTTCCGCCGTGGTGTTCTCCATCGACCAGCAGGTCCGGGCCGGCTCCCATGCCAGCTGGCTGGCCTACCTCGGCCTTTCGCTGGTCCTGGGACTCGGCGCCGCAGCGGCGGGTTGGAAGACCGGCAAGGCCCTGGCCGACCTGGGCGGGACGGCGTCGTGATCACCGCACTGCTGGTGGGAGGCTTCGGCGTCGCGGGTGCCCTGCTGCGTTTCGCCGTCGACTCGTGGTTTGCGCACCACCCGGGACGGCATCCGCACTGGCCCTGGGCGACCCTCACGGTCAACGTGGCGGGATCCTTCATCATTGGCGCGGCGATCGGGCTGACGGGCCAGCTGGGCCTGGGGTCCGAGTGGCAGGCCGGACTCTCGACCGGGCTCGCCGGCGGCCTGACGACCTTCAGTTCCTGGACCACCGCCACGGTGCGGCTGGTGAGTGAGACGCGCTACCGCGCCGCCGCCGTCAACGTTGCCGCCAATCTGGTGGCCGGGCTCGCGGCGGCAGCGCTCGGCCTGGCCCTCACCGCTGGGTGACGCCAACGCTGGGTGAGGCCAGGACTGGGTACGGCACTGCGGTGTGACGAGCCTAACGCCGGCCCACCGGCCGCGTGCCAGCGCCGGGGATGGGGCCCTGCGGGACGCCCCTGCCGGTGCGGTTTCGGCGAATCGGTGACCCTCTGATCCCGTATCGTTGAAGGATGGTTACCCGACGTGAAGCAGCCCAGGTCCTCGACATCTCGCTGGAAATGGCCCACCGTCACGGCATCCCGCCCCGGCTGAGCGACGCGGAGCTCGGCGAGCTCCTGGACAATCCGCCGGCCTGGCTCGTCCAGTCCAAAGCCAACCGCACCGGGAAACGCCCCATCTGGGTGCAGCTGACCTGCGCGGTCTGCGGCTTCTCGGAGGCCGCCCGGCCAAAGAAATGGTGGCCGGAGTTCACCTACGTGTGCTGCGCGGACCACGCTCCCTACGAGATCCCCAGCATGGCAGCCGGGCTGGTCCGCAGCGAATATGAGGGAGTGGGCAGCCGCTTTGTCGGTATCGTGGACGTTGCCGTGCCCGAGGCGTAACTTAATACCAACGGGGGCCATCCCGGCCCCCTGGTGTTAGGGAGCGCCCACATGCCTGACAAAACGCCGCACCGCAGCACGGCCAAGAAGGCCGTGAAAACCATCAAGGAAAAACGCGCCGAGAAGAAGACCAAGAACGTCGCTGAGACGCATGCGGACCCGGTAGCCCACATCAAGAAGCGCTGAGCGTGGACCGCCTGTCGGGCGGCAGCCTCAGCAAACAAACGGCAGACAACAAACGAGCAAAACAAAAGGCCGGAAGCTGAGCTTCCGGCCTTTTGTGTGGAACGTACGGGGTGGAGCACCGTTGCCGGGGCTCCGATGGTGGAGATGGGGGGAATTGAACCCCCGTCCGATGTCGTGTTGTCAGGGCTTCTCCGGGCGCAGTTTGCGTTGGATTTTCTCGGCCCCAGCCACGCTACAAACAGCTGGCTGATCCGGGCCCAGTCATCTAAGAGTCCCGTTCACCCCGATGACGGGGGTAAACAGCAGTGGCTATCTAAATGACGCCAGGATCCGGGGCAATAGCAACCTCGGGCTGACGGACTGTCTTACTGCTTAGGCAGCGAGAGCGAAGTCAGTGCGTTTTGATTCGGCACTTATTGGTTTGCAGACAGCGTTTACGAGATAATTCTGCATCCTCGGCCCGCTTCACCTGTCGCGACTAACATCGTCGAAACCGATCATCCCCGTATTTTTTTATCAACCGGTCGGGCACTTTGCTGAACCGCTTTCGCGGACTCGGCGCCGTAATCCTTCCCGGACTACCTAGCATAACGCACAGACCCGCCGAATCATTCCAACGGGTCCGGTACGTCCCTAGCGCCGGTTCCGCTCGCGCATAACGCGCAGGGCTTCGCGCTTGTCCTGTTGCTCACGCAGGGTCTGCCGCTTGTCGTATTCCTTCTTACCGCGGGCGACGCCGATTTCCACCTTCGCGCGTCCGCCCAGGAAGTACAGCTGGAGGGGGACGATCGTGAAGCCGGATTCGCGGATCTTGTGCGAGATCTTGGTGAGCTCGTCGCGGTGCAGCAGCAGCTTCCGGCGGCGTCGAGCGGCGTGGTTCGTCCAGCTCCCCTGGTGGTACTCGGGGATGTGGATGCCCTCCATCCACAGCTCGTCGTTGTAGAAGGTGCAGAAGCCATCGACCATGGAGGCGTGGCCCTCGCGGAGGGACTTCACCTCCGTGCCCATGAGTGCGATCCCGGCCTCATAGGTGTCGAGGATGTGGTAGTCGTGCCGGGCCTTGCGGTTGGTGGCCACTACCTTACGGCCACTTTCTTTCGGCACGGTAGAACTCCTTGGATCGATGGGTGGGCCGCCGCCGGGAGGGCGCGGAGTGCTACCAGTTTACGGCAGGGCCGGAGCCCGGGCGGGAGGCTTCCGCTCCGGGCGGATCAGAGCAGGTTCATCGGATCCACGGCCCGGCCGTTAAGCCAGGTCTCGAAGTGCGAGTGGCAGCCGGTGGAGTTGCCGGTGGTTCCCGAATAGGCGATCAGCTGGCCCTGGCTGACCCGCTGCCCGGGGGAAACTGTCACGCTGGTGTTGTGGTAGTAGACGGTTGTCAACGAGTTTCCCTGGATGACACCGTGGGCGATTTTCACGTTGTTGCCGCCGCCGTCGTTGGCCCAGCCGGCTGAGACCACCTCGCCGGCCGCCGCGGCATACACCGGCGTGCCGCAGGCCGCGGCGAAGTCGATGCCGGTGTGCATGTAGCCGCCCTGGCCATAGAAGTCGATGGTTCCCGGCGGCGTCGCGCGCCAGCCGAAGCCGGAGCTGATCGGCACACCGTTGAAGGGGTGGCGCAGTCCGAAGGCCGACGGGTTTCCTGGCGGGGCGGGGACGTACGGCACCGGCGCCTTGATCTGGCCCTGGGCGCGGGCGGCCGCCGCGGCGGCTGCCGCGGCTGCCTCGGCGATCCGGCGCTGTTCGGCTTCCCATGCCTCGCGCAGCTTGCGGTCACGTTCGGCGATGTCCGCCGCGACAGCGTCCTGCTGGTTCTTGACCTGGGCGAGCTGGGTCTGGATGCCGGGCTTGGCGGCCTGGAGTTCGGCGTCGAGCCGGGTGGTGTCGGAGATGAGCTTGTCCACCTGGGCCTTTTTGGCCTCGGCCTCGTCGCGGGCGGCCTGTTCGCGGGCCAGCGCGGCGTCGGCCTTGGCCTTGAGGTCGGTAATTTCTGCTTCCACCGCTTCAAGCCGGGCCTGCGAGTTGACGTTGGTGGCGCTCTGCTGGGTGAGCTTGTCCATCGCGGAATTCTGGCTGCGCATGGCCTGGTCGGCCAGGTCGATGGTTTCGGTGAGGCTGCCACCACCGTTCGCGCCGAAGAACAGGGAAAGGTTGGAAGGCACGCCGCCGGACTTGTAGGCCTGGGTGGCGATCTGCCCGATCAGCTTTTTGGTGTCAGCGATCTTTTGCTTGTCTGTCTCGAGTTGCTGGGTGATCTTGGCTTTGTTCTGCTGCGCCAGGTCCACGCGCGCGGCGAGGGCCTCGGCCTCTTTAACCGCGGTCGCCACGCGGCCCTGGGCGTCCAGGAGGGCCTGCTGCGCGCCGGGGAGCTGGCCCTGGTAGATGAAGAGGTCAGAGGCGGCCTGCGCGATCCGGGAGTCCACGAACTCCAGGGAATGCTGGACCCGGGCGGCTTCCTCACGGAGTGCGGCCTGCTGGTCTTCCAGCGTGTCGGCCAAGGCCACCGGAGTCGAGGCGCCCATGCTCGCCGCCAGGACAAGCGCCAGGGCGGCGCTGATCATGCGGCTGCGGCGGCCTGCCACGGGGCGCCCGGGCGGGGCCGGACGCGGGGCGAGTCGATGCATCGGTGTCATGGGCCTTCTCATTTCGTTGCGAACGCTAGACCCGCAAATATCGACGGAGGGTCAGGAGTGATGATACGCCTGCCAGCAGGACGCCGAGTCCGATCAGGGCCGGCGCCAGGATCAGCGTCTGAGCTGCGGAGATAAACGCTGTGTCCGGATACTGCTGGGACAGGTACCCGCCCAGGAAGAAGTGCGCCACCGCCCACAGGGTTGCCGAGGCCAGCGCCGCGCCAATCACCGCGGCAATCACACCCTCAAGGATGAACGGCAGCTGGATCACCATTTTCGAAGCCCCGACGAGGCGCATGATCCCGGTTTCCCGGCGACGGCTGAAAGCCGAAAGCCGGATCGTGGTGGCAATCAGCAGGATGGCGCAGACGATCATCACCCCGGCCACGCTGACGGCCACAAGGGACGCGGCATTCATGACCGAGAAGAGCCGTTCCAGCAGCTGGCGCTGGTCGATGACGGTTTCCACGCCTGCCTGCGAGGAGAAGGTCTCGCTGATGATCTGGTACTTCTCCGGGTCCTTCATATTGATCCGGAAGGAGGCGGGGAGCTGGTCCGGCGTCACGGAGTCGACGATCGGGGAATTGGAGAACTGCTCCTTGAAGTGCTTGTACGCGTCATCCTTGGATTCGAACTGGAAGTCGTTGACGTACTGGGCCACCGCTGGAGATTCAAGGAGTTTGGCGACGTTGTCCTGCTGTTCCGGGGTGGCCGGGCCAGTGGCGCAGCCAGCCGCCGTCGAACCGTCACTGCACAGGAAGATGGCGACCTGGACTTTGTCGTACCAGTAGCCCTTCATCTGGTTGATCTGCAGTTGGAGCATGCCGGCGGCGCCGACAAAGGTCAGGGACACGAACGTGACGAGGATGACCGAGACCACCATGGAGAGGTTGCGGCGCAGGCCGCTGCCAATTTCGGAGAGCACAAATTGGAGCCTCACAGCTGGCTCTCCCCTGCGGCAGGCGCTTCGGCGCGGGGGGAACTGCGGGTGGCGGCTGGAGGGGCGGAGGGTTCGGGTTCCCGTCCGCTGGCGTCCCGGAGGCGGCGCGAGGCTCCGACGACCGGAATCATGGAGGTGTAAAGGGCCTTCGCTTCGTCCCGAATGATGACACCGTTGCGGAGCTCGACGACGCGTTTGCGCATCTCGTTGACGATGTCGTCGTCGTGGGTGGCCATAACCACGGTGGTGCCGTTCTGGTTGATCTTGTCCAGCACGCCCATGATGCCCATGGAGGTGGTGGGGTCCAGGTTGCCGGTCGGCTCGTCGGCCAGCAGGATTCCCGGACGGTTGACGACTGCGCGGGCGATCGCCACACGCTGCTGCTCGCCGCCGGAGAGTTCGTGCGGAAGGCGGTTTTCCTTGCCTTCGAGGCCGACGGTCTTCAGCACCTCGGGAACGGTGTCCCGGATGACGCTGCGGCTCTTGCCGATGACCTGCATGGCGAAGGCGACGTTGGCGAATACGGTCTTCTGCGGCAGCAGGCGAAAGTCCTGGAACACGACGCCGATGCCGCGGCGGAGCCGGGGCACGCGCCAACTGGAGATATTTGCGACGTTCTGGCCGGCGACGTAGACCGCGCCGGAGGAGGCCCGGTCCTCTTTCAGGACCAGGCGGAGGAAGGTCGACTTGCCGGAACCTGAGGCCCCGACAAGGAAGGCGAATTCGCCACGGTCGATCTCAAGATTGATCGAATCCAGCGCAGGTCGCGCCTTCTGGTCGTAGACCTTGGTGACATTTTCGAAACGGATCATGGCCCTAAATACCCTGCAGGACGTGGACGGGTACAGCCCAGTTCTGCCGCCGGCGCGCGGGCTTTCTTTTGGGGGAAGTAGAGCTCCGGCTTCTCGACTATACGCACGGGCCCCGGCGCTTCCGCCCGACTGAGGGGGCGTGTCGCGCGATTAGGCGGGAGGGGCGGATGTGACGCAAGAGGCAGAAGGGGGTGCTCCCGGCACCCTCCGGTCCGGGATGTATTCTCCCGGCCGATGTCGCCCGTCCGTTATCTCCCTGAAGGTGCGAACTGCGGCCAGCTGGGCGTCGGGCTATTTTTCGGCGTTGCGGTTGTCTGTCCGCCAGCGGATGCCGGCGTCGATGAAGTCGTCGATTTCGCCGTCGAACACGGCCGAGGTGTTGCCGACCTCGTGCTCGGTGCGGAGGTCCTTGACCATCTGGTAGGGGTTCAGGACGTAGGAGCGCATCTGGTCGCCCCACGAGGCTTTGACGTCGCCGGCGAACGCTTTCTTCTCGGCGTCCTCCTGCTCCTTCTTGAGCAGCAGGAGCCGGGACTGCAGCACACGCAGGGCCGCGGCACGGTTCTGCAGCTGGGACTTCTCGTTCTGCATCGAGACGACGGTGCCGGTGGGGATGTGGGTCAGGCGCACGGCGGAGTCCGTAGTGTTGACCGACTGACCGCCCGGACCGGAGGAACGGAAGACGTCTACGCGGATCTCGTTGTCCGGGATGTCAATGGAGTCGGTCTGCTCGATCAGCGGGATGACTTCGACGGCGGCGAACGAGGTCTGGCGGCGGCCTTGGTTGTCGAAGGGGCTGATCCGGACCAGGCGGTGGGTGCCGGCCTCAACGCTGAGCGTGCCGTAGGCGTAAGGGGCCTTGACCTCGAACGTGGCGGACTTGAGGCCGGCTTCTTCGGCGTAGGAGGTGTCCATGATGGTCGTCGGGTAGCCGTGGCGTTCGGCCCAGCGCAGGTACATCCGGAGCAGCATTTCCGCGAAGTCCGCGGCGTCCACACCGCCGGCGCCGGCGCGGATCGTGACGACGGCTTCGCGCTCGTCGAACTCGCCGGACAGCAGGGTCACGACTTCGAGGTCCTTCAGGGCCTTGCGGATCGATTCCAGTTCGGTGGCGGCTTCGTCCATGGAAGCGGCGTCGTCCTCGTCCTGGCCAAGTTCCACGAGAACTTCGAGGTCGTCGATCCGGGAGGTGAGTGAGTCGAGCCGGGCCAGTTCGGACTGGCGGTGCGAGAGCCTCGAGGTGATCACCTGGGCGGCCGCGGGATCGTCCCACAGATTGGGTTCGCCGGCCCGTTCGCTGAGTTCGGCGATGTCTTCCTTCAGCGCGTCCACATTCGAAACGTTCTCGATCGAGACGTAGGTGGCGCGGAGGGCGCGGATTTCTGCGGGAAAATCAATGTTTGCCATGGTTTTTTAAGCCTACGCTATCCCTGCGGGCCGCCTGACTGGGTCCGGGGGCCTGCTCTGGCACGGGCAGGCCGCGGCAAGGTCGGGCGCGACAAGGCCGGCGTCAGCGCAGTCGTCAGCGCGGGAGGCCGGCCCGTCCGAGGTCAGATCGAAAGGGGACGACGGCGCGTCAGCGCGTGAGCCGGGAGCGCGCCGTCGACGTCGCTTCAATCCTGATGCCGTCGGGGACCAGGAAGTTGACGACGGGCGGGTGGACGGCGGCGCTGAGCACCACAACGGCGGTGGAACCGTCCGGGCTTCCCGTTTCCGGCCCCACGGCGAGACCGCTGATCCGCGTGGAGGCGCTGCTGCGGTCCAGGAATTCGACGGCTGCGCTCCGCACGCGGGCACCGGTCAGGACGGCGGTGGGACTGCCGCCAACCGTTTCGAGTTGTCCCAGCGTGAAGCTGTCCGCGGCGGCCACCGAGGCGCCGTCGGCCAGTGACAGGAGCTTCTTGTGCTCGATGTAGATGCTGGAGGCGGCGATGACCACCGTGGTGAGCAGCAGGGCGAGCAAGGCGAAGCCGATAATCAGCACCATCAGCTGCCCGGCGTCGCTGCGTTGCGCCGCGCTCTGCGGATCCGTTTGCTGCGGTAGCTGTGGTAGCTGCGGTAGCTGTGGTTGCTGCGGGCGGAGCGTGGTGCAATGCTTCCCCGGACGTCTCATCGGAAGCGGCCCACCAGTTGCGTGGCGGAGGCGCTGAGTTGCCCGGCGTTCAAGTCGAGCACTTCGCTGAAGGGGACGAATGGCAGCGGCACCGTGAGATGGACGGTGACCGTCACGGCCGTGCCGGCGGCCATGCAGTCCGCGGGGGCACAACTGGTCTCGACCCGGGCATTCACCGCCGAATGACCCTGGTCGGCGAGCGCCAGCAGCACAGCCTGCTCGGCGGCTGCCTGGCCGCCAGCGGCATCTGTCTGGGCAACAAAGACTTTCGCGGCCTGATCAGCGGCGCCGACGACCGCGAACGAGCCGCCCTGAAGCTGGCCCATCGTGATGATGAAGTAGACCAGCGGCACCATCAGCAGCAGCGACAGGAACGTGAATTCGACGACTGCGCTTCCCCGCTCGCCGCCTTCCGGGACCCGGCCTTCAGCCGTCACCGGCGCTCTCCCGGGACGTCGGTCCGGTTGGTCAAGGCGGGGGTTGGCCCGTGAGTACGAATCGGGAGAACAGGCCGGCGGGTCAGGGCTGGATGGCCGCATGCCCCTTCACCTCCAGGACTGCCCGCGGGCCGATGAGCCCGATCACGGGCAACGGCGCACGGACCGTGACTTCCAGAGTCCGAATCCCTTGGAAGGTGGCTTCGCTCGTGGTCACGTCCCGGGCGAATTCCGGGTTGAGCGCTACGCCGATCAGCTCCGCGGCCCGGTCCCTGGCATCCGCCGGACCGCGGTCCGCGAGGGTGCCATAGCGGGCGCCGGACGCCGCGGCGTCGATCAGTGTGTTCCGGACGTGCAGGACAAGGGTGAGCTGAACGATGGCGAGGAAGAACAGGGTCAGCAGCCCGCCCACCAGGACAAAGTCAACCACCGCCGAACCCCGTTCGTCAGTCTCGCCCCTGCTGGCGCCGCGGAGGCGCACGTACTACTGCCCGACCTTGTCCATGGCCTGGTTGAACAGTCCTTCCAGGGCCGGGCCTGCGAGCGCGAGGAGCGCGGCGACGAGAACAGCCGACATCAGAGTAATCATCACCCAGCCCGGCACATCGCCGCGCTCGCGATGGTCACGTGGACGGCCAGGCTGCCGCCGCGTGCCCTCGAGCGCACCAGCGTGCCTGGGAACCAGGCTGATGGTGCAGAGCAACAGCGCCATGCGGATCAGGATCTGTTTCACGTTCTCCCCTTAGATCGGTAGTTCTGATGTCTTCCTTCTGCTCCGTGCTGTTCCTTTTTTTGCTACAAGCCCATGCTGATGGCAGCCAACCCGGGGAAGACTGCGAAGACAACCGTCAGCGGCAAGACGCCGAAGACAACGGGAATCATCATTCCGATTTCCTTCTTGCCTGCCGACTCCATCAGCTCGCGCTTCGCCGTGTCCCGGGCGTCCTGGGCCTGGGCCCGCAACACTTCGGCGAGTGGTGTCCCCCGTTCAACCGCCACAACCAGCCCGTCCACGAAGCGGAGCAGCGGACCGAGTTCCGTCCGTGAAGAGAACTCCTGCAGGGCTTCCACGAGCGGCTTCCCTGCCCTGGTCTCACCCAGGACTCGGGTGAAGTCCTTGGAGAGCTCCCCCCGGGCACTGCGGCACACCCTGTCCAGGGCGCCTGTGGCGCTCTCTCCCGCACTGACGGCGAGTGCCATGAGTTCGGCGACACTGGGGAACTCTGCCATCATGCGGGCTTCGCGTTTCCTGATCCGGGCCCCCAGCAGATAGTCCGGCAAGATGAAACCACCTGCGGCGCTGCCGATCACGAGCACCACAGCGAGAACGGGGCTGAGCCGTCCTGCCGCGCCGAACAGCATGACTCCTCCGACGGCTGCAACAAAGCCGCCCGCGCCCCAGAGGAGCTGTTCCGCCCGGAAGTCTGCGGGCGATTTGGCGGTCCCGGCCCTGGCAAGGCGACGGTTCAAGGCGGAGGAACCGGGGTTCAGCTTCCCGACCCAGGCGACGGCGTCGCCGATGACCGGCCGCAGGATTCGTTCCAGCGGCCCGAACGGGGTGAAGCTCCTCGGCACGGCGCGCAGGAGCCGGGATTCCAGGTTGTGGGACTTCAGTTGCGGACCGATGCGTGCAACGAAAGTGATTGGCCGCATAAAGGGCAGCCTGATCAGCAGCAACCATATGCCGCAGCCCAGCACCACTCCGCAGGCGACCGCAGTCGCCATCAGCCCCGTCATCGGAGGACCCTCTCGTCTGCCGGCAGCGCCCCGATGCGCAGCATGACGGCATAGGAGATCAAGGAGACGGCCAGTCCCCCGATCAGGACCGCGGCGCCAAGCGGCGTGTTGTAGGCAGCCACAGCTTCCGGCCGGCTGGCCAGCAGCATCAGGACAAGCCAGGGGGCGGCCACGGCCAGCCGCGCGGCGTTGACCGTCCAGGACTGCCGGGCCTCCAGCTCGCTTCTGGTGCGGGCACTTTCCCGCAGGAATTCCGCCAAGGTACCCAGCAGCCGGCCGAGATCCGAGCCACCCACTCGCCTGGTCAGCCGCAGTGCTTCGACGATCCGGTCCGCCACAGGATCCGCCAGCCGGTCCTTGAGCCTGGTCAGGGAGGGATCGAATTGCCCTCCCGAGCGGTAGTCGGAGCCGAAATCGCGGAACACATGACGGAGCTCCTCCGGACCCTTGTCGCCTAACTGGATGAGGGCTTCCGGCAGCGAAAGGCCTGCGCGGATTGCCGACCGCAAATGGTCCACGACGTCGGGCCACAGTTGTCGCAGCACAGCGGTGCGCTTCCGGGCGCGCCATTTCACGACTGCCATGGGAAGCCACCCCCCGAACAGACCAAAACAGGCCGCGATCGGCCACGACCTGGTCACGGCAAAGAAGATGAGCATCGTGAACGCCCCGACACCCAAGCAGCTTGCCAGCAGTCCGGCGCCGCTGACCTTCTCAATGCCCGCCGAACGCAACAGGTCCTCCAGACGGCTGGGCCTGGGCGTTCGTTTTGCCGGTTTGGGCTGTTCCCAGGCAGACCGCCAGATCAGCAGGAGTCCGGCACCGGCGAGCATGCCCAGCAGCGCCGCCATCAGCGCGGCTCCAGCAGGGCAGCCACGTCATACCCCGCACGGGCGAACTTCTCAGCCGACGGCATCGAGTTGGCCTTCGGTTGCAGCTGGCCGTCCTCGAAGGCGAACACCATGGAGGACTCGATGATGCCGTTTTCAACGCGGCGGCCCAACGAAAGGATCTCTGTCACCTCTCGGCGTCCGCTGGCGTGGCGGGCACAATGGACCACGAGGTCGATGCAGGACGCAACCGTCGGAACCACAAAGGCGCTTGAGATGTTCTCGCCTGCCAGCAACGGCAGCGTGCAGATCTTGGTGACGGCGTCGTGGGAAGAGTTTGCATGGACGGTGCACATCCCGGGAAGCCCGGAGTTCAACGCAATGAGCATGTCCAGGCTCTCGGCCTCACGGACCTCGCCCACCACCAACCGGTCGGGGCGCATGCGCAGCGCCTCCTTGACCAGCCTTCGCATGGGAATTTCGCCTTCACCTTCCAGGTTTGGCTGCCGGCACTGCAGGCCCACGACGTCGCGCAGCGGAAACTGCAGCTCGAAGATCTCTTCAACGGTGATGACGCGCTCTCGGGTTCCGATGCTCGCCGCCAGACAGTTGAGCATTGTCGTCTTGCCGGCCTGCGTCGCGCCCGAGACCAGAATGTTCAGGCCGCTGGCCACGGCGGCACCAAGGAACCGGGCCGACTGCGGCGTTAGTGTACCCAGTTCCACCAGGTGTTCGAGCCTGCTGGCCTTCACCACGAACTTGCGGATGTTGATAGCCCAGTGACGCCGCGTCACGTCCGGAATGACGACGTGCAGTCGGGAACCGTCCGGTAGCGCTGCATCGACGAAGGGCGAGGACATGTCGAGACGGCGCCCTGAGCTCTTAAGCATCCGCTCCACAAGGTCCCGCACATGCTGCTCCGTGAGCGAGACCGAGGTCAGCTCGGATTCGCCGTTCCGCGCCACGTAGATCTCGTTCGGCGCGTTGAGCCAGATTTCTTCGATGGCAGGGTCGTCAAGGAGTGGTTGGAGTGCGCCGAACCCCGCCACGGCGTCGAAGACGAACCTCCGGGCCGTCTCCAGCGGTCCGATTGGCGGGAGGGGTGCCAACAACGCGCGCTCGTCGTAGTCCAGGACGGCTGCCTCGACGAGACGTCGGACTTCACCGGATTGACTCAAGGGATCGAGGCCGCGCCGGCGGATCAGCTCGCGGACTTCGTCCTCGACAATGCGTACAGCCTCCACAATGGCCCCCAATATGACTGCCGCCGCCCTGTCCCCGGGCCACTGCAATTGGGTTAAAGCTAGAGGAGCATGGTCATTCGAACAAGGGCGCGAGACGTCGGTTGTGGATAAGCCACTCGCAGCAGCCCGCGTCGGAGCGGGACGCTGCGTTGGGAACCTATCTGGTCCCGACCCCGTCAGCTTCGGTAACCGCGTCGTAGCCCTGCGGGTTGGTGCTCTGCCAGCGCCAGTGGTCTTCACACATCTGCCGAAGGTTCCGGCGCGCGGACCAGCCAAGATCCGCAAGCGCCGCCGAGGGGTCGGCGTAGCTGACGGCAGCGTCCCCTGGCCGCCGGGGAGCGAATGCAAAAGGCACTGCACGCCCGGCCGCCCTGCCGAAGGCCTCAATGACCTCCAAGACGGAGGAGCCTCGGCCTGTGCCAAGGTTCCAGCGGAACACGCCGGCATTAGCACTGAGGTACCCCAACGCGGCCAAGTGCCCGCCGGCTAGGTCCATCACGTGGATGTAGTCGCGCACTCCGGTACCGTCCGGCGTCGGGTAGTCGTTACCGAACACCATGACCTTTTCGCGGCGGCCCACAGCCACCTGGGCGACAAACGGGAGAAGGTTGTTTGGGATGCCGCTCGGGTCCTCGCCGATCAGGCCGGACTCATGGGCGCCCACCGGGTTGAAATAGCGGAGCAGGGCGACGCTCCACCGCGCGTCGGCAGCGCCCATATCCGAAAGGATGTCCTCGATCTGTTCTTTCGTGCGGCCGTAAGGGTTGGTAGCGTCCAGCGGGGCTTTCTCGACGAGAGGGACTTCCTCCGAGGCGCCGTAGACGGTGGCAGACGAGCTGAAGACCAGGCGGCGCACGCCGGCGGCGTCCATGCTGTGCAACAGGTTCAGGGTGCCGACCACGTTGTTCTGGTAGTACCACAGGGGCTTCTCGACAGACTCACCTACAGCCTTCAGGCCTGCGAAGTGGATTACAGCCTCGAAGCCGCCCTCGGCGAAGACGGCGTCGACGGCGGCCGCGTCAAGCAGGTCAACCTCGCGGAAGTCCACGTTCTTGCCGGTGAGCAGCTCCACCCGGCGCAGGGATTCGGGATTCGAATTAATCAGGTTGTCGAGGACCACGACCTCGTGCCCCTCCTCGAGCAGACAAAGCGTCGTGTGAGATCCAATGTAGCCGGCGCCGCCGGTAACCAATACCTTCATATGCTCCAGCTTAGAAGGGTCCTACGGTCACAGCGAACCGGCTGAGTTGTCCCTTATCCTTAACTCTAGTCACATGGTTCACATCTATAACTGTGGAAACACCCGTTGTGCGATGTTATGGTGAGCGCGATAACTAGCGAATCCCAGCGTCGCTTGTCGTCTGAAGGCCATCAGAGTGACGCGACACCTGTCATGCAGCGCTAAGAAGCGCCCCAGCGTTCCGGAGCACACCATGAAGCGGACCTCAATACCTCGCACCAAAAACGTCAGCACCCGAGTCACCCTCGTCTTGGCCGTGGCAACGCTGATGACCAGCGTCGGCCTCACCACACCGTCGCCTGCCCTCGCGTCCCCTGCCCCGGGGCCGAGTGGCACGACCGCCTCCGCGCTTCCGACGCCCAGTCCCGCTCCGTCGCCCGCTCCCGCAGGTACTGCCGGTACTGCCATGGAAAGCCTCCAGGCGACGGCACCGACGGCGACGGCGACGGCGATGGCGCCACCTTCCTCCCCGACGGGGACCGCCGCGCCGAGTCCCTTGGCGCGGCCGGACGGCGCGACCCTGGCTGCCGCGATAGGTGCCGGCGCCGAAATGGGGCAGCGGTCTCTACGCGTGATGGGATCTACCAAGGGATTGCCGGCAGCCGGCCCGGCAACGGTCACGACCGAATCCCTGGCCACAGAAGGAACATGGAACCCGACATTCGGCGTGCAGGGCCTTGACGTCAGCAGCCATCAGCCGTCCGTGGATTGGCAGCAACAGTGGAACATGGGGGCCCGATTTGCCTATGTAAAAGCAACGGAGGGCAATTATTACCCCACGGAGATGGACAATCCGATTTACAAGCAGACTTTCGACTCCCAGTACGCGGGGGCGCGGAACGTCGGAATGATCCGCGGCGCTTACCACTTCGCCATCCCTAACTGGTCCTCCGGGGCGGACCAGGCACGCTACTTCGTCGAAAACGGAGGCGGCTGGACCGCAGACGGTTACACGCTGCCCCCGGTTCTCGATTTCGAGTTCAACCCCTATGCCGGCCGCACTATTAGCGGCTTCTACTTTGGCGATACGTGCTACGGCATGTCCCCGGACAAACTTGCCTCCTGGGTCCGCGACTTTGGCAACACCATGCTTTCCATGACAGGTCGTTTGCCGGTCATCTATACCAACACGTCGTGGTGGAATCAGTGCCTGGGCAACGTGTCAGGACTTGGCAACTACCCGCTCTGGGTGGCCAACTACCCGGCCGGTCCCAGTAACGACGCCGGGCCGATCCCAGCGGGCTGGAGCGGCTTCAGCATTTGGCAGTACAGCAGCACCGGACCTTTCGCCGGGGACTCGAACGTCTGGAACGGCGACTATGCCGGGCTGAAGAGTTTCGCGTCAGGGTATGTAGTCAACTTGCGGGGTGCAATCGGTTCCACTTGGACCGCAGCAGGGGGTGGGGACGGCAAACTCGGTTACCCCATCACCAACGAAATCTGCGGACTAACCAATGGCGGCTGCTACCAAGGCTTTCAGGGCGGCACCATCCACTACGCCCCCGGCATCGGCGCCTACGCCACCTGGGGCGGGATCCGGGCCACCTGGGGAACCCTCGGCTACGAAAAGGGCAAACTCGGCTACCCTCTCACCAACGAAATCTGCGGACTAACCGGCGGCGGCTGCTACCAAGGCTTCCAGGGCGGCACCATCCACTACGCCCCCGGCATCGGCGCCTACGCCACGTGGGGCGGGATCCGGGCCACTTGGGGAACCCTCGGCTACGAAAAGGGCAAACTCGGCTACCCCGTCACCAACGAAATCTGCGGGCTCGCCAACGGCGGCTGCTACCAAGGCTTCCAGGGCGGCACCATCCACTACGCCCCCGGCATCGGCGCCTACGCCACCTGGGGCGGCATCCGGGCCACCTGGGGAACCCTCGGCTACGAAAAGGGCAAACTCGGCTACCCCGTCACCAACGAAATCTGCGGACTCGCCAACGGCGGCTGCTACCAAGGCTTCCAGGGCGGCACCATCCACTACGCCCCCGGCATCGGCGCCTACGCCACTTCCGGGCCAATCCGCGCCGCCTGGGGTAACCTCGGCTACGAAAACGGCAAACTCGGCTACCCCATCACCAACGAAATCTGCGGACTCGTCGGCGGCGGCTGCTACCAAGGCTTCCAGGGCGGCACCATCCACTACGCCCCCGGCATCGGCGCCTACCCAACCTGGGGCGCCATCCGCGCCACCTGGGGAACCCTCGGCTACGAAAACGGCAAACTCGGCTACCCGGTTGAAATTCCCCGTTGCGACGTCACCGGCGCAGATTGCGTTCAAAGATTTCAGCACGGCAGCGTTAGCGACACAGGCACGGTTTCGTTCGGTTGATTGACTTCCAGTAACGTTGTAGTGGACGCCGCCCACACTATCTGCGGCGTCCGCTGTCGTCTCCGCGAACCTAATCGGGCCGGGACGCCTCTCCCCAACCAATACAAGGAACGTCGCCAATGACTACGGATCAGAAGCCATACGTGTCGGTCGTGGTACCCGCGATCAGACTCGACTCATGGCTCGATCAAGCCCTGGACTCGCTACTCTCCCAGGATGAGGTCGACCTGCAACTCATAGTCATTCTCGACGGCGTCGAGGAAGATGGACACCGCCCCTGGATGGATGATTCCCGTGTGACGCTCCTAAGAAACCCGACCCGGCTTGGTGTGGGTTCGACGCTCCGTAGGGCCATGGCCGAGGCGCGCGGCGAGTTCGTCGCCCGGCTTGACGCGGATGACATCGCCAAGCCGGGACGGCTGATCCAGCAAGCCAAGTTTCTATGTGATCACCCCGATGCCGTGGCCGTAACTTCGCAGACGGAACTGATCAATGGCGCCGGTGCAGTCACCGGCAAGATGCCTTTTCCTGCAGGTGCCGATGTCCGGCCCCGACTACTCCTTCAAAACGTGGTAGTCCAGTCCGCGGTGATGTTTCGGCTCAGTGATTATCAACTGGTTGGCGGCTACGAGCCGTTGCGGCAGATGGAAGACTATCTGCTTTGGCTTCGGCTCGCGCAACGCGGGAAGATCGCCATCCTTCCACAGACCCTCGCGCAGTATCGAGTTCACGGTGCTCAGCTAAGCCGCGGGGCCAAGCCCTACGGCAGCCACATCTCCAAGGTGCTCACCGCGCGTCGAGAATTGCGACAAAAGCTGGGCACACCCGCTGTCGTGGCGTTGGCGAAGGACATCACTTGGATCGGCGTTCAGTACGTCCGCTATTACGTCATCACCCCCCTTCGAGGCATCACCACGAAGGCACGGGGAAGATGATCCGGAGCACAATCTGGCTCACCCTGGCGTTGGCAACTAGAAGTCTCGGGCAGGCCGGGTTGTTAATTGTCTTCGCCAGGCTCGGGTCACCGGAGACCCTGGGGAGCTATTCGCTGGCGTTGGCTGTGACCGCTCCCATTTTTGTTTTCTGTGAGTTCGGCCTGCGCACCGTCTATCTGACCCATAGAGGTAACCAGCCGTTCAGTGCGTACCTACGCGTCCGGCTGGTGACCCTCAGCGTGGCGATGATTTTGACGGCGGCAATCGGTGCAATATTTGTGCCCGAAATGATCGCAATCCTGCTGCTGGTCAGCCTTCTGCGGGCAGCGGATTCGGTGGGCGAACTATACTCTGCGCCCCTCCAGCGTCACGGGGAGTTACCGACCATTCTGTGGGCTTTCAGCACGAACGCCGTCATCACGATTGGAGCCGGAATCGCCGTCCTGGTTGCGTTCCACAACCTGTACGCCGTCATCGCGGCGCTGATCGTAGTGTCAAGCGCCACGACTTTGCTGCTCATGAAACGGCCCACGGATGCCCTGCTCGCCAAAAAAGAGTCGGCAGACGCCGGCACCGGACCACAATGGCAAGACCATGTGTCCGTTGTTAGGGCCGGCCTTCCCACGGGAATCTCCTGGGGGCTGTTGTCGCTGTTGTCTTCGATTCCGCAGTACTTCCTGGCGGCCTATTATTCCCAAGTTGAAGTCGGCTACTTCGCCATTATTCTCTACGTCGTTGTCGTCGTAGAGATATTCCTAAACGCCGTCAGTCAGTCATGGATCCCCCGAGCAAAGGCGATGCTTGCCGAGGCTCCATCATTCTTCCGCGCCGTAGTCAAAACAGCCCTGCTTTGGACCGCAGCGTTCGTTCCACTGTCTGGCATGGTTTGTGCCGCAGCCTACCTCATGCTGCCAATAATTTTCGGCTCCGCGTACCGGATCGACTGGGCCGAGATCATCCCGCTGTTCGGATCTTTGGTGGTGCTTCCGCTGGTATTTTTCTCCGCAATGGCGCTCAATGTTGCAAACAGCTATGTAAAGGCGCTGACTACAAGCGTCGTGGCGGTAGCCCTGGCCAGCGCGGTTGCCTTCTTCGTCATCCCGGGCGGCGGGGTTTCAGGTGCGCTCTGGGTCAGCTGCGCGGCTTTGGCGAGTCGAAGCGTCCTCTCCATGGCAGCCTTGTCCGTGGGCCACAGTAAAAGAGCTCCGCAGCTGGTGCCCTAGATGAGAGTCAGTATTCGTTTAGTGGTCGCAGGCGGTAAGTGAGCGTTTGCGGGGTGCAGTCAGCGTCGCGGGTGTGATCCACGACCCCGGTGACTATCCCGGTGCCGGGCGGCCGATGCGGGCCCCGACATGTTCGTCGACGCCGAGCGCGTCCAACGCCATTCAGTTCGCCTATTTCAGTGATCCCCGGCGCGGGCCTCGGCCCGGATCCCGTGCCATACGGTGTGCCAGGACACGCCGACCCGGTGGGCCAGTGCCGAGACCGAGGAGTCGAAATGCTGGAGTGCTTCGGTCGGTTCACAGCACGATCGGTGAGTTTCGCCCGGGGCCGGCCAGGCGGATGCTCCTCGGTGAACGTCGTCCTCGGGCAGTCCTGCTCCGGGCAATGCCAGAGACGTTTGGCCGCTCGCACAAGTGCTCGTCATAGAACCAGCGGCGCTTGTCCCAGAAAGCATCACCGCGCCGGCGACCGGAATGTCACGTAGCCGCTGGCACCGGCGTATCTTCACCCGGGACGCGATCACCCCGCAGCTCCGGCACCCCGGCGGGAACATCGACTCCACTGTGACATGGCGGGCACCATCCGGGAGCTGGATCGTTGCGGTGACAGGATAATCAGGCAGGTTGAATAATAAGCTGGCAGCATCTCCGGCCGCCACAGTAGGCTCTAACAAGGCTCGTGGTTCCTGTTCAGGTTGAATACGTAAGCAACGCTCATCCCAGCAGGACCACGAGTCTCTGCTAGCTACAACACGGAACTATTCCCCCGGGATCCTTGAAGAGTCCAATTACCCACGGACCACCCCGACTCGCGGGTTTTTCGATGCCGGAACGAACATGCCGGCGTGCCCGCATCCGTCGAGGCTGAAGGTCTGCGATTTAAAAGGTGTGGGCTACGTAACGGGTTATCGGATTTTTTGCGCTTCCGCGGCTCCATCGAGAATTTGTATGTACTCGCGCGACCGCGTCGACCAATCGAAGGACAATGTGAGCTCATTCGGGATTTGCGTCCTGGGCGCCATTAGGACGCGTCGGCACTCGTCAATCCATGCTTCCGGGCGGACGTCCTCAACGATCGTGACTGGGGCACCGTTTTCAGCCAGGAACTTCGCGGCCGCCACTGGGGTACTGACGACCGCGGCGCCCGAGGAAACGGCCTCCAGCAGCGTGGTCTGAAAGCCTTCAGCGAGAACGGTCGGATTCAGGAGGACTCCGTCGGCCAATATCTCCTGAATTTCATCTCGCTGGAGGTATCCGTGGATCCTTATGCATTCCCTTATCGGCGAAGATTCGGCTGCAGCTTCAAGAAGCGGACGTTGGGCGCCGTCGCCAATGAAGTGGACCTCCAGACTGGGAAAGTCCGTGGCGAGACTTTCACCTACACTCAAACATGTTTGCCACCCCTTACCCTCGACGAGGCGCCCGAGAAAAATGATCCTGGGCAATAGCGGACCGGTACCGGTCCCGCGAACCTTGAAGGCAGCGGTATCAATCGCATTCAGAAAAACGGTGCTTTGCACCTGAGCGAGGGACTCCACAAAATGCTGCGTAGCAGAAGAAATAGCGAGAACACGTGAAGCATGACGGAGAACGTACTTCCCCATCGTGCGGTCAATAACACGGCTGGCGTAGGCAATAGCATTGGAAACACCCCGGACATGGTCCGACCCGTGTTCCGTGTGTATAACCGGCACTCCGAGACTCCGACCGGCTCGAACACCTAAGAATGACATGGGAAAGAACCTTGTATGAGTCGACACAATCGTAACGCCGCGTTGCTGCATTTCCCTGCGCAGCTTCCGTCCCGTGCCAGGCCAAGGAATCGACAACACACCGCCGATCATTGCAGTGCCGGAATACCTCACAACCTCGATGCCGTCGTACGTACCTGACGGAATGTCGTTATTCAACGTTAGAACAGTGACATCCAGCCCCTGCTCTTTCAAAGCTGCCGCCAAGTGCGACACATGCGACTCGACTCCTCCGACCTTCGGCGGATAGTTATTAACCACGAAGGCGACATGGTGGCGTTTCGGTAGTTCCTGCACAGGGAGGCGATCACTCTTACCAGATTCTCCGCTCATCGGATCCGCCCACCCTCCGGAGACTCCGGCTCAGCCCTGGGCGGTATGCGGCCCAGAGTCTCCGTGTCATCCCCCGACATTGACTCGATACGGAAACGAAGCAATGCAACTTCTTCGGCGAGCACACGGGTTTGATCCTCGACTTTGGTGAGTGCCAGGGACAGATGGAGACAGACGCCCATAAGGAGGAGGATCGAGAGCGCAAACAGAAGATTCGCAGGTACCTGCACCCCAAGGAGGCGACTTGCGAGTTCGAGTAGTTGAGGGAATCCTGCCAACACAAGAGTGGCAATTCCTATGACGAGCCACAATACTGCGAACTTCTCTCGCAGGTGCTTGCGCCTCGACAATTCGACCACCGCACTAACGAAAATGAGGGCCACGACAAAAGCCGTTACGGTGTTCATCGGGAAGAGTCCTCACTTTTTAGGGATTTCGGTTTCTGCCGCGTTAGTGCGAAAAGTAGCGCAAGGAACGATCTTGCCAAGTAGAGGGCAGATTTGAACGGAGCGTGGCTTGGAGTTCCCCCCTGCCGTTTCCGCATTTCAACAGGTATCTGCGTAACCGTGCAGCCTGACCGCAGAGCCACAACCAGAGAATCAATCGTGTCCCCCAAGTATTCGGCTGGATAGTGATCCAAGTACTGCGCCATGGCCTTCATATTTGCAGCCCTGAATCCCGATGTTACATCGGTCAAGCGAACGCGTGCCAGCCTCGAAATCGTGACGGCCAAGAACTTCATAGCCCATTTACGAGGCCCACGCACCTCATAATTACCTTTATCTGCAAATCGGGCTCCAATGGATATGTCCGCAATGTCAAGTCCAGCCAAGACGCGCCCGATATCCCGCGGGTTGTGTTGACCATCTGCATCGACTTGTATAACGGATTTGTAGCCGTGTTCAACCGCGAACTTAAAACCAGCCCGCATTGCCCCGCCAACGCCGAGGTTGAAGGGGAGGATGAGCACCTGAGCCCCAGCGTCCTTGGCTACATATGCCGTTTGGTCCTCTGATCCATCGTCGATGACCAAAATGTCCAGACCAGGGTTCCACTTCGCTATCTCGCGGACGGTGTCCCCCACGGACTCCGACTCGTTCCAGGCGGGAGTGATAACGAGCGCATCACTTGTGTTCAACCTATTCATAACGGTTCACTTCTGTCATTGGTTAAATTCGCGCTAACTATTTCATTGAACAGACTGCAGGAGTTCTGATCTGTTGCCGACGGCGTTGGGTCGCGATCGTCTGCGATATCTACAAGGGTTCTGATGTCAATCTCAGTTGCACGCCTCGATCTTGTACAACTTCGCTTCACCCTCCGAGTCTATTAGCCTTCCGACCCCTGCCGACTCCAGACCGTCGAGTCCGTAGTAGCCATGGTCAGCACCGTGGACCTCACGGTGGCCGAAGTCCAGCACATAACCGACTCCCAGGGCCCGCACCGAGGGGCAGACCTCAGGATCGCTCTTGGCATCTCGGAGATGCTGGTTGATTTTCATTGCGTCCGGAGAGATCTCGCTGATGAGGTGGAGCTGAAGGGTCTTCCGATCAGCCAACGCGAATGCAAGCGAGCTTCCATTCCATGGGTTTGCCGCAATAGTCACGCCAGCAGGAACTTGGTTATCGAGCCGTTGGATGAGCCTCATTTCGTCGAGTGTCATTAGCGACGAATCGGAGGATAACGCGTATCCGCCAGCTGCGTTTCGCGCGGCAGTCTTGACATTGGCTTGTTGCGTTCCAAGTGCGAGGAACACAATAATGACACCAACGCTGGCGCCACTTATCCAGAACTTAACTTTCAAATTAAGATTCCCGACGTCCAATAGTTTCGGAGCGACGGCCTTCAACTTTTTCCTGGCCGCGCTGACGAAGAACATACTGCCGACGACGGCGAGCGGAAGCGTGGCTGTGGGAAGCAGTGCCGCAAGACGGGGCGAGTCATTGTACCAAACGCCTGTGAAAAATGACCTCACCCCGCCAATGGGAAACGACGCCGCGACAACGAAGAGTAAACCCAGGACCGCGTACATACCAACTAGCCAGAGTCGCTGGCGGCGGGCAATGGAGACTATCAAGCCCGTCATTGCGAGGACAGACATCACCAGCGAGATCGGCTGGCCGATTTGCGATCCCAGCAATAGTTCTCCGACTGCTCGGCCTGTCGTTTCAACTGGCGGCCAACCTGAAGCTTCGGCCGCGGGCCGAACGACTCTCCAGAGGACAAGAGCGGCAGCGGCAGCGGCCCCAACGCCGAGAACGGTAACAGCTGCCACTCGGATGGTTGGCACCCCCCGATCTTGGGCCTTCAAAACAGTGCGCCGGCTGAGGCCGAATATCGCGGGCACTAACAAAGCCAGCAGCGTCATCAAGATACTCGGGTGCGCCAGCGTCAAGCCTGGGAGCGACATCGCTAAGAGAAGCCAGCTGGTGGCCCGCGGCGGGCCAGCTTTGACTCCGGCCCCAAGCGCACCCACTGCAGTCGCTATGGTCGCCGGAAGCAGGCTGATGCCCAGGGCATACGGGTAAAGCACCCCGTAATCCATCATGAGAATCGGGAAGGCACCAAAACCGGCAGCAAGAACTCCGGCAATCAATGTGGGAAGCACTCGTCTGCCCAATGCGCGATGGACGAGCAATATGCATCCTAGCGGCCAAACTATAGCCCCTATACACATATTCACAGCAATCACGGCGGTCGGAATTTGTGCTCCCGTAACTTGCACAAGGAGTGATACGGCGTCATGCCATGCCGCCGGATAAAAGGCACCGCCGGTCATTGCCCCAACAGTCAATGACGACGCATTGCCGGTATCGAGAATGTAACGAACTGCATTTAGGTGAAAAACATTGTCAAATGTTTGAGATATGGCGTCAGGTCGTCCAAATACGCTTACGAGTCGTCGACCAATGAGGACGGCGGCCAGCGCCACTGCCCCTGCTTCAGCCAGAAGCTGCCACCATTTCCTTCCGGCCGACAGTCGAGTTGGCTCCCGACGAGACAGCAATCGCGTCACGACATGGACAACTCCAGCCCCAATAATCGTAACGACGACGACGTCTATCACGGACCACTCGACTCCAGCCCACGGAGCCACCACAGCGGCTATGGATATCAGGGATATCGATATCACGGGGGAAACCGCAATCAGGGCGAAACCTCGAGCCCGCGCAAAAAAGCCGACGATGGCCCCCGGCACGATGAAAATCGCCAAAGCAACGAGCAAGGTCGGGAGAATTGACCACCAGGACACGTAATACCTTTCGAAATTATTAACAAAACTTAAGGGATACTGAGTTTACTGTCCTCGTTCCGGGGCCGAAAATGTAAAATCGGCACGTACGAAAGAAGCGATCGAGCATATATCTACGAAGCTGCCCCAAGTTGGGCTTCGAACTTTGGCACCAGCAGTTCCACGACTTCTCTGTTGAGGTGGTCCTTGTCGAAGTAGATGGAAACGCCTCCCACTGCCGCGTGACACTGCTCTCCGTCGCAGAAGTATCTGCTCATGTCGAGTCCGCTCACTGTAGGCAGATTTAAGGCCTGAACTGCGGACTTCATTGGGTCGGCGGGCAGTGCTGACGAGACGTCTGCGGCACATTTCGCCGGATCATCAGAGTGAACCGACAAACAGTCGACGCTGCGTACAGCCTCATTAAGTGGCGGGTCGTAGATGGCGAAAACCTGGACACCCGAAGCGGAAAGTCGAGCCCAGTCCCGCATCAGACCGTCGCGGAACTGTTCAAACTGGCCTCGGCCGGTGCCATCGTCGATCTGTTCTCCCGCACCAAACATGGAGACGAAAATTCTTGCCGGACTGTCCTTTTCAATGGCGTTCAATGCCGCACGACTCCATCGCATGCATGCCTCCGCGGTCCCGGGGTCTGCTGGCTGGCCCTGGTATCCGACATACTTGGCATCGACGATTGGGCAGGCGCCGAAGTAGCTCCATTTGACTATCCAGTGATTCCGACGTCCAAGTTCAAAGATTGCGGCCTGCCACTGTTGCGCATGTGAGTCTCCTACAAGCCAAACAGTTTCAGGGTTGGGGGAGCCCGCTGAGAAATCACACACTGTGGGACTCCCGCTTGGATCATCATGGAGCGTGTTGCCGTCATTGGGACAATCGGCGGGCCTCGTAAAATACTCGTTGGACGCACCCATATTTGGCAGGGCAACGGCCTGGGCAAAAGGCGAACTGCAACCTTCAGTGTCAATGGCGGCTGGGCCGTGGCAGGGGCCCGACGCAAGATCGGCGGCCGTTGCCTTGGCAGACTCCGCTCTATCATCAGCGAGGGCGATCAGCCCGACGCCGGCCAGGCTGACGGCGAGCATGGCAGCGAGGGTTCCCGTGAAAACCCGCTTGCCTTGCGGGGCGCTGCCCGGTACTTGGAGAAACCGGTCTTCCACCCGCGCCTTGGTGACCCACGCCAGTGTGATGGTAAGCACCAAAATGGCAAACTTCACCGGCGCCGAAAGTTCTACCCCAAGCACGAACGGGGCCAGTACGATAAGCGGCCAGTGCCAGAGGTAAACCGAATAGGAAATATTCCCGAGGAACTGTACAGGCGCCAGGCTCGTGACTTTGTCATGCCACAGCCCAGGCCCTAGAGACCGGCGTGACCCCGAAAGTATGACCATCGCTGTACCGACTACGGGCACGAGAGCCGTCCAACTGGGAAATGGGGTCGAGTGATCGTACAGCGCGGAGGATCCGATGATCATGACAAAACCTGCCAGCGAAATCGCATTCCGCACGATGGGTGTCAACAACTTGGGAACCCCCACCAACGCGACGAGGGCCCCGATACCGAACTCCCAGACTCGTACCGGGGTGACGAAGTACGCCTGGTTATGGGCAACGCTCGTGAAGTAGATACTGAAAGCTAGGCTCAGTCCACTGACCGCAGACACTCCGGCAATCAGCAACGACTTCGATCCCCAGTGACGCCGCTTCGAGAGCATCGAAAGCAGAACGAGCCCCACGGGCCAGACGAGGTAGAACTGTTCTTCAACCGACAATGACCAATAGTGCTGGGCTACAGTAGCTGCTTGGTTCATGGCGGAGTAGTCAACTGCCCTGACGGCCAGAACCCAATTTTCTATGTAGAAGATGCTGCCAAGGACCTCGTGGACCGAGGCCGCCCAGCGTGTATAAGGAAGGAAGAGCCAGACACCGATGAGCGAGACGGCCAACACGGTAAGAGCCGCGGGAAGCAGGCGCCGAGCCCGCCTGGCATAAAACGACGACAATTTGATGCCGCCCGTTTGGACGAGCTCTTTGGTCAAGTGGGACGTGATCAGAAATCCAGAGATGACAAAGAAGACGTCGACGCCAACATAGCCCCCGGGCACCCGATTCGGCCATAAATGGTTCATGACTACCAGGGCGACAGCGAGTGCCCTGAGGGCTTGGACGTCTGTTCTGAACCCGACTCGTCTAGTGGCGCGCCGTGCAAACTGATCGGCTTGCTCATGGTTAGTCGGGGGCTGAATGGTCGTAGTCATAGGTTTCACGATTCTACCCCATAGGGGAATTTCGAACTTTGCCTCTTAGTACGCGGTCGTCCCGGGAGGTATCTTTTTGGGTGTGTCCCGTTGGCAATTTCGGGTAGCCCGTCGTCGTGGTCCCGCAGGCCCTCATTGGTTTCTCGAGCTGGACCGCCTGTCGGAACTGGCTCCTGGAGCGTATCGTCGCTATGAACGGATGCGCTTAGTGTGCGCCGAGGCCGGGCCGGGCGGTTCGCAGTGGAAAGGCCGTCTCATGGACCCCCGACGGATCCGTGGCATGCCAATAGCCTATAGAGCCCATAGCGAGGTCTGCGTGTACAGCGCAAATAGGGGTCAGGAACCACCTAAGTGTAAACCTCGGCCGATGACCGAGAACATCTACCTCATCGCATCGGGCGGAAACCCGAATTATGGCGACGAGCTCATCGTGGCCTCTTGGCTGCGATTTCTAGCCCGAGTGCGCCCCGACGCGACAGTGTGGCTGGATTGTCCGCAGCCCGGAACGGCAAGCGCACTTTTTGGTGAAATTCATCCCAATCTCCGCGTCACGAACACCCTCTGGCGCTCCTGTGCCGACGCTCCGGACCAAACGGCCCGGGGTGTTTGGGAGCACGTTGACCGTGTCGTTTCGCACGGCGGGACACCAATGTACGACGTCGCCCTGATGACGCTGGCGGAGGCGCACTTAATGCACATTTTGGGGGGCGGCTACATCAATGGCGTTTGGCCGGATCATGTAGGACTGGTTTCAGGAATGATGGCGGCCGCGAAACTCAGCGGATCCCGGCTACTCGGCTCCGGGCTCGGCTTGATGCCCTTTCCCGAAAACGGAGAGCAACTCAAAGACGCCTTCTCGTCATTCACCAGCATCAGTGTGCGGGACACCGACAGCGCCGCCATGTTGGGTGTCGACGTGGGGCTCGACGACGCCTTTCTCGGGCTGCCGCACGAACTGAGGCGGAGCCGCTCTCATGCTGTCCAGGCGCGGGCGAAGGACATTATGCTTTGCATACAGAGCGACATGATCGACGAAGAGGTTTTCACAACGCTGACGGAAAAGCTTCGTGTAGTCGTTAAAGCAGCCCTTGATAGTGGGATGTCGGTTGGCTACGTCGAGGCCATCCCGGGATCCGACCGCCGGATGTTCGATGCGTTTGACGGTCTGATCCCCAGAGAGAACTTCGTTCCCTTTGTCCAAGTCTGGAACGACGGGCTGCCGGTCCGCCCCGGCCAGTCCTGGTACACCTCGAGGTTCCACCCGCACATGGTTGCTGCAGCCTCCGGTGCAACCGGCGTGGCCATCGGAATCCTGGAGGACTACTACGACATCAAGCATCAGTCGCTGCTTGATCTGGGGACCGGGTGGACGTGCGCCTCCGCAGCGGCCAGAGCTGCGCTTCCGGAACCAACAGGCGATGCGGACTTTGCTGTAAGAGCACTCACTTTGGCCGCCCGGAAGCGTACCGAGGCGCTGGCACTGTATCCCCCGTCATGATCCACCGTCGCGGCTGAACAGCAGCGGCCCTGTCGCAACCGGAGATCGGGTGACGACAAGGCTGCTGTTTGGCGCGCTAAACGGGGTTCACAGCACGCTGCGGACCTGCTTCGGCGCCGGGTTGAACTTGATGCCTTCAAACACCTTCTTGGCAACGCCGAGCTGCAGCCGGCGACCCACGCGACCGCGGCGCATCCAGACATAGGTGCTCACGACGAACCTCAGCCAGTCCAGCTTGTTGTCATGATGCCAGCGATACGAGGACTCGTTGCGGGCGCCGTAGTAGAACTTCCAGGCATTGGCTTGGTTTAGGTCACCGAAGTTCACCCCTCGGTTGTCCGGCATGTCGTGCGTGACTGTGCTGTCCAGAACCTGTACGCCGGGACCGTCAGCGCTGATCCGCAGGGTGTACTCCATATCATCGAACCAGATGAAGTACTCCACCAATGGCAGACCGTACTTGGCGATCGACCGGCGCGGGATGAGCACGGATACGAAGGAGCAATTGGTAATGACCACCGTGTTCTGACCCTTGGCGATGAGCCGCCCCCAGTCCCAAGCGGCGCCCGGGTTGTTCATTTCGCAAATCGAGCCGTCGGTGTAGCGCACCAGTGAACAGCTGTAGGGAACCGGGCGTCCCAGCTCGGTCTCGGCCGAGGCATGGCCTGCCATCAGGTTTTGGAGGGCGGTTTCGTCCGTGTAGCAGTCGTCGTCCATGATCCACACCCAGTCCGCACCCCGCTCGTAGGCCCGTTCCATTCCGGCTGCAAAGCCTCCGGCGCCACCCGTGTTGGTCTCAAGACGGACGACCTCGACCCGCGGGTCGTCTTGATAGACGGCTAGCAGCTGCGGGGTTGAATCGGTGCTGGCGTTGTCAATCACGATCAGCTGATCGACGCCACGGGACTGTGCCAGGATCGAGTCCAGCACCCGTCCCAGCTTGTCCACCCTGTTATAGGTCACGACTACGGCCGCTACCTTGTCGGTCATACTTTCCATCCTTCGTAGAGTGCTTTCGTCCAGGCCCGAGCTTCGGGCAGCTGTTTCAAGGACGTGATCTTTTCTTGTTGGTCAGTAAGAATCTGCTGGCGGAGGGTCTCCGACGCCATGATTTCCTTTGTCAGCTTCACCGCATCCTTCACGAATGCGAAGGGTTGCCGCGGCAGAAGTGCTTTGCCCGAAACGAGGGAAGCCTGTGAACCAACATCGGTCGACATAACGGCAACATCCATGGCAGTGGCCTCAAAGGTCGTTAACGTCAGTCCTTCGTTGTCGGACGAAATGACCAAAAGGTCCGACTCAGCCAACGTGTCGTCCACAGACTGCGGCGGGCGACGAAGCTCCGTACAGTCTGAAAGTCCGTACTGCCGTACAAGCTTTTCCGTCTCGTCTGAGAGCGCGCCGTCACCGTGCACTATGAATCTCACATCGCCGCGGACGGCTCGCTTAAGAGCAGCCGCGTATCGGAGGAAAAGAAACGGACGCTTCTGCTGACTCAGGCGGCCGACAAAGGCAATGGTGAACGGTCGATTCGATCTCGGCTCTCGCGTTGGCACCGAGAGGTCGCTGGAGAGGCCGTAGAGAGGCGCGAGGGCGACTCGCCCCTTTGGCACGTCACGCATGAGCGTCATGTAATCGCGAAGCTGCGGGGAAATGACGTGGTGGACGTCTATGGTGTTGGACAGCTTAACTGAAACCTCAACAAATCCGCCTGTCCGCCACTCGAGGATGTGCAGGGTGTCAACAATGTGGATAGAGGGATCCATGGCCCTAAACCAAGCCAGTCGGTGGTAAAGCCAACCGTTGTGGTGTACATGGACGCCCCGGACGGAGAATTCCGACATCAACGTCAGCAGTAGATCTGCTTCCTCCCTGCGAGGAATGGGTGAGCTCAATGGCAGCACCAGTGCACCATCAAGTTCGGGCCGACCAATCCACGGATGGGACGAATCACGGTCCGTCAGAACGATGGGGAGAAAGCCGGCTTGCTTAGCCAGTTCAATCGACTCCAGCGCCCACCGCTCGGCACCGCCCATTTCCAGCCAATGCATCCCGAAGATGATTGCGGGGGTCTTATCCCGCGCCCATGGAATCACCGAGGACGGCGTCGACTGGAGGGAAGCCATACGCTGCGGCCTCCGATTGGGGACAACGTGCTTTTCGTAAACGTCAGTGAGACCCTGCCGCAGGGCGTCAAAAGCGATGGGCGCGCCGAACCTCGCTCGCCTGAACACCTTGCCCTTCAGCCCGGCCCGGTCGTAGAGAGTCGTACCGCCCTCCGACCTTTCGCCGCCAAGGTCAATCACTAGCGGCAGAAGTGCGCTCTTTCCGGGCAGGGCTCCAGATACCGAACTTCGGACATCTACTGAACAAATCACCGTCCGGTCAGACTTCCACTCAAGTCGATGACATGCTTCGTCTGTCAGGCTAGGGAATTCTCCGTCCGGAGCGCGGAGGACGACTGCCTTGAACTCGCGACCTGGCTGAACCAGCGAGTGGTAGTTCAGTGCGCCGACCAAAAGGCCTATTTCGCGTTCGGACAGGCGCCCCTCGCCGCCGGACAGACCGGATCCGCCGTCGTCGACGATCTCGAAGAGCCTAAGGGCTTTGTTCAGGGATATTTCCGCTGTCATCGTATCCATCCGTAGTGGCTGCACTAGTTTTCCCTCAGAAGACGTACGGCGTCGGTAATTGGGCCGTCAGAGACCTTAGTCCCCTGGCGCAGCACCACTCCCCGATCGCAGACCTTGCTCACCATGTCGAGGTCGTGGCTGACAACCACGAGCGTGCACCCGGACTCTCGAAGTTCCTGAATACGCGCCAGGCATTTCTTCTGAAACGGCTCATCACCGACAGAAAGAATTTCATCGATCAAAAAGACATCAGGCTTCGTGTGCACGGCGACTGAAAAAGCCAAACGCAGGAACATACCGGAGGAGTAGAACTTCACCTCGGTATCGATAAATTTACCGATCTCTGAAAACTCGACGATCTCGTCAAATCGGTCGGTTGTTTCCTGCTCCGTCATCCCCAGAATCACGCCATTGAGGTAGACGTTTTCGCGCCCCGTCAGGTCCGGGTGGAACCCCGCACCGACTTCGATCAGTCCGGCGACCTTGCCTCGCGTGCGGATGCTACCGGTGTCCGAACTCATGACGCCGGAAATCAGCTTGAGCAGAGTTGACTTCCCCGATCCGTTGAAGCCAAGCAACGCGACCGATTCACCCACATCCACGCTCAGATCGATACCGTCCAAAGCCATGAAAGTGGATGAGAGGTCCCCCCGGCGTCCCTTGAACAGCCAGACCACGGTCTCTTTCAGGGAGCGCGTATGGCGAAGGTTGAATCGCTTAGAAACGTTTTCAACAATTATTGCCTCATTACCCATTACAACTCCTGCGCAAATCTGCCCTCAAGGCGACGAAATACGGACTGCCCCAAGACCAGGATAAAGAGAGAAATCAACAAGCCAATCGGGAGCCACTGTGACATCAAGTGCTCCGGGAGCCTCGCCCCTTCCGGCGCAGCCTGTACTGCTGCGGTGGGCGCCCAGAAAGCGGCATGGAAGATCTCGACGGCGATCGTCATTGGATTGAGTTGATAGAAGAAGTAGAAAGTTTCGCCCAGCGTGTCCCGCACCAAATACCACGGGTATAGCACGGGGGACAGCCACGTCGCCATCATCAGCATGAGATCCACAATGTTCTCAGAGTCGCGGAACATCACATTGGCGGCTGCAAAGAGGAGACCCAATCCCAACGACAGCATGGTCACCATGACGAATGCGGCTACAGCACCCACCAGTTGGACGGGAGAAGGAGTCCAACCGAAGAAAAAACAGGCCGTCAGCAAAATCAGCAACTGCGGGAGGAAATGGACTATGGCGACCCAAACCGACGCCACTGGGAAAAGCTCCCTAGGCAAATAAATCTTCTTTACAAGTGCACCGTTGGCGACGACTGATCGTGTTGCCTGGCCGAATGCCTCCGAAAAGAAGTTCACGAGAATGATCCCCGAAAACATGTAAATGACAAAGTTCGGCTGTTTGTTCAGGCCGAGGAAGACTCCCAGCGCGAAATAGAAGACCACGAACTGCACGCCAGGTCGGACGTAGGACCACAGCAGGCCCAAGACTGAGCTCCGGTACCGAACCTTGAGTTCTTTGCGGACGATCAGTCGCAGCAGGTCACGGCGCCGAAAAACGTCAAACAGCCCGCCGCCCTTATCCGGCGCAGCCAGCAATTCTGCGCTCACGCGTCGACTCCTCCGCTTTCCAGTTGCACTCCATTTTCGAAATGTGGGCGAATCTGGTTGTCGAACATCGTCAGGGCGGATCCGATGGCCATGTGCATATCCAAGTACTTGTAGGTGCCGAGCCGTCCGCCGAACAGGACGTCCTTCTCGGCAGCAGCAAGGTCGCGGTATTTCAGCAGGCGTTCGCGGTCCGCGGCGGTATTAATCGGGTAGTAGGGCTCGTCGCCCTCTTCCGCGGCACGGGAGAACTCGCGCATGATGACGGTCTTTTCCGTCTGGTAGTCGCGTTCCGGGTGGAAGTGGCGCGGCTCGATGATGCGGGTGTAGGCCACATCGGCGTCGTTGTAGTTGACCACCGACGTTCCCTGGAAGTCCCCGACGTCGAGAACTTCCTTCTCAAAGTCGATGGTGCGCCAGGAGAGGTCGCCCTCGGAGGAGTCGAAGTAGCGGTCAACAGGCCCGGTGTAGATGACCGGGATGTTGCCGACGACTTTATCCTTGCTGTACTCGTGCGACTCATCAAAGAAGTCCGTGTTGAGCCGCACCTCGATGTTCGGGTGCTCCGCCATCTTCTCGATCCACGCGGTATAGCCGTTCGTCGGCAGACCCTCGTACTTGTCGTTGAAGTAGCGGTTGTCGTAGTTGTAGCGCACCGGGAGGCGGGAAATGATGCCTGCGGGCAGGTCCTTGGGATCTGTCTGCCATTGCTTGCCCGTGTAGTGCTTGATGAACGCCTCATACAGCGGACGGCCGATCAGCTGTATGCCCTTGTCGTTCAGGTTCTGCGGATCGGTCCCGGCAAGTTCCCCGGCCTGTTCCTTGATCAGTTCCTGGGCCTCGCCCGGAGTCAGGTTGGCGCGGAAAAACTGATTGATGGTGGCAAGATTGATCGGCAGGGAGTACACCTCGCCCTTGTGGACGCCGTACACCTTGTGCACGTAGTTGGTGAACGTCGTGAAACGGTTGACGTACTCCCAGACGCGCTCGTTCGAAGTGTGGAAGAGGTGGGCGCCGTAGCGGTGTACCTCGATCCCGGTCTGCTCGTCCTCCTCGCTGTAGGCGTTGCCACCGATGTGGTGGCGGCGGTCGATGACAACGACCTTCAAGCCCAGCTCCGTGGCGGCCTGTTCTGCGATTGTCAGGCCGAAAAAGCCCGACCCTACGATGACAAGGTCAGCGGTCACAAAATCTCCTGATTCGAATGCGGGCAGCGCAATGTTGTGCATTGTCTGCTGGTCCAGCCTACCCGAGTCAAAGTGCGAACCGGCGAATCGGGACCCTGGGCAGCGCCCTCGGCGGGCGGCGTCCGCCGGCCGTTTCCCCGATTGATGTTGGCTGTCCACATAGGCCGAATCCCCCACTCCCGGTCGCCGCTCACGCGCCTAGCGTGGGATGCAAACGACGACGCGGAAAGGATCCCCCTCCATGATGCTGCACTGCACCCTGGTTGCGGCGGCGGGGTCCGCACTCACGTCCGGGCCGCTGGAATTGTCCGTCGAAGTGCCGGCAACTTGCTCCGGCGCGGAACTGGAGGCGGCAATCTCCCGGCGCTACGGGACCGGGAAGCTGTCAGTGGACGGCGTGCGGGCGGCTGCTTTGAATGTTGGCGATGGTCCGCTCACGCACGGTGCCGTCCTGGTGGACGGCGTCGCACCGGCAGCCGCTATGGAAGCGGCGCCGCTCGCCCTGGTCGTGCACAGCGGGCCGGGCGCCGGCCTGGTCGTCCCGCTGCGGCGCGGGCGCTTCCGGATTGGCCGCAGCGGCACCGAGATCGTCATCCCGGATGCGGAGCTGTCGCGCGAACATGCGCGGCTGGAAGTGACTGATTCCGCCGTCACAATCTCCGATCTCGGGAGTGCCAACGGCGTGAGCATTGATGGAAGGAAGGTGCATTCGGCGGCTGTCTCTACGGAGTCCTCCATTCAGTGCGGCGCCTCGTTGATGTCCCTGGTGTTCACCGGGACGGTGGACCCCGGGATTCCGGCCACTGCGGGGGCCGACGTCTCGGCGCCGTTGGTGGTCAGCAATCCCACGGCGCACAGCAACAAGGCGGCCCTGCTGCTGGCTGCGGGTCTGCCGCTGGCCATCGGAGTCGGCCTGGCCCTCCTGACGGGCATGTGGATCTTCCTGGCCTTCACCATCGTCTCAGCGGTTTCGGTTCTGGTGCCCGTCGTTGCCGGCAGAAGGCAGCGCCGCGAACTGTCCGCCGCCGTCGCAGCTGCAGCGCGCGAGGACAAGGAACGACGACGGCGGGGCGCGCCATCCGCTGGCGATATATCCCTATGCTGTGCGGTGACGGGGGCCGACCCGGTGAAAGCTACTGCCGCCACGGGCCCCGTGTGGCTACGGCTGGGACAAGCACGGCAGGACGCAAATGTCCGGCTGGAACCGTCGGAGTCCGGATTCCGGCCACCGCCGCTCGGAATGATGCCGGTGACCCTTGACCCCGGGACGGCTGTGACGACTCTTCGGGGGCCGGAACCCGCCGTCGCCGGGCTGGTCAGATCCATCGTGCTTCAGCTTGCCTGCTACCCCGCGGCCCGGCGGACCCGGATCGTTATTCACGATCCAACCCCAACACTTCTTGCCGCCCGCTTCCTGGCAGCTGCGACCCTCTCCGCGCAGGAGGCTGCAACCCTCGAATCGCTGTCCGCCGGCTTTGGTCCGGACTACGAGCGGGGCGTGCTGATCATCGTCAAGCCCCAGGGAACCGCTGCCCTGCGCGCCGCGGCGGTCAGCCTGGGCTGGCAGGTCCTCGACTGCTCCGGCGATCCGGCTCCGGCCACCGGCGCGGCCATCGTCCTCATGGAGCGCTCCGCTCTGCTTTCATCTGCCCGCGCCCCGCTGGAATTCACTCCCGATCTGCTTCCGTCCGGAATCTTCGACCGCAACTGTCGGCGGCCTTGGGCAAGAGCGCAAGCCTCAGCTCCCGTCGCCGGCCTCCCAGAGGCCCGTTCCCTTGGCGAGCTGCTTCCGCTCTCGGCAGCCGACATCGCCACGCGGTGGGCCGTATCGGCCAGCACTCCGGGCTTACGCGTCCCGATCGGCGTCGCAATTTCAGGCATTGTGCGGCTGGATCTCCTGGCGGACGGTCCGCATTTCCTGGTGGCGGGCACCACCGGATCCGGCAAATCGGAATTCCTCCGGACCCTGGCCGCAGCGCTGGCCGCCGCCCACCCACCTGACCGGGTCAATCTGCTGTTCATCGATTTCAAGGGCGGCTCCGGCCTGCGTCCGCTGGCCGGCCTCGCACACTGCGTGGGGCTCCTCACGGATCTGGACGACAACGAGGTGGCGCGCACCCTGGTCTCGCTCGCGGCCGAGGTACGCCGCCGGGAAGAGCTCCTCGCCACGTACGACGCGGCCGATCTCACCGCCTACGAGATCCTTGCTCCGGCCGGCCCGCCGCTGCCCCATCTGGTCCTCATCATTGACGAATTCAGGATGCTCGTCGACGAAGCTCCCGACGCACTGGCTGAGCTCATGCGGATTGCTGCGATCGGACGCTCTCTCGGGATACACCTGATCATGGCAACCCAGCGGCCCCAGGGCGCAGTGTCCGCGGACATCCGCGCCAACGTGACCAGCTGCGTCGCCCTGAGGGTCCAGTCCGAGCTGGAATCGTTCGATATCATCAACTCGAAGCTGGCGGCGGCCATCCCTATTACGAGTCCGGGCCGGGCCTACCTTATGCGGGGACACGAAGCTCCGGAACAGTTTCAGACGGCAGCACTGGCGTCAGCGGGCGAGCCGGTGGTCCGCTGCCCAACCGTCATGGAGGCAGTGGAATTCCTCCACCGCCCCTTAGCTGGAGAGTCCCCCGGCGTGGCGGGCGGCCCCGCCCCGCAACCTTCCCGGGCGGTCTCCGAACTGGAGGAAGCAGTAGCCGCGGCGTGGGCTGCGACCGGCGGCGACCGGCCGCGCCGTCCCGTCGCCGAGCCACTCCCCAAGCAGTTGCCTTTCCCGCCGGACGGGAGCCTCGGCCGCATCAGGCTCGGGCTGCTGGATATCCCCGAAGAACAGCGCGTCTCCGAAGTCTGCTGGCATCCGGGAACCCAAGGCCATCTGGCGCTGGTCGCCGGGAATAGCGGCGGCACGGATGCCGTCCTGGGACTCATCGCTAATCAACTCCTCGGCTGCCCTGACGAATCACATCTCTACCTCCTTGATGCCGGCGGGACATTCAGCCCATTGACATCCCCGCGGGTCGGCGCGGTAGTGGGACTGCACGAACTCCGCCGTGCAGTCCGGGTGCTGGAGCGTGTCTCCGAAGAAATGACAACGAGACTGGGTGCCGCTTCCACGCACGGCGCCCCTGCTCTCGTTCTGGCGCTGTGCAGCTGGGGATCCTGGGTTTCGGCCTTTCGGGCGGGGCCTCTGGCATGGGCCGAAGATCTGGTCCAGGACATCGTGCGGGACGGCGCCCGGGCGCGGATCACCGTCCTGGTGTCCGGTGAACGCGAGCTCGTGACCTCACGGTTCTTCGCTGCCATTCCCAACCGGATCTTCCTACCTGCCGGCTCGACCGAAGAGGGACGGTTGGCGTGGCCCCGGATGCCCATCACCGACGCGGTCGCCGGCCGGGCCGTGGTGTTTGGGCCGATATCCGGCGCCGCGTCCTCCGGGCACGTCGGACAGCTCTTTGCGCCGTGCGCCGCCGCTACCCGGGGCGCGGCCACCCTGACCGTGCGTTTCCGGCCGTTCCGAGTCGAGCCCCTTCCCGGACTCGTGACGGTCGCGGAAGTCCTGGCTCGGGACGGACCAAATGCCGCAATCTGTGCCGAAGCACCATCGACTGGTGCCGGGGCCCGGGAAGCACGGACCTCTCCTCCCTTCCCGGGACACCTGTGCCTCGGGGTCGGCGGCGACGAACTCCTTCCGGCGGGCGTGCCGCTGCCTCCCGGCGCCGTCCTGGCCGTCCTCGGCGGCCCCGGCGCCGGGAAGACGTCGCTGCTGTCGGCCCTGCCGGGTCTTAACCCGGCCGTCAACTGCCTGCGGGCGCCAGCCTATCCTGAACGATACTGGATCGGGACGCATGAGGCTGCTCGGTCCGGCGCGCTGGACCCGGCGGCACTTCTCCTGGTCGACGACCTCGACCTGCAGTCCCCCGAAACTAATGCGCGGCTGCTCCTGCTAAACAACATGGGCTGGCGTGTGGTCCTCACCGCCGGCTTCGGACCGGGCATCCGGCAGCGGGTCCCGGTGGCTCAGAACGGAGTCGGCCAGGGGCGGGGCGTTCTTATCGGCCCACGGGGGCTTATGGACGGAGAACTCTTCGGAGTCAGGTTTGAACTCGAACAGAACCCTCCGCCAGGCCGCGCCGTCGTGATTTCAGACGGGCGGGCCCGGGCAGTGCAGCTGGCGGTCGACCCCGCCGCGGGCAGCAGTGGAGGAAGAGAACCGTAGGGAGCCGGCTACGGGACGGGCCCTCCCGGCTGGGCGCGGACCTGGGGCAGGGGAAGCCGACGGCGGCGCGGGCATGGCGGCGCGGCGTCCATGGCGGCACCGGAGCACGGCGTCCATGGCGCCACGATGGAGCCGCCTACAGGGCGGGCGGTGCCCCGCCGGTGCGGGAGGCGAACGCGATGACACGTTTGTCAAACAGCAGGATGATGGCGAGAACAGCCGGGACCAGCATGGCCAGGCCTGCCAGCGGGTATCCGCCTGTCATGGTGGGAAAGCCGATGGTCAGCGTGAACAGCTGCGCCACCAGCGCAGCCGCGCGCGGCCAACGGTATCCCCGGAAGAGGAAGAGGGACACGGCAACAAGCCAGGCGGAGAAGGCCAGCAGAAGCCCCAGGGTAAACACCGCGCCCCAGAAGGAGAGCACGGGAGCACCCGTGAGCAACTGGCTTCCGTACCAGATGGCCGCCACCAGCAGCGCCGTCGCTTCCAGTGCCACGATGACAGCTATCACCCGGATGCCCGAGGGCCGCCCTGAGGAAGCCAGGGATCCGGCCTTTCCTGCCTGGTCGGCGGCGCTGCTGCCGGCAGCTTCGGAGGAGTTTTCTGGGTCTCTTGACACATTGGCACAGTACCGGACATAGTCGTTCAGATGTGAGGGCGCCGCCAGCCAATGTGATGCATCGCTCACGATTCCGAGGCATTTTGCAGCCAATTACCCCTTGTTTACGCAGCGTTAACATGACACGCTTAATCCAGATGACCGAGGGGGCCCCAGAGGGCCCCTTTCTTATGAAGCCTCTAGTGAATAATTTCACAAAGGCATTTAACGTGTGCCCAAGAAATGGAGTGACTGATCAGCATGGATTGGCGTAACCGCGCAGCGTGCCTTGACAAGGACCCGGAGCTGTTCTTCCCCGTAGGAAACACCGGTCCTGCCCTCCTGCAGATCGAGGAAGCCAAAAGTGTCTGCCGACGGTGCCCCGTCGTCGACACCTGCCTGCAGTGGGCACTGGAGTCCGGACAGGATGCCGGCGTCTGGGGCGGCATGAGCGAGGACGAGCGCCGCGCCCTGAAGCGCCGCGCTGCCCGCGCCCGCCGCGCCTCCTGACACCGAACTTCTGACGCCGGGAACGCCGGCGATCCGCTTCATCCACAACAGCAATGGCCGCAGACCCCCGTCTGTGGCCATTGCTAATTAACCGGAAGACCCGCCCCCCTGCTACCGCGGGGCCAGGCTCAGTACGATCTGGACCGCGGTTCCGCCGCCTTCCCGGGCCCTCCACTGAATGCTGCCGCCCAGTTCACTCGTCACCAGGGTGCGCACGATCTGCAGGCCGAGTCCCTCCACGTAGGGCGTGGCCGGGATGCCGACACCGTCGTCCTCCACCGTCACGGTGAGCAGTTCGTCGCCGTCCTCGCTTTCGGAGCGGTCCGCGATCAGCCAGACGGTGCCGGTCCGGCCCTCGAGACCGTGCTCGACGGCGTTCGCCACCAGTTCGTTAATCACCAGGGCCAGTGGGGTGGCAAAGTCGCTCGGCAGTTCGCCGAAGAGTCCGGAGCGCGCCGTCTTCACCTGCTGCGACGGGGAAGCCACCTCGGCGGAGAGCCGGAACTGGCGGCCGATGAGCTCATCGAAGTCGACGCTCTGGGTCAGGCCCTGCGACAGCGTTTCGTGCACCAGGGCAATGGTGGCCACCCGCCGCATCGCCTGCTCCAGCCCCTGCTTGCCCTCGTCGCTGACCATGCGCCGCGACTGCATCCGCAACAGGGCGGCCACGGTCTGCAGGTTGTTCTTGACCCGGTGGTGGATCTCCCGGATCGTGGCGTCCTTGGTGACGAGCTCCATTTCCCGGCGCCGCAGCTCGGAGACATCGCGGCACAGGACCAGGGCGCCAAAGCGCTGCTGCTCGTCGCGGAGCGGAATGGCCCGCAGCGACAGGCTGACGCCGCGGGACTCGATTTCGCTGCGCCACGGCATGCGTCCGGTGACAACCAGCGGCAGAGTCTCGTCGACAAGCCGCCGGTCCTTCAGCAGGCCGGCCGTCACCTCGGCCAGGCTCCGGCCCTCCAGCGACTCGCCGTCGCCGAGCCGGCGGAACGCCGAGACCCCGTTGGGGCTCGCGTACTGGACGATGCCCTCGGCGTCGAGCCTGATCAGACCGTCCCCCACGCGGGGCGCGCCGCGGCGGGAACCCGTGGGCGAGGCGAAGTCCGGCCACAGGCCCAGCGTCCCCATCCGCAACAGATCATAGGCGCACTGACGGTACGTCAGCTCCAGCCGCGAGGGCATACGCGAGCTGGACAGGTCCATATGCGTCGTGACGATGGCCAGCGTCCGGCCGTTGCGGACCATCGGCACGGCCTCCACCCGGAGTGCCATGTCACTGCTCCAGTTGGTCTCGTTGGACCGCTCGATGATCCGGCTCTCCCACGCCTTGTCGACCAGCGGCTTCAAGTCGGACCGGATCCCCTCCCCCACGAAGTCGGAGTGGAACACCGTATGCGTGGTGGAGGGGCGGACGTGGGCGAGCGCCACATAGCCAAGCTCAGGATGCGGGAACCACAGCGCCAGGTCGGCGAACGCCAGATCCGCGACCATCTGCCAGTCGCCGACCAGGAGGTGCAACCACTCGGCATCCCCCGGCCCGAAATCAGCATGCTCCCTGATAGGGTCCGTAAAGATTGCCACAGCACCTCCATTTGCGACGGCGGCAGCGTCGGCTGCCTAGCGTCGGACGATTGACCTCAAGAGCCTCAATGCTACCGACAGCGAAGCCATGTCATCGGCCTCGAGGGCGTTCACCTCGTCAAACATGCTCTTCGCCCGGCCCAGCTGCTCAACATTCTGGCTTTCCCAGGCGACGAGGCGTTCCTCCGCGGGCAGGTCCGAAGGCGTTGACTCCAGAACCGCCGTGGTCATATCCGAGACCGTTGAGTAAAGATCATCACGGAGCGCGGCCCGGGCCAGGGCCTGCCAGCGATCCCGCCTTGGCAGCTTCGTAATGCGCTCCAGCAGCGAATCCGCATGGAAGCGGTTGAACACCGTGTAGTAGACATGGGCAATGTTCTCCACGGGTTCCGGGCTGACATGGACAATCTTGGCGATGTCCAGCAGCACGAAGCTCTCGAACAGTTCCGCCCAGCGGTGGGCCAGGTCCTCCGGAAGATCCCAGCGGCGCGCCTTTTCCAGCCATTCGGCCACCCGGGCGCGGTCATCGCCGCGCAGGTAGTCCAGCAGGCGTGCCCGCATCGGATCCATCAGCGGCTTGAACTCCCCCACGATCTCGGCAATGGGCCGGGACGCGCTGCTCTCGCCCAGGACCCACCGCACGGCCCGGTCCAGGAGCCGCCGGATGTCCAGGTGGACGGCGCTCCAGTGCTCTGTCGGGAACGACGCCGGCAACTCGTTGAGTTCGCCGATCATGATGTCCAGTTCGTAGACCTCCCGGAGCGCTACGAAAGCCTTGGCGACGGCGGCCTCGGTGGCCGAGGTCTCTTCCATGGCACGGAACGCGAAGGTGATGCCGCCCATGTTGATCATGTCGTTCGCCACCACCGTGGCGATGATTTCGCGCCGCAGCGGATGGGTGTCGAGCTCGGCGTCGAACCGGTCCCGGAGCTGCAGCGGGAAGTAGTTCCGAAGGACTCCCCGGAACCACGGGTCGTCGGCCAGGTCGCTGTCCCGCAGTGCCGAGGCCAGCTCGATCTTGGCGTAGGCCGCCAGCACCGACAGCTCAGGCGAGGTCAGCCCCTGGCCCTGGTCCAGCCGCTCACGCAGCGTCTCGGTGGTCGGAAGCGCCTCCAGCTCGCGCTTCAGATCGGCAGATTTCTCCAGCCAGTCCATCAGGCGCTCATAGCTGGGGCTCCATTCGGCAACCCGCATCCGGTCATTGAGCAGCAGGATGTTCTGGTCGATGTTGTCCTCGAGCACGAGCCGGCCGACTTCGTCCGTCATCGAGGCCAGGAACTCCGAACGCTCCGCCGGATCCAGCTTCCCCGCGGCCACCATCCGGTCCACGAAGATCTTGATGTTGACCTCGTGGTCGGAGCAGTCCACACCGGCGGAGTTGTCGATCGCATCGGTGTTCAGGATGACGCCCTGGAGGGCAGCCTCTATGCGTCCGCGCTGCGTCATGCCCAGGTTTCCGCCCTCACCGATGACCTTCACGCGCAGGTCGCGGCCGTCGACCCGGATGGTGTCGTTGGCCTTGTCGCCGACCTCGGCGTGGGTTTCCGTGCTTGCCTTGACGTAGGTTCCGATTCCGCCGTTGTAGAGCAGGTCGGCCGGAGCGAGCAGGATCGCGCGCAGCAGTTCGGGCGGGCTGAGCTGCGTGGTGCCGTCAGGGAGTCCGAGCGCGGACCGGACCTGGTCGGAGACCGGGATGGACTTCGCCTGGCGGGCAAACACACCGCCGCCTTCGCTGATCAGGGCCTTGTCGTAGTCATCCCAGGATGAACGCGGCAGCTCGAAGAGCCGCTGCCGCTCGGTGAAGGACACGGCTTCGTCCGGGGCGGGGTCGAGGAAGATGTGCCGGTGGTCGAAGGCCGCAAGCAACCGGATGTGCTTCGACAGCAGCATGCCGTTGCCGAACACGTCGCCGGACATGTCGCCGACGCCGACGACGGTGAACGGTTCGGACTGCGTGTCCAGGTCCAGCTCGCTGAAGTGGCGCTTGACCGACTCCCAGGCCCCGCGGGCTGTGATGCCCATGGCCTTGTGGTCATAACCGACGGAGCCGCCGGAGGCGAAGGCATCGCCGAGCCAGAATCCGTATTCCGCGGCGAGGCCGTTGGCAATGTCGGAGAAGGAGGCCGTCCCCTTGTCGGCCGCGACAACGAGGTACGAATCGTCGCCGTCGTGCCGTACGACGTCGGCCGGCGGCACCAGCTGCTCGCCGTCCTGCGTCGTGACGAGGTTGTCGGTGACGTCAAGGAGGCCACGGATGAACGTCTTGTAGCTTTCGACGCCCTCCGCCATCCACGCGGTGCGGTCCGCAGCAGGGTCCGGGAGCTGCTTGGCGTAGAAGCCGCCCTTTGCGCCGGTCGGCACGATCACGGCGTTCTTGACCGTCTGGGCCTTGACCAGGCCAAGGATTTCGGTGCGGAAGTCCTCGCGCCGGTCGGACCAGCGCAGCCCGCCACGGGCGACCTTGCCAAAGCGCAGGTGCACGCCCTCGACCCGGGGCGAGTAGACCCAGATCTCGAACATCGGCCTGGGGAACGGCAGTCCGTCAATGGCGGCGGGGTTCATTTTGAAACTCAGGTGCGGTTTGTTCTGGTAGTAGTTGGTCCGCAGCGTCGCCTGGATCAGGTTCTTGAAGGTACGCAGGACGCGGTCGGCGTCGAGGGTCGCGACCTGTTCGATCGCTGCGTCCAGTCCGGCGAGGACCTCCTCCTGCCGGCTCCGGCGTGCCTCCTCGCCGAGCGAGGGATCGAAACGGGCCTCGAACAGGGCGCTCAGGCCGCGGATGACATCGGGGTTGGCCAGCAGGGTGTCGGCAAGGAAGCCGTAGGAGTTGGTGTTGCCCATCTGCCGCATGTACTTGGCGTAGGCGCGCAGCACGACAACCTGGCGCCACTGCATCCCCTCGCGCAGCACCAGCCGGTCGAAGCTGTCCGATTCCACCGCACCGGACACCGCAGCGCCGAAAGAGTCCGCGAGCAGCTGCCCCGTCCTGACCGGGTCCACCCCTGCCGGGTACTTCAGGCCCAGGTCATAGAGGAAGAAGTCACGCTGGTCCGCCGTCTCGATCTCGAACGGGCGTTCGTCCAGGACCTCGAGGCCCAGGTTGTGGAAGTAGGGCAGGATCTGGCTCAGGCTCTTGGGCTCAAGCATGTAGAGCTTGACGCGGGCGTCCTCTTCGAGGGTGGCTCCGGCGCCGTCGGGGAGGTAGACGTGGACTCCGGGGTGTTCCTTGGCCGTTTCCCCGGCCGGAGCGGCGGCGGCACCGTACTTCTCAAAGCGGGCGATGTCCTCCAGGGCATCCTCCACCTCGTAATCGACGCGGTAGCTCGCGGGGAAGGCCTCGGCCCACTCGGCGGCAAGTTCCTTGGCGCCGGCACTCCTGGTGCCACCGTTGCCGTCGGCGCGGGCGCGCAGCACCTCGGCGATGCCCTCGCCCCAGGAGCGCGCGGCGCGGACCAGGCGCTTCTCGAGTTCGTCGCTGTTGACGTTGCTGACATCGGCGTTTTTCGGAAGCCTGATCCGGAAGAAAAGCCGGGCCAGGGCGGACTCGGTCATCCGCGCCTCGAAATCGATGGACACCGCATCAAAGGTCTCGCGGAGTTCTTCCTCAATGCGCAGGCGCACGTTCGTGGTGTACCGGTCACGCGGAAGGTAGACGAGCGCCGACATGAAGCGGCCGTAGATGTCCGGGCGGAGGAACAGCCGGGTCCGGCGCCGTTCCTGCAGCCGCTGGATGCCGGTCGCAATGGCGGCCAGATCGGGTATTTCGATCTGGAACAGCTCGTCGCGGGGGTAGGTTTCGAGGATGCCGAGCAGGTCCTTGCCGGAGTGGGAGTCGGGCGGGAAGCCGGCCTGGCTCAACACCGCGGCGACTTTCTCGCGGACCACCGGGATCTCACGCACGGAGCCCGCGTAAGCCGTCGTGGCGAAGAGCCCGATAAAGCGGCGCTCGCCGTTGACGTTGCCGGCTGCGTCGAAGCTCTTGACGCCGATGTAGTCCAAGTACGCCGAGCGGTGGACCGTGGAACGGGAGTTGGCCTTTGTGATGACGAGCGCGCGCTTTTCGCGGGCTTTCTTCCGGCCCGTCTCGGTGAGGTGCTGGATCTGGTGCGGGGTGTCGGCGCCGCCGCGCAGCAGCCCGAGACCGCTCTCTTCCCGCGGTTCCAGGACATCCTCGCCGGATTCGTTCTTTAGGTCATATTCGCGGTAGCCCAGGAAAGTGAAGTTCCCGTCATCCATCCAGCGCAGCAGCGCCTGGGCCTGGCGGAGTTCGGCGATCTGCGCTGCATCGGCCAGCGTGTCCAGGTCCTGCGAAATCTGGAGTGCCCGGTTCCGCATCTTCTGCCAGTCTTCGACGGCGGCACGCACGTCGCCGAGCACCCGCCCGATGCCTTCCACCAGGGAGGCGCGCTTGGCGTCCTCGACCCGGTCGATTTCGACGGCGATCCAGGATTCCATGTGCGAGGCATTGTCACCCTGGGCGATCAGGTGCGAAAGGTTGGGCATCGCGGCCGTGTCCCCGCTGGAGATGCCCAAGTGTGAGGGCACCCGGTCGACCCTGACGAGTTCACCGCTCTCACGGTTGCGGGTCACCACGAACAGCGGATGCATGACCAGATGGATGGGGGCATTCTGCCGGACAAGTTCCGCGTTGACGGAGTCTACGAGGAAGGGCATGTCGTCGGTGACGATGTAGACGACGCTGCGGTCGGCCTCGTCGGAAATGGAAATATTAGCGACGCCGGGGAACCGCTTTGCCGCCGTCTCGCGGTGCGTCTGGGCGCGCGCTGCCAGCAACTCCGCCGAATACGCCCGCTCGTCTTCCTCAGCGAGGTGCTCGTAGTAGTCCTTCAGGTAGCCTGCTCCGGCACCGATCGAAACGGGTTGATCCTCCACGCTGGACCCAGACGACATCGACAAACGCCTCCATCAAAAAGTTCACGGCCGCTTCGTTGCGGCCCTCAAGGCGAGCCTAGCCCTTAAATAAACGCTTCGCTGTGGAAGAAAATACAGAGGATCGGCCGTTCCGCTGGACAGGTGCACAAACCAGGGCTGCGATCCTCTGCCGCAGGGGTGAGTCGGGCGCGGCCTCCAACAGGAGGGACCCCGAGAGCAGTGCCGCGTCAGCGGCGACCGGATCGGCCGGCAGGAACGCCCCCAGCGGGACGGCGGGGCCGAACCGCTCCCACGCTTCGCGGAGTTGTCGCTCGGGCGAGCGTCCCACGGCGGACTGCCGGACTTTGTTGAGCACCACCCGCGGGGACGCGTTCGGGACAGCTAATTCCAGCTCCGCCAGGCCGCGGACCAGCCTGGGGACCCCGATTGAGTCCGCCGCCCCGACGGCAAACACGGTGTCCGCCAGTTCAAGGCTCCTCAGCGTTGCGGCATTGCGGCGCGGCGCCATCGTGTCGAAGCTCAGCTCTTCGTCACTTTCAAGGCAGAAACCTGTATCAATGACGGTCACGTCGAAATCATGCCTGGCCCGGGACAGGACCAGGGACAGCGCGGCGGCGCGGAGTTCGGTCCAACGGTCCGCGCGGGTGATGCCAGTCAGTACCCGCAAGGTTCCCGCTCTGGTGACTACAGGAACAGCAATCCTGAGCAGCGCCTCGGAGTCAAGGAGGCCCTGGTCCGCCAGCCGGCAGGCCTGCGCCAGCCCGGCCGATTCGTCCAGCAGTCCCAGCATGGCTGCGACACTGGCACCATAGCTGTCGGCATCCACGAGCAGTACCGACTGTCCCTCCGCTGCGAGTTCCGCCGCCATGTTGGCCGCCAGCATGGTCCGGCCTGGCGAGCCGGCGGGTCCCCAGACCGCAAGGATCTGACCCGTGCCGGATCGTTCCGTCCCCGCAGCGGCCCGGCCGCCGGTCGGAGCCCGCGCCGGACCGGCCGCAGCGTGGCCGCTGACGTCTCCCTGCCGGAGCCACGGCTCAGCTGCGGCCAGCTGGGCAACGGCGCCCGAGATGCGGTGGGCCAGCGCGGCGGCGTCCACCCCGGTCAGTTCGGCAGCGACGCCGATTCCCTCCAGCCGGGCCATTTCCTCCGGACTGTCAGTCAGGGCCAGGACGGCGACGCCGACGGCGGACAGCCGGTCAACGAGCGACGCCGTCAGCTCCCCGCTTCCCTCCGCCACGACTGCCGCCCGCGCCAGACCGCCCTGGCAGGCAGCCAGCAGTTCCGCCAGCTCGGTGCACCTCCGGACAACGGACACCGGCCCGTGGAGCCGTTCGAGCCTGCCCACCAGGTCTTCCCGCGAGTCCCCGACCGTGACGACCGGGATGCTCATTGGCCCGCACCACCCGGGTTCCAGACCACGGAAATCTTCGCCTTGTTGGCCTGTGCGCCAAGCAGGTTTGGCATCTGCCCGTCTGTCACCAGCACCATCACGACGGTGGACCGGGCGGACCCCAGGGCGGTGCTGCCCGCAGTGATCTGGGCGATTTCCGCCCCCGGCAACAGCAGCGTCGGCTGGCTGAACCCGTTCCGGGCATCAGGCAACGCCACCCAGACATCGACCCGGGAGCCAGCAACTGCCTGGGCCGGCAGAGACTCCTCGATCGTCACCGCAACCGGCTTCCGGTCCAGGCCGTCGGCCTGTGCCAGACTCTCTCGCGGCACCAGCTGGTCCTTGCCGATCCGCTGGACGGCAACAAGCCCATCGGCCACCCCTGCTGCGGGGGTGAGATAGCGCGGTTCGACGTCGCCGAGGCGGACCTTAACGCGGTTCAGTTTGTCCGCCGACAGCGTTTCGCCCACCGCGATGGCTTCCCGAGCCGTGTAGGCCTCGGCGGTCTGGTCTGCCGCCCCGACCAAGGAGGTAACGCCCGCCACCGAGGCCAGAACCAGCAGAAGGCCCACGAGGAGCCGGGGATCCTTCCACGACGGTTTCTTCAGCCGCGCCCCGCCGCCCACCGTGGTCACACCCATGCGCCCGCTCCCCCTGTAGTCGCAGCCCCGGATCAGGCCGGGCAAGATCATTGTTGCTTCTTCCCGTCCGGACCGGAAGACGCGGGAACAAAGATGTTCAAACTGTGGATAACGGCCCCAGTCGGAGTCTTCGGTGGCAAAATGGAGTCATGCCCCGATTCCTCACCCTCGCCGACGTCGCAGAGCAGCTCCAGATCAACGCCCCGGCTGCCTACGCGCTGGTTCGCAGCGGCGAGCTCAAGGCCATTCAGGTCGGCGGACGCGGCCAGTGGCGTGTCGAAGAGAAAATGCTCGAGCAATACATCGAGGAACGGTATGCGGAAGCCAGCCGGATGATCGAAGAGGCAAAGTCCAAGACCCGCTGAGACGGGCGTGCCGGCTTCCGTGCGTCTGCTGATCAACCACGGCCGTGCCGCGGAGCCCCGGCCCCGCAGGCCCGTCCCGAAGACCCTTCGCCGACGTCCCCGTTCGCTTAGGCGCCCGTCCGCTTAGGTGCCCGTCGTCCGGGCCGACCTGATTCCGGCCAGCGCGGTGAACGGAATTGACGCCAGCTCACGGACATTGGCTGCCCGACGCTCCTCGCCTTCCCCGGTGACCGCCAGGTCCAGGTGATCGCGCCCCACCCTGTCAATCACGCCGTGGAGCATCAACTCTCCCGCTGAGCCGCCGGAAATCAGGACGACCAGCGCGGCCCGGTCCCGCGCAAGCCCGCGCAGGGCGTTCGCGAGGCCAAGTCGTTGCCTGACTCTGGACGGCTCCGACACGGCCAGCCGGGAGAGCCCGCGGTAGCGGACCGCCGAGGCATAAGGAACCAGCACCTGGTGCCTGGGCTCATCCAGCACAAGCGCCTGGCTTCCCGCATGGCTCAGGGTCCCTTCGAACGTCGATCCGGACGCAAGCTGCACCACAATCAGTCGCCCCAGCGAGCCGCGCAGGCGATCCGCCAGTTCCACCGCTGCCGCCTCCGCACGCGTCCGTTCGGAGACTTCCGCGTCGAGATCCAGACGCTCGCTGGCGGCCACTTGTGTCTCGAGATCGTCGAAGAGGGCATCCCACCGCATGGCGACAGCGTAGGCGCGCGATCTTTGGCGGTCAATGCGCGGCCCAAAGAACTGGGTCTGGACAAAAGACTGCTTACGAGCTCAAACTGAACTAAATTGCATCAAACAACATCAAAATACTCCAAACGACACCAATGACTCAAAGCAGTCGGCTGTCAAACAGAGAGGCGGAGATGATGGATAACGCTGCAGTACCCCGCCGCAGGGCACCCCTGCTTCCTGGGGACGCGGCAATGGCCGCAGCCATCCTGCTGCTGGGGGTATTCCTTGCGGGAACCGGTGGCAGCATAGTCCGGCGCTGGCAGGCGTCCTCGGCACGGCAGCAATCTCTGGGGTTCGAAGACCAGCTCGGCATTGTGGCGAACACAACCGGTCTGATCGTGATCGTCTGGTGGGCCATGTCCTTTGTCATCGCCCTGGCGGCGGCACTCCTCCAACGCGGCGGCAAGGTCCGCGCGGCCTCGGCTGCCGGAAAGTTCATCCCCGGCTTTATGCGCCGCCTGGTCATGGCGGCGGTCGGACTTCAACTGCTCACCGCTCCGCTGGCAACGGCTTCCACCCAGCCGCCTGTCCCGGGAACGGCCTCGGCCACACCCGCGGCATCCGCCGCGTGGACTCCGGAACCGGCCACGGCCGACGCTGCCCCGCCGTCCGCCGAGGGACCAACGCTGACGCCAACCCCGGCGCCGGCGCCAACGCACGGCTCGCCGGCCCCAACCCCGGCCGCGGCGCCAACGCCGGGCTCGCTGGCCGTCGTGAATCCGCAGTGGCGGCCACTCAGCCCGGTGGTCGAACCCGGCCCGCTGGCGGGGCGCCCGCTGCGACACCCGGAACCCGCTGGCCAGGCAGCGGTCGTGACTGTGCTCCCCGGGGATTCGCTGTGGAGCCTGTCCGCGGCCCGGGTGGGACCTTATGCCTCCGACGTCGACATCGCGAGGGACTGGCCCCGGCTCTACCAGGCCAACCGGGACGTCATCGGAGCCAACCCACACCTGTTGCGGCCCGGTCAGCTGCTCAGGCTTCCGCCCACACCGTGAAATTGAAGACCCGAGTCCCAAGACGCCCCGCCGCAGAGAGCGACAACTCCCCGGGGATGCACCAGCAACAGCTCTGCGGAATTACTGATCAGCAAAACCAAAAGCAAAGGAAGCACCATGAGCGCCAGGACCAACCCCCGCGCCGCCGCCGAAGCCCCCGTCTCCCCCGCTGCGCCACTGCGTCTGCTCCCGGGAGGTGCGCCACGGCCAGGTCACAGCGGGGCTCCTCCGGTTCCGGTGGCACCGCTGCCCGGGCTGGCGCAGGAAGAACGAGAGATCTGCGCAATTTCGCGCAGCACGGTTCAGGCGGCCATCGAGGTGCTGGCCGGCACCCGGCCGGCGCAGCAGCTGGCCCGGCGGCTCGACGAGCGCTGCCTCTCGGCACTGCAGCACCGGGCTGCCCTGACCCGGCGGGTGCCGTGCGGGGCGGCACCGACTGCGGGACGGCTGCACCGAAACGCCTCCGTCCGGTCTGTCCGGGCTTGCCGGGTGTCCGCGGATGTCTATGAGGCAAGCGCTGTGGTGGTCGAGGAGTTGCGCGTTCGCGCGGTCGCCTTGCGGCTGGAGCGCAGCCGGCTCGCGTGGCGGGTCACCGTGCTGGAAATCGGTTGACATCCGACGAAGCCGATCCAGGAAGTCGCGTTGGGGGGCCCATCGACGGGAACGAGGGAAGGAGGAGTCTGCAGCATGGAAAGAGGACCGGAACATGTTCCGGTCCTCTTTCGTCAGTGTCCGTTAAGGCCAGGTGCCGTCACTGCCCCATAACGCCCGGCGGCAGCCGTGCTGTCAGCCGATCCGCTAGCGGCGTTTCTTCTTGTTCGCCCGGCGCGTGCTGTCCTGCGCCGCGGCCTTGGCCGGGTTGCCGGAACGGCCGGAGACTTTGGCTTCCACGCGGGTCTGGGCGGAACCGTCTTCACCGGGGGCCGTGTACTGAAGCTGGGCCGGCTTTTCAGGCGCCTCCAGGCCGGCGGCCCGGATCTGCGGCTCGTGATGTTCGGTGTGCTGGCCGGCGGCGTCCGCGACGACCACGTCCTCGGCGGGGGTCACCTCGACCTCAAGGTTGAACAGGAAGCCGACGCTTTCCTCCCGGATGGCCTCCATCATGGCCTGGAACATGATGAACCCTTCACGCTGGTACTCCACCAGGGGATCGCGCTGGGCCATCGCGCGCAGGCCGATGCCTTCCTTCAGGTAGTCCATCTCGTAGAGGTGTTCCTGCCATTTACGGCCGATCACCGACAGGACAACCCGGCGCTCAAGTTCCCGCATGCTCTCATGACCGATGGTCTCTTCGCGGGCCTGGTAGACCAGACGTGCGTCGGAGAGGATCTCTTCCCTGAGGAAGTCCACGGTAATCCGGGATTTTCCGCCGGCCTCGTCGATGAGGTCGCGCGGGGTGACGCTCACCGGGTAGAGGGTCTTGAGGTTTGACCACAGGAGGTTAAAGTCCCAGTCGTCGCCGGTGCCCTCGGCGGTGGCCGCGTCGATGAAGGCATTGATCGTGTCCTCGAGGAAGTACTGGACCTTCTCGTGGAGGTCGCCGCCTTCGAGAATGCGGCGGCGGTCTCCGTAGATGGCCTCGCGCTGGCGGTTCAGGACGTCGTCGTACTTGAGGACGTTCTTCCGCTGTTCGGCATTACGGCCCTCCACCTGGCCCTGGGCCGAGGCGATGGCGCGTGAGACGAGCTTGGATTCGAGGGCAACATCGTCCGGCACCGAGCTGTTCATCAGCCGTTCAGCAGCGCCCGAGTTAAACAGGCGCATCAGGTCGTCGGTGAGCGAGAGGTAGAACCGGGACTCGCCCGGGTCGCCCTGGCGGCCCGAGCGGCCGCGCAGCTGGTTGTCGATGCGGCGGGACTCGTGCCGTTCGGTACCAAGAACGTACAGGCCGCCCAGCTTGAGGACCTCCTCGTGCTCGTCCTTGACGGACTGCTTGGCTGCCTCGAAGGCTTCGGGCCAGGCCGCTTCGTACTCGGCGGAGTTTTCTTCCGGATCCAGCCCGCGCTTGGCGAGTTCGGCGACGGCCGTGAACTCGGCGTTGCCGCCCAGCATAATGTCGGTACCGCGGCCTGCCATGTTGGTCGCCACGGTCACGGCGCCCTTGCGCCCGGCCTGGGCGACAATCGCAGCTTCCCGGGCGTGGTTCTTGGCATTGAGGACCTCATGCCGGACGCCTTCCTTGGCGAGCAGCCCCGAGAGGTATTCGCTTTTCTCGACGCTGGTCGTGCCGACCAGGACGGGCTGGCCATCGGCGTGGCGTTCGGCGATGTCCTTGACGACGGCGTCGAACTTGACAGCCTCGTTCTTGTACACAAGGTCAGCCTGGTCAATCCTCGTCATGTCCCGGTTGGTGGGGATGGCAACGACGCCGAGCTTGTAGGTGCTCATGAACTCGGCGGCTTCGGTCTCGGCGGTACCGGTCATGCCCGCAAGCTTGTCGTACATGCGGAAGTAGTTCTGCAGCGTGACCGTGGCGAGCGTCTGGTTCTCGGCCTTGATCTCGACGCCTTCCTTGGCCTCGATCGCCTGGTGCATGCCTTCGTTGTAGCGACGGCCCGCAAGGATGCGGCCGGTGTGCTCGTCGACGATCAGGACCTCGCCGTTGAGGATGACGTAGTCCTTGTCGCGTTTGAAGAGTTCCTTGGCCTTGATGGCGTTGTTGAGGAAGCCGATCAGCGGCGTGTTGGCGGACTCGTAGAGATTGTGGATGCCGAGGTAGTCCTCGACCTTTTCGATGCCGGTCTCCAGCACGCCCACGGTTCGCTTCTTTTCGTCGACCTCGTAGTCCTCGTCGGGCTTGAGCCGGGTGACGACCTTGGCGAACTCGCTGTACCAGCGGTTGGTGTCGCCCTGCGCCGGGCCGGAAATGATGAGCGGCGTACGTGCCTCATCGATGAGGATGGAGTCCACTTCATCTACGATGGCGAAATGGTGGCCGCGCTGGACCAGTTCGGATTTGTCCCACGCCATGTTGTCGCGCAGGTAGTCGAAGCCGAATTCGTTGTTGGTGCCGTAGGTGATGTCCGCGGCGTACTGCTCGCGACGCAGCGTGGGGTCCTGGTTGGACAGGATGCAGCCGCTGCTCAGGCCGAGGAACCGGTACACACGACCCATGAGGTCCGACTGGTATTCGGCCAGGTAGTCGTTCACGGTAATGACGTGCACACCGTTGCCGGCGAGGGCGTTGAGGTAGGCCGGGGCGGTGGCAACGAGGGTCTTGCCTTCACCGGTCTTCATTTCGGCGATGTTGCCCAGATGCAGGGCGGCGCCGCCCATCAGCTGGACGTCGAAGTGGCGCATGCCGAGCGTGCGGGAGGACGCTTCGCGGACAGCGGCAAACGCCTCCGGGAGGAGGTCGTCGAGCTTCTCCCCGTCAAGGTGGCGTGCGCGGAGACGGTCGGTCTCTTCGCGCAGTTCAGCGTCGGTGAAGGTCTGGAAGGAGCTTTCAAGGGCATTAATGGAATCGGCATAGTTCCGCAGTTGCCTCAGGGTTTTTTTGTCACCCGTACGGAGTAGTTTTTCGATAAGTGATGCCACGTGAAGTTGCTCCCAGTCTCAAGCTGCCGAATTCTGGCGTGTTCAGTCTACGGGAGAGACGCAGGGCCGGTTACGCCTGTTCCCTCTGAGCGGATACACCATTTACCGCCCCGGACATGGCGTCCGCGAGTGCCGGCGCCAGGTCCCCTTTCGGGGAGACAATAACCTGGTCCAGCTCCAACCACTCTGCCATGAGCTGCAGTTCCGCGGCGAGTTCGACGGCGGTGTCGGCGGGAGCGTCGGGTTCAGCATGGGCGGCCCTGGCAAGCAGCAGGCCGTTGGCCCGGTCGGCTTTGAGGTCGACCCGGGCAACGATGCCGTCGCGCAGCAGGAACGGCAGCACGTAATAGCCGAAGCGGCGCTTCGGCTCGGGTGTGTAGATCTCGAGGCGGTAGTGGAATCCGAACAGGGATTCCAGGCGCTGGCGCTCAAAGACCAGTGAGTCAAAGGGGCTCAGCAGGGCGCGGCCAGTGGCGGTGCGCGGGAGTCTTGCCTCGGTGTGCCGGTAGACGGGCTTGTTCCAGCCGGCCACCGTGACCGGCTGAAGCCTGCCCGTTTCGACGAGCTGGTCCACGGCGATGGCGGACGCGCGCAGGGGCGTCCGGAAGTAATCAGCAAAGCACCGCACGGTGCCGATCCCGTGGGCGCGGGCGGCGGCTTCGATCAGCCGCTCCAGCGCAGCAGCCGGGTCGGGACCGGTGTCCCCGGCACCCCTACCTGCCGGCGGCCTTACGGGCAGCACCTTTGCGGTGAGAGTGTAGCGGCGTTCAAAGGAATCGGTCCGGGACGCGGCCGAAATGAGGCCGGCTTCGAAGAGGTGTTCCAGGACCCGCTTCACGGCGTTCCAGTTCCAGCCCCAGTTGTCCTGCTGCCGGTCCTCGATGTGACCCAGGCGTGCGGTGAGTTCGGCGGCGGTCATCGGACGGCCGGCCGCGAGCGCCTCAAGCACCCGGGAGGCGACGTCGCTGCGTAGCTCGGCGTCCATGGAGTGCGCCCCGACCCATTTCCTGTTCTGCCAGGGGACGAGGTCATGGAAATGCTCTGGACGGATGAAGCTGGCCTCGTGGGCCCAGTACTCCATCATTCGGCGGGGGCGGCTTTCCGCCATCCGCTGCAGGATGGCGCGGTCGTAGTTCCCCAGACGGGAAAAGAAGGGCAGGTAGTGGCTCCGGGTCAAAACATTGACGGAGTCGATCTGGACCAGCTGCAGGCGGGCAAAGGTACGGCCCACCGTCCGTGCGCTCACGGGTCCGGCGGGCCGTACCTTGTCCAATCCCTGGGCTGCCAATGCGATTCGCCGGGCCTGCTGAAGGCTCAGCCCTTCGTGCACGTCAGTCCCTTCGGTGGATGGTCAGCACTAGCTTAGGCGCTGGCAGGCTCATCCTCGGAGCGGTAGGCGAGGATCTTCTCTTCGACCGGAGCCTTACCTGGTTCGCAGGTCTGGTCGAGGGAGATGACCCCGTATGTCCATCCGTCGCGGCGGTACACGACAGAGGGCGCCTTGGTCTCCTTGTCCACGAAGAGGTAGAAGTCGTGACCCACGAGCTCCATGTTGTCGACGGCGTCGTCGAGCGTGAGGGATGCGGCGGGAAAGACCTTCCGGCGGATGAGCACGGGCGAGTCTCCGGCCGGAATGTCGTTTTCGACCTCGTACGGCGATTTCTCGGCGGGAGCTTCTTTGGGCTCGAGCCAGTGGTTGGCCTCTTCGTAAATCGGCTCGCTGGTGCTGGCGGGCTCAAGGGTTGCCGTCGCCTCGGTGACGGACTTTGGGGTGTGCCTGCCGTGGTGGACCTTCTTGCGGTCCTTCGCCCGGCGCAGTCGCTCAAGAAGCTTGTTGTAGGCGAGATCAAACGCGGCGAACTTGTCTGCGGCGCTGGCCTCGGCGCGAATTACGGGGCCCCTTCCCAGGACTGTGAGCTCAACCGTGAGCATCTCGTCGGTCTGCCGGGCCTTGGTCTCCTTGGATACCTTTGCGTCCACCCTCTGGACCTTGTCCCCCAGCGACGCGATCTTCGAGATCTTCTCGTCGGCGTACTCGCGGAACCGGTCTGAAACCGTCAAATTGCGTCCGCTGATCATGAACTCCATGGTGCCCTCCAAATGACTTCGGTGACACGACGGCGGCACTTCCCGGGGCTGATCTGACTGACAGTCGAGCCCCTTTCCGAGCCGCTATCGACAGGTACATCTATTCTTGGTACCCATCTCCGACGTTAGTTCATAGCCACCCCTTATTCATCCTTTCTTGGTTTATTTTTTTCGTTCACGGGCCGCCGCCCCGCCAATCCGCGGTCCGATTGCCCGTAGTCGAGAGTGCCCGGCGGGCGTGTTGCGGCCACGACGACGGCGCCCGTCACCAGCGCTCCGGCTGCACCCAGTGCACGGGAAGCCTCGGCCAGCGTGGCCCCCGTCGTGAGCACGTCATCAATGATGAGGCAGTTCCGGCCGTTCACTGCGGGGGCGAACAGCCCCCGGCGGACCCGTATGGATCCCCGGACGCGTTGCGCGCGGCCTCCGCGTCCCAGCCCCTTTTGTCCGCCGGATATTCCCTGCAGCCCGGCGAAGCCAGCGGCGGTCTGGCCGGACCGCCGGGCGCTGCCCCGCAGGCCCTTCTTCCGGAGGGCATGGACGGTGGCGAAGCCTGAGCGCGGGCCGGCTCCCGTCGCCCGGGGGCGGTCGAGCCTGCCGAGCAGCATGTGGATCGGGCTGAAGCCCCGCTTCCGGTAGGCACCGCTGCTGGTCGGCACCGGCACGAGCAGCAGCCTGGGGGCGTCCCCGGCCGCTGCCCGGATGGCACCGGCAAGGCCCTTGGACAACACCTCCGCGAGCTGACCCTGGCCGTGCTTCTTGAAAGACAACACAGCCTGCGCCAGCTCCGCACGGTATGCGCCGGCCGCCACGACCGGAAGGAGCACGGCGCCGTTCACGTCCATCAGTGCCGGGGCCTGCGTCTCGGCCCTGAACGGCTTGCTCATCAGCTGCCGGACCTGGCGTTCGCAGCCGCTGCAGAGCGCCCGGTCTTCCGCCCCGCAACAGACGCAGTCCACCGGCACGGCGAGTGCCACCACTTCGGCCGCGGCAGCCGCGGCCCGGTCCGCCAACCGCGCCAACGGCCGGCGGTAGTCACCGCGGTGCTTCACCGAATCCGGTGCCGCTGGAGCAAGGTCTGGGTCAGCTGTCCGCTGGCTTCGCCGTCCGGCGTGACCCGCCCGCGGGGTCCGGCTCGCGCCGGCGCCGGGGCCAGCCCGTGCAACGGCCCCCTCGCTGGCCCAGGTCCCGGCGCGGGGAATACGGTCCTGGTCGCGAAGTTGCCTGCGTGTTCCCATAACCCAAGGCTGCGGCTCCAACGGAGGTAACGCGACGCCTCTCGGGGGTATGTGGAAAAGCGTTGCGCGGCTCAGCTCAGGAGCCGGTCCGATGCTGGTCACAGGTCCGTGCCGGATCCGCCCCGGAGGCTGCAGGCCCGGGTAAGACGGATCGACCGGTCGCCAGCCCGGATGGGACGGATCGACCGGTCGCCACCGGACAACACGGATCGACGCGTCCCTGGCCTTGTTCGATCCGTCCCTATCCCGGATAGGACGGATCGACCGGACCCTTGAGCTGCGGGGACCAGCCGTTGCCGATCCGCAGGAAGATCCCTTCCGCAGACTGGCCGTATATTTCCTCGCCGCCGTTTCCCGCACTGAGTGCAGTCAGCCCCGGCCACGGCGCCAGCTGCTGGGGCTCGGAAGAAGTGAGGGACAGCAACTCGGGAGTGACGGCGCCACTCGGGGAGCCCTGCATCACCGCGACGGTGGTGTCGTCCACCCAGACGCCGTGATCCGGATCGTTCGACGCCAGCAGAGTGATCGGCACGGTGAGGTCCTTGGGCGTTCCGTCGGCTCCCCGGACAATGCCCGTCACCTGGACTTTGGTCTTGCCGTTCTGTTCCGAAAGAACGAGGGCGCGGGTCCCCTCGCGTGAGACCCGGAACTCCCGGACGGACCGTCCGGCGAGCCACGCCGGCGCCATCGTCACTGCGGGGATGGTGCCGCCCTCCGCGACGCCGACCGGCCGGTGGGCGATCATTTCCGTGCCGCCGTTGGCCCCGGGCCCGGCCGTCCAGACCCAGTCGTAGCGGTCGAAGGAGGGCCGGGTAAGGGTGGCCCGCGTGGTCAGCGCCCTGGCGGGTTGGCCGGGCACGACCGAATACAACGTTCCGCGGTCGGCGTTGAGGAAGGCCGCGGCCTGCGAGACGGGCGACTCCGCCGGGGCCCGTGGCGCCAGGGCCGCGACCGGCTGGATGTCGGGAAGCGGCGAGATCCGGTTGTTCTCATACCGGACCAGATCGTTATCGCTCACGGCGATCTGGTGGGCCGGCACATTCAGGTCTCGGATCGGCGGGAGGACCGACCCGTTGTCCTCCACCCGCACAAGGTCCTGGTTGGCGCGCAGCTCGACGTTGACGACGCCGGGCTGGCTGCGGAAAGTGAGGGCAAGCTGGGTCTGCATCCGCAGCCGGTCCTCGTTGGAGGCCTCCACGAGGTCTTTGGCGGTAAGGTCCACCTGGGCGGCACCGGAGACAACCGGCACCGATTCCCGGGCCAGTTTGATGCCAGCGGGGAAAGCGCTGACGACGGCGCCCTTGAGGTACGGGGCCGGACCACCGAGGAGGGCGCTGGTCATGGCCTTGACGGTCTTTTTCTTGATGAACCACCGGACATCGGGTACCGCGTAGGTGAAGGTGGGGTTATAGAAATAGATCGGGTAGGCACCGTAGATGACCTTGAACGTTTCTTCGGGGATCGCCGTGCCGTCGGGGAGTTCCGCTATCCGCCATTGCCCGTCCACCTGGGTCAGCGTGGCGGGAATGTTCTCCTTGCTGCCCTCCGGCAGCCGGGTCGCCACCCCATCCGCATCTACGGTGTAGGCCACGTCCAGTTCGTAGTTGAAGACGTTTTCGACGCCGGTCGGCACTACACGCGCAGCGCGGAAGACGAGCACACGCTGGTCCGGCTTCCAGGTCACGGACGATGCCTGGGTCAGATACTGGCGTGCCACCGCATAGTCGTCCTCGTAGCCGCTGCCCGCAAGGTAGAAGTCCTCGATCACGGCGTCCGGACCGGCCCCCTCGCGCGGCGCGGACGGGAAGAACACGGGCGCATTCTTGGGGTTTCCGGCGCTCTCGTCGGTGCTTTTTCCGACCGGGCCCGAGCGCGGGATCTGGGCGCAGGACGTGATCAGGATCAGCAGCACTGCCAGCAGCGCGGCCACCGCGCCGCCGGCCTTTCGCGAGGCTCCGCTCATGACCCCTCCTTCGTTCCGGGTGCCGTCGTTCCGGGAGCCGTTGAGCCGGGCTCTGTGGTTCCCGTTTCGGCCGTGCCGGCACCGCCCGGCACACGGCCGGGTGACTGCTTCCCGTTGTCGGCGCGGGCTGCCGGGGAGGGGTCCACCAGCAGCATGGTCCGTTGGCCAACCGCGCCCTGAAGCCCGACGTCGACCGGCTCCAGCTGGAGCGGGGATTTCGTGACGGTCTCGCCCTGGCGCAGCGGAAGGGTGAGGCGGAAGTTGGCGCCGCCGCCTTTTCGTCCCCACGCCTGGAGCCAGCCGTTATGGAGTTTCGTATCCTCGGCGGCGATGGACAGACCCAGGCCGCTGCCGCCGGTCGTCCGCGCCCGGGCCGGATCGGCGCGCCAGAACCGGTCAAACACGCGTGCCGCTTCACCGGGGGTCATGCCGATGCCGTGGTCCCGTACGGCGACGGCCACGGCAGTGTCGTTGGCGGCCACGGAGATGTTCACCGGGCGGCCCTCGCCGTGTTCGAGAGCGTTCAGGACGAGGTTGCGCAGAATTCGGTCGATCCGGCGGTCGTCCATGTCCACGATGATGCTTTCGACGGGTGCGTTGAGGGTGACCTTTGAGCCGTACTCCGCGGCGACCGGGGCCACGCCTTCCATCACGTGCGACACGAGCTGCACAATGTCTCCTGGTTCGGCGTCGAGCGTTGCCACGCCGGCGTCGAAGCGGGAGATCTCCAGCAGGTCGGCCAGCAGTGACTGAAAGCGTTCCACCTGGTTGTAGAGCAGCTCCGCGGAACGCTTGTTGATGGGGTCGAAGTCATGGCGGGCGTCGTAGAGTACTTCGGCCGCCATCCGCACGGTGGTGAGCGGGGTGCGGAGTTCGTGGGAGACGTCGGAGACGAACCGTTGCTGCATTTGGGACAGGGTGGCGAGCTGGGTGATCTGCTCCTGGAGGCTGGCGGCCATGTGGTTGAAGGAAGCGCCGAGCCGGGCCACCTCGTCCTCGCCTTTGACTACCATGCGTTCCTGCAGTTGTCCGGCCGCGAGTTTCTCGGAGACGAGCGCCGCGTGGCTGACCGGGCTGACGACGTTCCGGGTGACGTACCAGGCCACGGCACCGATCAGCAGCGCCAGCACCGCGCCGCCGGCCAGCAGCACGTTCTGTATTTCGTCGAGGGTTTTTTGCGCCGTATTGAGGTCATAGATCAGGTACATCTCGTAGACCGTGCCGTTGAAAGTGACCTTGTTGCCAACGGCAATCCCTGGCCGGTCTTCGGTGCCCACCGGGAACTCCGTGGAGGCCCAGAACTGCTCCTTGCCTGAGTTCTGCACCGCTGTGCGCAGTTCGGTCGGGATCACGCTGATCGTGAGCTGGTCGGACGCCCGTGATTCGACCCAGCGGTTGCGCGGTTTGGTTTGTTCCGGCATCGCTTCGAAGACGTAGCGCCGCTGGATCACATCGCCGCGGCCCTCGACGGCATTCAGGGTGTCGTAGACAAGCGTGATGACGCTGGACTGGTCGGTGACCTGCGCGCCGTCAAACGTGTCCTGTACCTGTTTGACGTTATAGCGCGTCTCCGATTCGGCCTGGACGAGCCGTTCCTGAAAGAGGTTGTTCGCGATCTGGTTCGACAGGTAAGCGCCGACGACAGCAAAGGACGTGATGGCGAGCATCAGGGTGGTCAGCACGGTCCGGAACTGCAGCGACCGCCGCCATTTCCGGTGCAGGGAACGGAGCAGGTAACGGATTCCCGGGAGCAGGCGGGAAGCGCCGGTGGCAACCAGCGTTGCCACCCGCATTCCCACGATCCGGGCGCGTTTGACCCAGATCCGGCTGCGGAAGAGCATGGCCCGCCAGGCGGCGGCGGGACTCCCCGGGTGCCGGGCGGGAGGGGCAGCAACGGGTTCGACGGCGGCGGGTTCGACCGTGCCGGATTCGACGGCGGCGGCGGGCTCGGCGGGCGGGACAGCCGTAACGGGTCCGGCCGCGCCGGGTTTGGGCGCCGTCATCCCCGGCGGGTGAAGGTCAACTGAGGTCCGGGCGGCATTCTCCGGGGCGCCCCGGTCCGGCGGGGCGCTCACCGGACCGGCTCCGGGGTGGCCGTCCGACGGCTCAGGAACCTGCTTTATAGCCGACACCACGGACCGTCAAGACGACTTCGGGAGCCTCCGGGTCACGTTCAATCTTTGACCTCAGCCGCTGGACGTGGACGTTGACCAGCCGCGTATCCGCGGCGTGCCGGTAGCCCCAGACCTGTTCCAGCAGAAGTTCCCGGGTAAAGACCTGCCATGGTTTTCGCGCCAGTGCGACCAGCAGATCAAATTCGAGCGGCGTCAGCGAGATACGCTCGGTCCCCCGGCTGACGAGGTGGCCCGCAACGTCAATCGTGACGTCGGCAATGCGCAGCGTTTCCGGGGCCTTCTGGTCCCCGGGCCGGAGCCGGGCGCGGACGCGGGCGACGAGTTCGGCCGGTTTGAAGGGCTTCGGAACATAGTCATCGGCTCCGGACTCGAGGCCGCGGACCACGTCCGAGGTGTCTGCCTTGGCGGTGAGCATCACGATCGGGACATCGGACTCGGCGCGGATCTGGCGGCAGACTTCAATGCCATCGATGCCCGGAAGCATGAGGTCAAGCAGCACGAGGTCCGGCTTGGCGGAACGGAAGATGTCCAGCGCCTGTCCGCCGTCAGCGCAGAAAACGGGTTCAAACCCGTCATTGCGCAACACAATACCGATCATCTCGGCAAGCGCCTCGTCATCGTCCACTACCAAAATCCGTGCCTTCATATGTATATATTCCCTTATTGCAGTGGCTTTGTCGTTTTCTGCGGTGCCCCGGCATGGCGCGGCGGCACCCCGGGCCGCCCGACAACTCAGCCTGCGGACGGGCGGCGCACGGCCGGTCCACTGTGACAAAGCGGCCTCCGTCCCGCATGCTGTGGACAGGAACCCGTCAACACTCCAGCAACCCAGGAGGATTCTGTGCGCACCCCGATCTACCAGCTTGCCCTCGGCTCTGACTTTGCCCGGCTGCAGCCGGAGCTGCAGGAGTACTTCTCCCTGACTCCCGGCTCCGGCCATTACGGCGTCGGGGAAGGAGTCTTTGAGGTGGTCGGCTGCCGGCAGAACTGGCTCCGCCCCCCGCTGCGTCTCGCAACGGGCGAACAGGCCTTCTTTCCGGAATACGGCGAGGGCATCCGGTTCCGGATCGAAAACCACGCCCATCTCGACCCGTTCGGCCGTTCCAGCCTCACCGCCCGGCGCGAAATCTTCTTCCCGGGCACCACCCGGTTGTTCCACGACACGACAAGCTTCGATGATTCCGGCGGCCGGCACGGCCTGCTGGACTACGTCGGGCGGTACCGCCGGCTCGTCACGGACCTCAATCTCAGCGTCACCGCCAACGGCCGGCTGCGCGGGGTCTCGGAGGCGTCGAGGCTTTTCCTCGGACCGCTGCGGCTATCCCTGCCGGCCGCCGTCGACGCCAATGCATACGCCGAACAGTGGTGGGCGCCCGAGGAGGGTGCCGCCGGAAAGCACCGGATCCAGGTCAAGGTGATCCAGCCGCAAATCGGTCTGATCCTGGTCTATGCCGGCTACTTCGACTATCGGCTGGAACCGTACCCCGGTCGCGTGGCGGCCCCGGGGTTCCTTCCGGACCGCGCCAGACCGGACCGCTGGGAAGCCCGCAGCTGACGGCGGCACGTGGCAGTGGCGCCGAGCGGCGCTAGCCGAGCGCGAGCTGGTTGAGTCCGTCCGCCACCTGGGTCAGCCGCGTCAGGACGGCCGTCGCGGAGGACGGCGAATATCCGGCCAGCCCGCCCGAGGGCGTGACCCGCAGCCCGCCGAGAGTCGGGGCGGTCAGGCCCAGTTGCCGCCATGGCCGCCAGACGGTTTCTACGACGTCGGCGACGCGGGGCAGCGCTGCTGCGGGGTTGGAGACGTCCAGCGCCCCGGCCCACAGCCGTTTGCCCGCCTCGACGGCGCCGGCCAACTGTTCCCACTGGCGGGACGTGAGGGCGCGCAGGGGCACGGCGATGCCGTCCGCCCCGGCGGCCATTATCCGGTCGAAGGGCGCCTCGACTTCCGGGACGGCGATGACGACCTCGACGGCGCCGGCCGCCCGCAGTGCTTCGATGACAAGCTGCCAGGCCTCCGTTGCCTCCTGGCCGGGCACCGAGCGCAGGGTCCGATATCCGCTTGAGGTGGAGATGGTCCCGGCCAGCACCGAGGCGATGTCCGGCTCGTCGATCTGGACCACAATGCGGGCACCGGGGGCCGCAACAGCCACCCGGCTGAGGTAGCCGCCGACCCCTGCCGCCAGGGAGGCCGCAAGGTCCCGCCGGGCGCCGTAGTCGATCAGGGCGCGCTCCCCGTTGTGCAGGTGCAGTCCTGCGGCGAGGCTGAGCGGCCCGCAGAGCTGGACCTTGATGTCCTGCGCCGGAGTGTCCTCGGCGCCGATCACGTCGGCGAGGATATTGACGTCGGTGGACAGTGCCGAACGCGCCCGCTTCAGGTCCTGGCCGGGGCGGTCCACGATCCGCCAGCCGTAGGGCTGCACGTCCACGGAGAGGTCAACCAGCAGGGACGCTGTCCGGCCGAGTGCGTCGGAGCCGACCCCGCGGTCCGGCAGTTCGGCGAGGAACGGCAGGTGCGGGCTGCCGAGCTCTCCGCGGATGATGCGGGCGGCCTCAACCGGGTCCTCGCCCGGCCAGGTGCCCAGTGCCGTGGCGGTGACCTGGTCCGGCTCTGCTCTCTGTTGGGTGGCCACGACTAAGCGGTGGCGGAGACGGCCGGGCCGGCGGCGCCGGGGACTTTGCCGGCGTCCCGGGCACGCGCGGAATCTGCAGCCTGGGTGTCGGCGGCCAGGGCCGCCTCGTGGCCCTCGGCGATGGCTTCGTGGTGCCGGATGACCTCGCCAATGATGAAGTTCAGGAACTTCTCGGCAAAGGCGGGGTCCAGGTGGGCCTCGGCGGCGAGCCGCCGTAGTCTTGCGATCTGGGCAGTCTCACGGCCGGGGTCCCCGGCGGGAAGCTTGTGGGTAGCCTTCAGGAATCCGACCTTCTGGGTGGCTTTGAAGCGCTCGGCGAGAAGGTAGACGAGGGTGGCATCGATGTTGTCGATGCTGGAGCGGATCGACAACAGCTCCGCCATCACCGCGGGATCCACCTGACCTGCCAGCGAGCTGGCCCCCGGGTCAAAGGAATCGGCATCGGGAAGAGTATGGTTCTGCTCGGTCATTGACCCAGTCTAGGGGCACCCGCCCTAATCAGTTCTGCTGTTAAGCGCCGCCTGCAGGACGCCGCACCGACCCACTCCGGTGTAGCCCGGTGCAGTCCGGCATGCCAAAGGACATGCCCACCGTTCCAGCTGAACGGTGGGCATGTCCTTACGTGTGCGCCCAAACAAGGCTAGCCGTGGAGCACGTCGCGGAAGGCCTCGCGGCGCCGGGCCTGCTCGTCCGGATCCGGGACCGGCAGGGAGGCAATCAGCTTCTTGGTGTAGGCGTGCTGCGGGTTGCCCATCACCTGGTTCCCGAGCCCCTGTTCGACCATTTTGCCCTTGTAAAGCACCCCGACCCAGGGCGAGAGGATGTCCACCACGGCGAGGTCGTGGCTGATGAACAGCGCCGCGAACCCGAACTCGCGCTGGATTTCCTTGAAGAGCTCCAGCACCACGGCCTGCACGGACACATCCAGCGCCGACGTCGGCTCATCAGCGATGAGCAGCTTCGGGTTCAGGATGAGCGCCCGCGCCAGGGAGGCGCGCTGCCGCTGGCCGCCGGAGAGCTCGTGCGGGAACCTGTCGGCGTACGACGCCGGCAGCTGCACTGACTCGAGCAGCTCGCCAACGCGCTTGCGCGCCTCCGCCGGGGTCGGGTTGCCGTGGATGATGAGCGGTTCGGCGACGCAGTCGCCGATGGTCAGCTGCGGGTTGAAGGATGCAGCCGGGTCCTGGAACACGAAGCCGATCTCCTTCCGGAGCGGCTTGAAGGTGCGCTCCTTGAAGTTCAGCATTTCGTAGCCCAGTACCTTGAGGCTGCCGCCCGTGGTCCGGTTGAGGCCGGCGATGGCCCGGCCGATGGTGGTCTTGCCGGAACCAGACTCCCCCACGAGTCCGAAGACTTCGCCTTCGGACACCGTGAAACTTACACCGTCGACCGCCTTGAAGGCCGGAGTGCCCAGCCTTCCCGGATACTCAATGGTCAGGTTCTTGGCCTCGACCAGCACTTTCCCGCCCTGATGGGCGCGCTCCGTCATACCTTCGGACGCGGAGTTGCGGCCCAGGTGCGGGACGGCGGCGAGAAGTTTCTTCGTGTACTCCTCCCGGGGCTGGGCGAACAGGACCCGTGCGGGAGCTTCCTCCACGACGTCGCCCTGGTACATGACCACCACTCGGTCGGCGAGGTCGGCGACAACGCCCATGTTGTGCGTGATCAGCACGATGGAGGTACCGAATTTGTCCCGCAGGTCGCGCAGCAGCTCCAGGATTTCCGCCTGGACAGTGACGTCCAGGGCGGTGGTCGGCTCGTCGGCCACGATCAGACCCGGGTTCAGGGCCAGCGCGGCGGCAATGACGACGCGCTGTTTCTGGCCGCCCGAGAACTGGTGCGGGTAGTAGTTGACCCGGGTATCCGGGTCCGGGATACCCACTTTCCGGAGGGCTTCGATGGCCCGCGCCTTGGCTTCCTTGGCCGAGATCTTCTTGCCGCTGCCGGTGTCCGCATGCGCCCGAATGCCCTCGGCGATCTGCCAGCCGACGGTGTAGACGGGGTTGAGTGCCGTGGACGGTTCCTGGAAGACCATGGCGACGTCGCGGCCGCGGATCTGCCGCAGTTTGGCCGCGCTGACGCTGATGACGTTGTTGCCGTTGATCAGGACCGCGCCCTGGCTGGTTGCCGTTTCCGGCAGCAGGCCCAGGATGGTCTTGGCCGTCACGGTCTTGCCGGATCCGGATTCGCCAACGATGGCGACAACCTCGCCGGGATTGACTTCGAGGCTGACGTCCTTGACGGCGTAGACATCGCCGGCATCGGTCGCGAACGTGACCTTGAGGTTCTCGATGTCCAGAACGGGGCCGGGCCGGTCGATGTTCGTGGTCATAGCACTCTCGATTCTGCTTCAAGGGCGGCCTGCGCGCCGGCGGTGGAGTCCGGGCCTCCGGCGGGCGTCTTGCCGCCGGACTTCCTGCGGCCCCTGAGCCGTGGATCGTTGAGGTCGTTGATGCTCTCACCAACGAGGGTCAGCCCAAGCACGGTCAGGACGATGGCCGTACCGGGGAAGATACCCGTCCACCAGATGCCGGATGATGCGTCGTTGATGGCCTTGCTGAGGTCGAAGCCCCACTCCGCGGCGGAGGACGGTTCGATGCCGAACCCCAGGAACCCCAGGGCCGCCAGGGTCAGGATCGCCTCGGAGGCGTTCAGCGTGAAAATCAGCGGCAGCGTGCGGGTTGCGTTCTTGAAGATGTGTCGGCCCATGATGCGGACGCTAGAAGCGCCCACCACCTTGGCTGATTCGACATAGGGCTCGGCCTTCAGCCGGATGGTCTCGGCACGGATCACCCGGAAGTATTGCGGGACGAACACCACCGAGATGGCGATGGAGCAGGAAACAATTCCTCCCCAGAAACTGGACTGGCCGTGGCTGATGACGATTGACACCACGATGGCCAGGAGAAGCGACGGGAAAGCGTAGATCGCATCGGCGATCACCACCAGCACCCGGTCAAGCCAGCCGCCGAAGTAGCCACTGACGAGACCCAGGGCTACACCGAGGAATATCGACATGGCCACGGCGACGATGATGACCAACGCGGCCGCCTGGGCACCCCAAATCACGCGGGAAAAGACGTCGTACCCACTCACGGTGGTGCCCCAGATATGGGCTGCGCTGGGGGGCTCTTGGGCCGGGAATGTGCCGGACGCATCGCTGATTTGAGCGAAGCCGTACGGAGCGATCACCGGCGCCAACACTGCCGTCAGCAGGAAGATAACGGTCAGCACGAGGCCGGTGACGAGCATGCCGCGCTGCAGCCCGACGCTCGTCCGGAAATGCGAGATCACCGGCAGCCGGTAGATGAGGGGCTGCTTGCGTCCGCTTACTGTGGTTGCATTCATGGCTAGTACCTCACTCGCGGGTCGATCAGAGCTGCGGCTACGTCCACGATGAAGTTCGTGACGGCAACAATGACCGCCAGCAGCACAACAATGCCCTGGACGGCGACGAAGTCGCGGGCGTTCAGGTATTGCACCAACTGGTAGCCGAGGCCCTTCCACTCAAACGTGGACTCCGTGAGGACGGCTCCGCCCAGTAGGAGGGCAATCTGGAGTCCCATGACGGTGATGATCGGAATCAGGGCAGGCTTATAGGCGTGCTTGGTCACAAGCCGGAAATTGCTGACGCCTCGGGACCTTCCGGCCTCGACATAGTCCTTGCCCAGGGTGCCGATGACGTTGGTCCGGACCAGCCGGAGAAACACCCCGGCCGTCAGCAGCCCCAGGGTTAGTGCGGGCAGGATCGAATGGGCCACGACGTCGCTGAATGCTGCCATGTTCCCGCTGCGCAGCGCATCGAGCCAGTAGATCCCGGTCGGTGCGGCCAGGCTTCCCATGGCCAGTTCGGTCCTGGTGGAGGCCCGGCCTGCGACGGGAAGCCAGCCGAGCCAGACCGAGAACGTCAGCTTCATCAGCAGACCCGCGAAGAACACCGGCGTGGCGTAGCAGAGAATAGCAAAGAACCGCAGGACGGCGTCGGGTGCCTTGTCGCGCTTGTAGGCGGAGATGAGCCCGAGCGGGATGCCGACCAACAGCGCCACGATGAGGGCATTGATGGCCAGTTCCAGCGTTGCCACACCAAAGGTCATGACCATTTGGACGACGGGTCGCCGGTCGGTGATGGTGGTGCCGAAGTTCCCGGTCGCCAACTGGCCAACGTATTCAAAGTACTGCACGAGGATCGGCCGGTCGTAGCCGGCCTCGTGGATGCGCTGTGCCAGCACCTCGGGCGGGAGCCGGCCGCCCTGGGCGGCCGTGATGGGGTCGCCAATGACCCGCATAAGGAAGAAGACCATAGTCACGAGAATGATAACGGTCGGAATGATCAGGAAGAACCGGATCAGGAGGTAGGTCCCCAAACCCCCACCCGAGGATTTTTTCTTGGACGGAAGGAGTCCGTCGGCGTCGCTTGGCGGCGCCTCTATCAGTGTTGTCATTACTACCTAGAATTCTGCTTTCGCGGCCATGGGCCGGCCCCGTGAACTGCTACGTGCTGCAAATGACCAGGGAAGGCGGGGCGCGATGAGAACGCCCCGCCTCCCAGGCTGGTCAGAACCGCAGGAATGCAGCCTTACTTGGAGACAGTTCCCAAACGGAACTTAAAGGAAGCATCGAGGGTTGTGTCGACACCCTTGACACTGCTGCCGGAAATTGCAACCTGTGCGCCCTGGAGCAGCGGAAGCGTGGAGATATCCTTGGCCAGGGCATTCTGGGCATCCTTGATCGCGGATTCGCGTGCGCTCTTGTCCACGGTGGTGAGCTGCTTGTTGATCAGGTCCGTGACCGTGGGGTTGTTGTAGTGGTTCTTCAGGAAGCCGCCGTCCGGGAAGAACGGGGTCAGGTAGTTGTCGGCGTCGCTGAAGTCCGGGAACCAGCCAAACTGGAACAGCGGGTACTCATCGGCACGGCTTGCCTTGCTGTAGGTGACCCATTCCGTGGACTGCAGGTTGACCTTGAACAGGCCAGACTTCTCCAGCTGGTCCTTGACCATGGCGTATTCGTCGCCCGAGGACTTGCCGTAGTGGTCCGGGTTGTACTGCAAGTTCAGGGACACCGGGGCGGTGATGCCGGCATCGGCCATGACCTTCTTGGCCTTGTCCAGGCTGGGCTTGCCGCCGTCGCCGTAAGCGTCCTTGAACGATTCGTTGGCGCCGAGGAAGCCGCTGGGGACGTTGGAGTACAGGGGCAGGTAAGTGCCCTTGTAGACCTGGTCCGCGATCGCCTGGCGGTCCACGAGGTTGGCGATGGCCTGGCGGACTGCCAGAGCCTTGGCCGGAGCCGCGTCCGGGGCCTTCGCGCCGAACGGCATGGTGTCAAAGTTGAACGTGATGTAGCGGATTTCGCCGCCGGGGCCGACGTTCACCTTGACCTTGGAGTCCTTCTTCAGGTCATCGATGTCGGTGGCGCTCAAGCTGCGGTTGGCCACGTCAATGTTGCCCTGCTGGATATCCAGCTTCATGTTGGTGGGATCCGCGTAGTACTTGATCGTGGCACCATCGTTGGTCGGCTTGCCCAGCACGCCCTTGTAGTCGGGCCACGCTTTGAAGCTGATCAGCTCGTTCTTCTTGTACGTTTCGATCGTGTACTGGCCATAGAAGGCCTTCGCCTTGGCGATCGAGTCGTCGTCGAGCAGCTTGTCGGCCGGGAAGACTTCGTCGTCCACGATCGGCGCGGCAGGGCTGCTTAGGATCTGGGCGAAGGTCTGGTCATTGGCCAGCTTCAGCTTGAACACGACCGTGTTTGCATCCGGGGCGGTGACGCTGTCCACGTTGGCCAGCAGGCTAGCCGGCCCGGCGGGATCGTTGATCTTCGTCTGCCGGTCAAAGGAGAACTTGACGTCCTTGGAGTCCAGGGTGTGGCCGTTGGCCCACTTAAGTCCGGACTTGAGCTTGACCGTGTATTCGGTGGGCGTCGTGAAGGAGCTGGACTCGGCCAGGTCCGGCACGGGATCGGCGCTGCCCGGCTTCGAGTTGAGCAGGAAGGAGTAGATCTGGTTCATCACCATGAAGGAACCGTTGTCGTACGCGCCCGCGGGATCCAGGGCCGTGACCTTGTCCGTAGTGCCGTAAGCGATCGGGCCCGTGGCCGCGGCCGTTGACCCGCCACCGCCACCGGACGGGCCGGTGCACGCGGTCAGCGCAAAGGCGGATACCCCGACGAGCGCGATGGCGCTCTGAAGGGCCTTTTTGTTCATTGCCATCTGTGAACTTTCTGTTCGATGAGTCCCCGTGCGCAGCCCGTCATTCCTGATGTGACCCGACGGGCGACACGCTGTCCTGATGCCTCGATTCAATCAGACGGCCACCAAGGTGAATCGTTACATCATGTGAGATGAGACACAAAATTTACACGAACGGCCTGAACTCATCATTATCTTCAGGCAACCCGCCGGAATCCGGCAGGCTGCCGGGCGCCAGCGAAGCCAGCGTCAGTGGCCCGAGCCTCGACGCCAACACAAAAAACCACCGCAGCACCGGTCCGCGGCTTTGTCCCGGCGGCATCGAAAAAGCCGCGCACCACCGGTGCGCGGCTTTGTCCCGGCGGCCGGAATGGCCCCGGAAATCGGGACGCCTAGAGTGCGGCCCGCTGCAGTGAACGCGCTGTGTCTATGGTGGCCTGGCCCAGCACCCGGCTGCCCTGGTACAGCACCACGGTCTGCCCCGGGGCGACGCCGCGCAGCGGCTCCGTCAGGGTCACCACGAGGTTGCCGTGCCCGCCGGCGCCAGTACTGCCGCCGTCGCTGTTGCGTGCAGCGCCAGGGCCTTCCGTGCCGGCGCGCTCCATCCGCGCCGTGGCGGGCACGGGGTCGCCGTGGGCGCGGACCTGGGCGTAGCAGTCGAATTCCTTGCCGGTCTGCACCTCGGCAATCGGCAGACCGGCCCAGGACACCTTGATGCCGCGGATTTCATCGATGGCCAGCAGGGCCTCCGGGCCCACCACCACCTTGTTCTCCTTCGGCCGGATCTCCAGCACAAAGCGCGGCTTGCCGTCGGCGGCCGGCGTGCCAAGCTTCAGGCCGCGGCGCTGGCCCACCGTGAACGCATTGGCGCCGGGGTGCTCGCCGACCTTTGAGCCGGACTCGTCGACGATGTCCCCCGTGGTCATCTCGATCTTCTCGGCCAGCCAGCCGGCCGTGTCGCCATCCGGGATAAAGCAGATGTCATGGCTGTCCGGCTTGTTGGCAACGGAGAGCCCGCGGCGTTCGGCCTCGGCGCGGACCTCGGCCTTGGACGGGGTGTCCGCGAGCGGGAACATCGAGTGCTTCAGCTGTTCGTGGGTGAGCACGCCGAGAACATAGCTCTGGTCCTTGGCCCAGTCCGCGGCGCGGTGCAGTTCCGGGTTGCCGTCGGCGTCGTTGATCACCTTGGCGTAGTGGCCGGTGCAGACTGCGTCGAACCCGAGGGCGATCGCCTTTTCCAGCAGCGCGGCGAACTTGATCCGCTCGTTGCAGCGCATGCAGGGGTTGGGCGTGCGTCCCGCGGCGTATTCGTCGATGAAGTCCTGGACCACATCCTCCTTGAAGCGCTCCGAGAAGTCCCACACGTAGTACGGAATTCCGAGCACGTCACAGGCCCGCCAGGCGTCTCGGGAGTCCTCGATGGTGCAGCAGCCGCGACTGCCGGTGCGCAGGGTCCCGGGCATCCGGGACAGCGCGAGGTGGACCCCGACGACGTCGTGCCCCGCCTCGACGGCGCGGGCTGCGGCAACGGCGGAATCGACGCCGCCGCTCATGGCTGCAAGAACTCGCATACTGACTTTCGTTGGGGTTCGGGGGTGGTGCCGGCACTGGCGGCCGCTGGCCGCAGAAATAGCGCAATGCCTGCCGCACCATTCTATCGCCACGCCGATTCCTCCCCAAAAGACCTTGACCGCACCATCCGCGGGCTTCTAAAGTCAAATGCAATGGTTTTAGATTCATCCCGTGACATGCGGCACCGGAGCGACGGCGGCCGCAGGAATCGAGTACATCATGGCCACCGGAAACATTGTCATCGTGGGCGGCGGGCTCGCCGGCGCGACCGCCGCAAAGTCCGTCCGTGCGCAGGGGCATGGCGGGCCGGTGATCCTGCTGGCAGCGGAGCAGCACCATCCGTACCTGCGCCCGCCGCTGTCCAAGGAATACCTGCTGGGCAAGGCCGAGGACGAAGCACTGCCCGTGGCTCCGGCGGACTGGTACGCGGAGAACGACGTCGACCTGCGGCTCGGAACCTCCGTCGCGGGGATTGATCCGGCTGCCCGGACCGTGGCCGTCGGGGACGGCCAGACGCTGGAGTACGCCTCGCTGTTGCTGGCCACTGGCGCACGTCCCCGGCGCCTACCGCTGCCGGGCAGCGACCTGGCAGGCGTCGGGACCTTCCGCACGGTGGACGACTGCCGGCGCCTGCGAACCGACCTGGCCGGCGGCGGCCGGAACGTCGTGATGATCGGGTCGGGCTGGATCGGAATGGAACTCGCCGCGGCGGCGAGCGCCTATGGGAATTCCGTCACCCTGCTGGGGCTGGAGAAGGTGCCGCTGGCCGCTGCGGTCGGGCCCGAACTGGGCGGCTTCTTCCGTTCGCTGCACGAGTCGAACGGCGTCCGGTTCCGGCTTCCCGCCTCGGCCGCCGGGATCCTGGGGCAGTCGGGCCGGGTCAGCGGTGTGGAAACGGATTCCGGTGAGGTTCTTCCCGCGGATCTGGTGATCATCGCCGTGGGTGTGGTCCCCGAGGTGTCGCTGGCGGAAGCAGCGGGTCTTGCCCTGCGGAACGGCATCCTCACCGACGCCTCGCTGCGGACCTCCGCGCCCGGAATCTACGCGGCCGGGGACGTCGCGAATGCGCTCCATCCGTTCACCGGGGAGCACCACCGCAGCGAGCACTGGTCCAACGCCCTCAACGGCGGCAAGGTCGCGGGCCGCGCGATGCTTGGCCTGGACGCCGCGCTGGACACGATTCCCTACTTCTACACCGACCAGTTTGATGTCAGCATGGAGTACTCCGGATTCCCGACGCTCGTCGACGGGCCGCCCACGCTCCGCGGCTCCCTCGAGGGAAGGGAATTCCTCGCCTTTTGGCAGCGCGATGGGCGGGTGGTCGCGGGAATGAGCGTGAACTGGCCGCGCGCCGGCAAGCCCCAGAAGATCATCAAGCAACTCATTTCAGCGAAATCCGCTGTCGATCCTCGGGCGCTCGCCGATCCGGCCATCCCGCTGGATCAGCTCGTGCCGGCCGCGTAGCTGTTGCCCTGGACCGTTCCTGCGGCATGGCACGCGCCCGCCGCCTGGCCCGTGCCTAGCTTGTGCCGGCGGCGGAGTGGCGGGCGAGAGTTCCGGCGGTCTGGATGCTGGACTCGTGGCCGGCCATCCCGGCCTGGCGCGCCCGGCTGTACGCGCCGGGCAGGGCAGCCAGGAGTGCATCGACGTCCGCTTCGGTGGAGGCATGCCCCAGGCTGAACCGCTGGGCGCCCCGGGCCGTGTCCTCGTCCAGCCCCATCGCCAGCAGCACATGGGAGGGCCTGGGAACTCCCGCCGTGCAGGCTGAACCGGTGGAGGATTCCACCCCGGCCAGATCCAGCAGGAAAAGCAGCGAATCTCCTTCGCAGCCACGGAAGGTGAAGTGCGCGTTGCCCGGCAGCCGGCCGGCGCCGGGAGCCCCGCGCAGCACGGCGTCGGGCACCGCGGCCAGCACGCCGTCGATCAGCCGGTCCCGGAGGGCCGTGATCCGCGCTGCCTCCTCCGGAAGTTTGGCCGCGACGGCTTCGGCCGCGGCGGCAAACGCGGCAATGGAGGCGGTGTCAAGGGTCCCGGAGCGGACGTCCCGTTCCTGCCCGCCGCCGTGCTGGACCGGGGTCAGTTTCACGGCGCGGCCCAGCAGCAGGGCCCCGACGCCGACGGGGCCGCCGATCTTGTGCCCGGAGATGGACATGGCATCGAGCCCGCTGGCGCGGAAATCCACGGGCAGCGAGCCGAACGCCTGGACGGCGTCGGAATGGACGGGAACGCCCGCCCGGTGGGCCAGTTCGACGATCTCCGCAATGGGCTGGATGGTGCCGACTTCGTTATTCGCCCACATCACCGTGACGAGGGCGATCGACGCCGGGTCCCGGGCGAGCTCCGCCTCCAGCACCGCCAGGTCCAGCACACCATCGGCTCCCACCGGCAGCCAGCTGACCTCGGCGCCCTCATGCCGCGCCAGCCATTCGACGGTGTCCAGCACGGCGTGGTGCTCGACGGCGGAACACAGGATGCGCGTGCGGGCCGGGTTCTCCGCCCGCCGGGCCCAGTACAGGCCCTTGACCGCGAGGTTGTCCGCCTCGGTCCCGCCCGAGGTGAAGATGACTTCGGAGGGGTGTGCCCCGGCGGCGGCGGCCAGCGCCTCGCGGCCGTCCTCGACGGCGCGCCGGGCGCTGCGCCCCGATCCGTGCAGCGACGAGGGATTGCCGGTGCGGGCCAGCTCGCGGGTCAGCGCAGCCAGCGCCTCGGGGGCAAGGGTGGTGGTGGCGGCATGGTCAAGGTATACGGGCACGGGACAATTCTACCTGCGGGCCCGGAGCGGCACTGGTGTAGATTCGAGCGGTGAAAGCGCCCTTGTACCTGGTCCTGGCCACCCTCTTCTGGTCCGGCAATTTCGTCGTCGGCCGGGCCGCTGTCGCTTCGATGTCCCCGCTGGACCTGACCTACTGGCGCTGGACCTTCGCGGCCGTGCCGCTGCTGCTGCTGGCCCACTTCGTTGAAAAGCCGGACTGGCGGGCCGTGCTCCGCCGCTGGCCGGCGCTCCTGCTGCTGAGCGCGCTGGGCATGAGCGCCTACACCCTCCTGCTGTACGCCGCGCTCGGCCACACCTCCGCCGTCAACGCATCCCTGATCACTGCGGCCAACCCTGCCCTGATCGTTGTGATGGCCATCGTCCTGCTCGGTGAGAAGACCACACGCCTGGGCTGGCTCGGCATCTGCTTTGGCCTGGTCGGGGTGCTGCTGGTCCTGACCCGGGGCGAACTGCAGCGTATTTTCAGCCTTTCGATTAACACCGGTGAACTCATCATGATCGGCGCGATCCTTGTCTGGGGCTGTTACACGATCATTGCCCGCAAACTGGATGTTCCTGCCATCGCGGCCACCGCCATGCAGGTGGTGATTGCGTCGGTGACACTGACGCCGTTCGCGCTCGCCCTGAATGTGCGGCTGCCGGAGACGCAGGCCGAGGGCTGGTCGCTGGCGTACATCGTGGTCTTCCCCTCCCTCGGCGCGTACCTGTTCTGGAACCTGGCCCTCAAGACCACCCCACCGGGAACCGCCGGGAACTACCTGAACCTGATTGCAGTGTTCACGGCGATCATCACGGTGGTCCTGGGGACGCCGCTCACCACCGCCCAGATCCTCGGTGGCGTCCTGGTGATCGCGGGCGTGCTGCTGACCGGGATGAAACGGCGGGCCAACCGTCCGGTGGCGGCAGCAGCCTCAAGCCCGGGCGCTTAGGATCAAGGCGTCCGGGCTGCGGGCTGCTGGCCCGGTCTGATCCGGGCGCAGCACTGCGCCGGCAGCGCGGCCCCCTGCGTGCGGAGGTCCTCGATCGCGAGCGCCTGGACCCGGTCCGGATCAATACCGCAGCCTGCCGCGGCCCCGGCCAAAAAGGCACCGTTCATGGCGCAGACAACTTCCGTGTGGCCCGCGGCGATCCGGTGGAACGGGCAATTGAGCAGCACCAGACCACCCTCGGCGTCACGCTCCGGACGGTAGCCCTCCGCCGTGAGGAAGTCCGCGAATCTGTCGCCGGCGGCTGCTTCCCGGGCATCGGCCGGGTCCGCCGCCTCGCCCGCGGACCGCGCCGCCGATTGTCCCCGGGCAAAGGCGGTCCGTTCAAGCGCGTCGCGGGCGGACCCGCCGTCGGCCGTTGACACCTCGATGGCGGCGACCAGCAACTCGGCGGCGAGGTCGTAGTTCCGTTCAGGCACCGATGCGGTGACCTCCCGGACGGCGGCCACGTACAGCTTGGCCGGGCGGCCGGAACCCGGCCCTACCCTGTCACCGAGTTTCCGGAATTCCACGGCCAGGAGGCCGTCCTGCACGAGCCGGTCCAGCTGGAAGGACGCGGTGCTCCGGGGCAGGCCGATCGCCCCGGCGGCGTCGTCGCGGCTGACCGCGCGCCCGGAGGATGAGACAAAGGCGAACAACCTGCGGCGGGTTTCATCCCCCAGTGAGGCGACGGCAGCGATCCTGCGGTTCCAAGGGGTTCGCGTCATAAAATCAGCCTAACTCTAAAAACAAGATCCGTTGCTTAACTACTCCGGCCATTCTAAAATGAAGTTATCCACTTTTAGAAGGAGTAACTCATGAATTCCTCTGCAGCCCTCGTTACCCCCGCCGGGACCCGCGCCCCGGCCTACCAGCGGCAGGCGTTCCTCCTGCTGCGGACCGTCTTCACCGTCGCACCCGTGGTGTTCGGCCTCGACAAGTTCACCAACCTGCTGACCGACTGGACGATGTACCTGGCCCCCGTGGTCACGGACGTTGTGCCGCTGCCGGCGCAGACCATCATGTACGTCGTCGGCGTCGTGGAGATCGTCGCCGGACTGGCGGTGGCGCTGAAGCCGCGGTTCGGCTCGCTGCTCGTGGCGGTCTGGCTGCTCGGCATCATCGTCAACCTCATCGTCCTGGGCGGCTTTTTCGACGTGGCCCTGCGCGATTTCGGTCTGCTGGTCGGGGCGCTGGCTCTGAACCGGCTCTCGCTGGCGCAAGGGCGCTGAGCCCGACGATCGGCAGTCAGTCCGACGGTGGAACGATGGCGAGCCGGGCCGCGACGTCGGCCCGGGCCGCCGCGAGGGTGGCGGCGTCCGGGCACGACACGGAAATGTACACGGAGGAGCCCGCCCTGCTGAACATCCGCGAGTAGACGGCTGTTGTCCGTGCGTCGGCGGCGGCGCGGCCCTCAAACACCAGCACCTCGACACGCGGGCCGGGCTTGTCCGGGTCGCCGCCCCAGCGCAGGGTGTCCGTCTTGAGGTACGACGGCAGGATGCTCGGGTCCAGATACTGGAAGAGCGCCGCTGTCGAGGCCTGGTCATCCCCGGGGACGGTGAGCGCCCCCTGGTTCGTCCGGACCTTGGCCCAGACCACGCAGCCGTCTGCCTTCAGGTATTCGCTGGCGCCGGCGACATCCTGTTCGCCCGGCTTCCAGCCCGGGGCCTCGCGGAGGCCGTCGGAGAGCTGGACGGGGACGCCGGCGGCCAGGGTACCGCCGGCGGCGAAGGGCATGTCCTTTGCCGCGACAGCCGCGGAGTCGTGGCCCGGGGTGACGGTCGGGGTGGCGAGAGTCGGCGTTGCCGGTGCCGCTTTGGGGGCAGCGGGGTCAGGGATGCCGACGCTGCAGCCGGCCAGCGTGGCCGCTGCGGCGAGCGCAAGGAGGATGGACGTCCCCCGGGGCGCACGCCGGGCGCGGCGGGGACGCCGGCCAACGCACGCTCCTGCCGTTATCCCGGTTTCCCGCTTCCTTGCCATACCGCTCCGCCCCAATTCGCCGTAGTGCCTGTGCCTGTGCCTGTGCCTGCCCGAGTCTGCCCGTGCCTCCGGACGATTCTAGGCTCTCGGCGCGAAACCCTCGCCGCGTGTCCCCCGACGCACCACCTTCCGGGCGCCCCTCCGTTCCAGGCCCTCCGCTTCCAGCCCCGTTAGGCCAGGACGCGGACCGCTCCGGGAACCACCTCAATTGTCAGCGGCAGCGGACCGATCCGCTCCCCGTCGGCATAGGCCACGACTTTGTCCGCCGTCAGTTCGACCTGGCGGACCCGCCGGATGTGCACGGCCGGATGCCCGAGGTGGCCGCCGGAAAAGACCTTGGGAAACACCCTCAGCAGGCCCACCCTGGAGAGCGGGTCGACGATGAACAGGTCCAGGTAGCCGTCGTCGAGGACAGCGTCCGGGGTGATCTTCATGCCGCCGCCCATCGACTGGCTGTTGGCCACGGAGATCAGCATCGCTCCCTGCCGCCAGCTCTCGCCGTCGGCCGTCACGGTGTAGTTGATCGGCCGGAACGACGTCAGCTCACGGACCATGGCAAGGGGGTACCGGGCCTTCCCCCGGGGCCACCGCCAGGCGTTGGCCCGTTCGTTGACGGCCGCGTCGAATCCTGCGGACAGCACACCGGCGAACCAGGAGGACTTCCCGCCGGAGGTGGCCCGTCCGACGTCGATCAGCCTTCCGCCGGCGGACAGGGCAGCGAGCGACCCCGCGCACGCGCCGGGGACGTCATGTGCCGTCACACCGAGCGCCCGCGCCGTGTCATTTCCGGTCCCGGTGGGGACAATTCCCAGCGGAACCGCGCCAACCGGCAGCCCCGAACCGGCGAGCGCATTAACACCGAGGTGAACCATTCCGTCACCGCCGACGACAACGAGAGCGTCCACGCCGGACGCCAGCGCCTTGTCCACAGCCCGCGCCAGCGCCCCGTAGCTTTCCTCGCACAGCAGGAGGACCTCGGCACCGGCCGCCCGGAACAGGTCCGCAGCCTCGTTCCCGGCGTGCCGCCCCCGGCCAAAGGAAGCCCGCGGATTGACGGCAACGGCGATGATCATGCGCCGAATTATGCCAGCCCACGGGAACGATCCGTGCCGGTGCGCTCGTTGATCCCCTAGCCGGTTAAACTGGCCGGGCCGGACGGCCAGGCCGGGCTGGCACCATCGATGCAAAGGATTCTTGCTTGACGCAGGGCAACAGCTCGCATTACCAGGTCCTCCGGATCCCTGTGACGGCGACGGACAAGGAGATCAAGGTGGCCTACCGCAGGGCCGCCCGCACCGCGCACCCCGACCACGGCGGCGACCCGGCCGCCTTCCGCCGCGTCACCCTCGCCTACGAAACGCTGATCGATGCCAGGAGCCGGGCGGACTACGACCGTTCCTACGGCAGCGGCCGCGGCGGCTTCGGCGTTCCGCCCGCGGACGAGGGGGCCCACTTTGACGCCCCGGCGGCCGGAAGCCACGCCTCCGCCAACGTCCGGCGCCCCAATACACCGCGCAATACCGCGGCCGACGCCCCGGTCTTCGTTCCGGCCTTCGAGCAGTACGCGTTGACCGGCGAGGTGCCGCTGATCCCAGAGGACCTGGCCCGGCAGCAGGTTCACGGCCTGCCCCGCAAGCGCGGGATCTTCGGCGCGGAAGCCAGGATCCAGCGGGAAATGCGGACTGTTCAACTCATCAGCCGGCAGATCCTTCCCGCCATCCCGGCGGCCCGGCTCATCAACGGACTGCAGTCCCCGGCCGACAACAGCCATATCGACCATGTGGTCCTCTCCGGCTACCGGATGGCGATCATCGGCTCCATGCTGCTGCCCCCGGGCGCCTACGCCTGGAACGGCAGCGCCCTGACCCACGGCGGCCGGTCAATCGCCCCGCCCCAGCTGGCCCACGTGGTGCGCCGGATGCAGGACATCTTCCCGGAACTCAACGTCACCGGCTGGACCGTGGTGCACAGCACGAACGGCAACCTGCACGAACCGGTGATCGACCGGCACCGCAATGCCGGTCCGCACGAGACCGTTCAGGTGGTCAACGCCGCCGGACTGGCACGCGGCCTCAAGCAGTTCCTGGGTTCCGGCCCTGCGCCCAACACCGTGATCGTTCCCGTGCTGGCCCGGCTGCTGCGCGGAATGCACTAGCGCCGTCGCTAGGATGGAACAGTGTTCCGCATCCTCTTCCACACCCCAGAAATTCCCGGCAATACCGGCAACGCCATCCGGCTGGCTGCCATCACCGGCGCCGAGCTGCACCTGGTCAAGCCCCTTGGCTTCGATTTCTCCGACGCCAAGCTGCGCCGGGCCGGGCTCGATTACCACGACCTCGCAGTCGTGACCGTGCACGAGGACCTCGAGGCGGCCTGGGCGGCCCTCGCTCCGGAACGGGTGTTTGCCTTCACCTCCGACGGCGAAGCCTCCTACACTGACATCAGTTACCGTCCCGGGGACGTGCTGCTCTTCGGCCGCGAATCCGTGGGCCTGGCCGAGGAAGTCAAACACGACCCGCACGTCACGTCGCGGGTCCGGCTGCCGATGCTGCCCTCGCTCCGCTCGCTGAACCTTGCGAATGCGGCGTCGATCGCGGTCTACGAGGCTTGGCGCCAGAACGGATTCGCCGGCGCCAAGCTGTAGGCAGCGCAATTCTTTGCGCCGCACCGCCCATCCGTGATCCCTGCTGTCCCGAATCACTGGTGAAGCCCTGTTGAGCGAACGGGCGCCGGAGCGGGGAAGGGAGCGAGGAGCGGCGGGTGACAACAGTGCAGGTGGACAGACACCCGGGCCTGCGGGTTCCGGGCGGCTATTCCTCAGCGGAGAGCCATCCTGACCCGCGATCGACGGCGGGCACCTTATGCTTGAAGGTGATGGAAACTCCCAACGCCCCGAACCCCGAGGCCGCTGCTCCCCCGGGCACTCCGACCGACGTAAACCGCCGGCTGGGCGCACTGCTGGAACAGATCGCCCGCGGCGACCAGGCCGCCTTTGCAGAGTTCTACGAACTCACGTCACGGCGCGTCTTCGGCATGGCGCGGCGCGTGCTGATCGACGTGGAACTCAGTGAGGACACCACCCAGGAGGTCTTCCTCCAGGTCTGGCAGAACGCCTCCAAGTTCAATCCCGACGCCGGCAGCCCGCTCGCCTGGCTGATGACGATCTCGCACCGCAGGGCCGTGGACAAGGTCCGTTCGTCGCAGTCATCCACGGACCGGGAAGCGAAATACGGCGCCAGCAGCCAGGACATCGATCACGATTCCGTTTCTGACGAGGTGGGCAGCCGGCTCGAGGCCGAGGCTGTCGTCCGCTGCCTGGACACGCTGACCGCTACCCAAAAGGAGTCAGTGCGGCTCGCCTACTACGGCGGCCTCACGTACCGGGAAGTCGCAGAAAAGCTCAATGCTGCAGTGCCCACCATCAAGTCCCGCATCCGCGACGGACTGATCCGACTGAAGACCTGTCTGGGGGTGAGTTGAGATGACCGACATGAACGCACCGCACCAAGGCCGTGTCCCCGGCGGCTTTGCAGCCGATATCGCCACCGACCTGGCGTCCGGCCGTGCGGCTGACCTCGCCGAGGTGTACGCCCTGGATGCCGTGGACGACGCCGACCGTGCCGCCATCGAGGCCCACCTCGCTGCCGCTCCGCCGGCGGAACTCGCCGACTTCAACGACCGGGTCCGCCAGGCCCGGGAAACGCTCGCCACCAGCTTCACCGTTGAGGAGGAACCCCCGGCAGGCCTGCTCGACCGGATCATGGCCTCGCTGCCCGCGCAGAACTCCGGGCCGCACCCGGGACAGGAGGCGCCGGCGGTTCTTCCGGTCGTGGCCCGGCCGGTCCGGGAGGCCTCCGGGCTGCCCGTCAGCGACGAGCTCGGCGCCGCCCGCAAGCGCCGGGACGAACGACGCCGGCCGCAGGGAATGCGCAACTGGCTGGTCGGCGTAGCCGCTGCCGCTGTTATCGCCCTGGGCGGCGTCGGTGTCGGGGCCTACATGGCAAACCAGAACGATCCGCTGAACCAGGTCCTGCAGGCCGGCGACGTGCGGCAGGCGACCGTCAACGTCACCGGCGGCGGCACGGCCACCGTGTCCCTGTCGACCTCGAAGGACGCGATCGTCGTCAAGATGAACGACGTCCCGGCTCCGCCGCCGGGCAAGGTCTATCAGATGTGGCTGATCCCCAAGGACGGCTCGGCCCCGGTGTCCCAGGGGTTGATGGATGCGGAAGCACTTTCCAAGCCGGCCGTCGTCAAGGGCGTCCACATTGCTGCAGCCCTGGGCATCACGGTGGAACCGACCGGCGGTTCGCCGTCGCCGACCACGCCAACCGTGGCCGAGGCCCCGCTGGGCGCCTAGCGTCTGGTCCGCGACCTGATACAGCCGCGCCGGCCCGGAACCCTCCCGCGGGTTCAGGGCCGGCGCGGTTCGCGTTTAAAGCCCGTGCTTAAAGCAAGATTGTCCCCACATGACGGCGAAGAAACTGGCTGGCTACGGCCGGCCGGTGTTGCCGGCGGCGAGCTGGAGCCGGTCGATGATTTCCTGCGCTTCGTCCGTCGGTGCCGAACTGACGCTCAAAGTAATGGCGTTTTCGTCCGCCGTGGGGGCTTCGAGGGCCTCGAACTGGGACTCGAGCAGGGCCGGGGGCATAAAGTGCCCGAGCCGCAGTGCCAGCCGGTCCGAGATCCGGTCCCTGCTGCCGTCGAGGAACACAAACACGACGCCCTCGCCGCGCAGGACATCCCGGTAACGCTTCTTCAGCGCCGAGCACGTGATGACGCCCGGCGTGCCGGATTCGGTGTGCGCCCGGATCCAGCCCGCGATGCTCGCCAGCCAGGGCCAGCGGTCCTCGTCCGTCAGCGGCTGGCCGGCGAGCATCTTGGCCACATTGGCTGCAGGGTGCAGATCATCGCCTTCGGCGAAATCCCATCCCAGCCGGTCGGCCAGCAGGCCGGCCACGGTGGACTTTCCGGATCCGGAGACGCCCATCACGACGACAACAGGGTGCTGCGCAGTCTTCGCCATCAAAGTCTGCCTTCCTCAATAAATATGATTTAAACTGGGGCTAGCTTATGGGAAGAGGACGTCCGCGGGCAAGACTAAAAGCCGGCGATGGTCTCCGGGCCGTTGACTGGGACGACGTGGAAGGCCTCGGCGCTGCGGCCCGCGGGCAGTCCGCCCCGCTCAGCAGTCCGGAGCATCAATCCGCGGACCGTCCGGTCCATCGCCTCGATGTCGGGGTGCTGGCTGACGTGGACGTGGATTGCGGCGAGTTTGGGCTCGATCCGGTCCGTCACGTCCACGAAGTGGTTCTCGCGTTCTTCCGGCCCGGCATACAGCCAGAGCCATGGCAACTTGTACGCCGCCAGGCCTGCCGCGGCCAGCTCCGGGTACGCAAACGGGTTCTCCAGCGCCGGATACACCGCCCGCGTCACCGCCTCCCCCACGGCCAGATGGTCGGGATGGCTTTTCTGGATCCGATTCCAGTTCCGTTCCGGGTGCATCGAGAGCACGACGTCGGGCCGGAGCTGCCGGATCAGGCGCACCACGTCGCGGATCACGCCGTGCGTGGGTTCGAGGTAGCCGTCGCGCTCATGCAGGTAGTGAATGTCGGTCACCCCGACCAGGCCGGCGGCCCGGCGCTGCTCCTCGTTCCGCAGGCGGACGATCTCGTCCCGCTGCCCCGGGTCGAAGCCGCCGGCGTCGCCGTCGGTCATGATGCAGTAGCTGACCTGCACGCCCGCGGCGGTCCACGCCGCGATCGTGCCGGCGGCGCCGAAGTCGATGTCGTCCGGGTGCGCGGCGAAACAAAGCACCCGCTCGATCCGGTGGTGGTCCGGATCGAACGGGCTGCGCGCCTGCGCGGCGGCGGTGCTCAAGGACTCAGCCCCGGCGCTTTTTGATTTCGGCGGTGGCCTGCGGCAGGACCTGGAAGAGGTCCCCGATGATGCCGAAGTCGGCGATCTCGAACACGGGCGACTCCGCATCCTTGTTCACCGCGACGATCACCTTGGCGGTCTGCATCCCGGCCTTCTGCTGGATGGCCCCCGAGATGCCTGCCGAGATGTACAGCTGGGGCGAAACGGTCTTTCCGGTCTGGCCGATCTGCGCGTCGTGGCCGATCCAGCCGGCGTCCGTTGCGGCGCGGGAAGCGCCGATGGCCGCACCGAGGGCGTCGGCGAGGTCTTCCACCGGGCCGAAGTTCCCGTCGACGCCACGGCCGCCGGCCACAACGATCCGGGCCTCGGCAAGGTCCGGGCGTCCGCTGGCTGCCTTCTCATTGCGCGCGGTGATTCTAGCCGCGGCCGCGGTGGCAGCTTCCGGCACCTCCACGGTGACGGAGGCCGGCGCGGTGCCCGTGACGGCGGGTTCCGGCGTGATGCTGTTGGCCTTGACGGTCAGGATGGCGACCGGTGTCGTGGCCTTCGCCGTCGTCATGTAGGAACCGGCCAGCACGGACTTGTGGGCTGTTCCGTCCGGGTCCACCGCGACGACGTCGGTGATGACGCCGGCTCCAAGCTTGATGCCGAGTCTCGCAGCGATTTCCCTGGCCTCCGCCGAGTTCTCGGTCAGCACCACGGTGGCACCGGCGGTCTGCACCGCGGCGGCCAGGTAGGAGGCCTTGGGGCCGACGAGGTAGTCGTCCAGGTCCGCCGCCGAGGGCCGGTAGAGCGCTTGCGCGCCGTACGCGGCCAGGGTGGCCGCGACGTCGTCGTGCAGCTCGCCGTTGAAGGCCACCGCAGGCTCGCCCAGGGACCGGGCAATGGTGAGCAGCTCCAGGCTGGGCTTTTTCAGCGCCTGGCCGGGGTTGTCGATGAATACCAGTACTTTTGCCATGTTCGAGAATCCCCTTAGAGCAGCTTCTGGTTGGCCAGGAACTCAACCAGTTTGATACCGGCGTCGCCTTCGTCGGTGATGATGGTACCGGCGGTGCGTGCCGGGCGCAGTTCAGCGGATTCGACGGCGGTCCAGGACCCGGACCGTCCGACCTTCGCCGGGTCGACGCCGATGTCGGCAAGGCTCAGCGTCGTGATGGTCTTCTTTTTGGCCGCCATGATGCCCTTGAAATTCGGGTACCGGGGGTCGTTGACCTGGTCGGTGACCGAGACGAGGGCGGGCAGCGTCGCCTCGATGGTGTCGGAGTGGGCATCGCCGTCGCGGCGGGCCGTGAGCCGGCCGCCGTCGAGTTCGAGAGCGGCCGCGAAGGTGAGCTGCGGCACGCCCAGGCGTTCCGCGAGTTGCGCCGGGACCAGCGAGGTCTCGCCGTCGGTGGAGGCCATGCCGGTGAGGATGAGGTCGACGGGGGTGTCCGCACCCAGGTGGCGGATGGCGGCGGCGAGCGCCAGCGAGGTAGCGGCGGCGTCGGAACCGGCCAGCGCATCATCGCTGAGGTGGACGCCCTCGCTGGCGCCGATCTGCAGTGACTTCTTCACCGCGTTGACGGCACCGGCGGGTCCCATGCTCAGCGCGATGACCTTGTTGCCGGCCGCTTCGCCGCCGCGGGCCTCGATTAGCTGGAGTGCGGCCTCAAGGGCGTACTCGTCCAGTTCAGACAGGATGCTCTCGGCGCGGTCCGTGGTGTTGCCCTCGCCGGTGAGGTGCCGGTCGAACTGCGCGTCAGGGACGTGCTTGACCAGCACGATGATCTTCAGAGTCTCTTCCACTGTATTGACAGCAGCCTTCCATGCGGTGGACAGCCAGCCGGGTGGGTCGTGGCCACGGAGCACCCGGGGGTGCCGGGTTTGTTCCTAGCTAACCATATCGGGGCTCGCCGGCGCGGACCGGGTTAAGCGCTGTGTCAGGCCGGCGCTGTTCGCGGCAGGCGAAGTGCCTGCCGGACAGAGCGCACAGCCGGCAGAGCGCACAGCCGGCGCGGCGCACGGCGAAGGCCGGGTGGCACCTGACGGCTTGAAACCGCCACCGTGCTGCCCGGCCTTCGGGTCGGAACGCTGTGCGCTGCCCTACTGCTCGGCGGCTGCGCCGAGGGTCACGTCGAGCTGCTGTTCCTTGCCGCCGCGGAGTACGGTGACCTTCACCGATGCCCCTGCGGGCTGCTCACGCACGGCGGCGGTGAGCTGGTTTGGATCACTGACGGTGAGATCCTGGAACTTCGTCACGACGTCGCCGACCTTGACGCCGGCCTTGTCGGCAGCGGAGCCGGGCTCGACCGTGGCGACTTCGGCGCCGACGGAGAAGCCGGAACCTGAGGAGCTTGCGGTCTTCTGCTTCACGCTCACGCCGAACTGGCCGTGTGTGGCCTTGCCGGTGCTGATGATCTCCTGGGCGATCCGCTTGGCGTGGTTGATCGGAATGCTGAAGCCAACGCCGATGTTCCCGCTGGCCGAGGAGTCGCCGCCGGCCGAGGCGATAGCGACATTCACGCCGATGATCTCGCCCTTGGTGTTAACCAGGGCGCCGCCGGAGTTGCCGGGGTTGATGGCGGCGTCGGTCTGGATCACGTTGATCGAGATGCTGCCCTGGCCGGCCGTGGCCTGGCCCTGGCCGCCGTCCGGCGGTGCGAACTGGAAGCCCTGGTCGCCGCCCTGGGAGTTGTCCGCTTCATTCTTGGGAGCGGCCGACGAGGCGACGCTGATGGTTCGGTTCAGGGTCGACACGATGCCGTCAGTCACGGTTCCCGTGAGGCCCAGCGGCGAACCGATCGCGACGGCGGTGTCGCCGACGTTCAGCTTGCTGGAGTCGCCCAGGACTGCCGGGACGAGCCCGGAAGCGTTCTGGATCTGGACAATAGCGAGGTCCGACAGCGGATCCGTGCCGATGATCTTGGCGCTGTAGACCTTGCCGTCGCTGAGCCGGACCTCGATCGCGGCGTTCGCCGCTGTGCCGTCGAGGGTGACGACGTGGGTGTTGGTCAGGACGTGGCCCTCGCCGTCCAGGATGATGCCGGAGCCGGTGCCGCCCTCGCTGCCGTTCGTGGCCTTGATGGTCACCACACTCGGAGTGGCCTTCACCGCGGCCGCGGTGATCGCGTTCACGTCATCCTTGTTGTTTACGATGACCGGGCCGGCCTGGCTGCTGCCCGTGGAACCCGTGGACGTGATCGCCCGCTCCCCCAACAGCTGGGTGGTGCCGGCGACCACCCCGCCGCCCACGAGTCCGGCGGCGAGGATGCTGGCCACCAGGGTCGGGACGCCGAAGGCAGCCTTGCGCTTTGGGGCGTGGGCAGCGTTGGAAGCGTACGGCGACGCGGGCTGGTTGCCGCCGAAGCCGCCGTGCTGCTGCTGGCCGTAGGGGCCCTGGCCGTAGGGCGCCTGGCCGTACCCGGGGCTCCCCTGCGGGTTCGGCTGGCCGGAAGCCTGGCCCTGCTGAACGTGCTCCTGCGGGCCACCGAACTGCTGGGTCTGCGGTGTCTGGGGGCCGCCATAGGAGGGCTGGTGCTGGGGGTAGACCGGCTGCGGGGCCTGGTCCGCTGCCCGGTCGAGCCGGAGGGTCGGATTCTCGTGCGCTGAGTCCGGCGCCGGGGCCACCTGGGGGCGCTCTGAAGTGCCCTCGTTCGGCGCGGCCGGCTCCCTGTCCTCTGGTGACGGGCCCTGCGCTGGGTTCTCAGTCATAAGACTTCCTTTCATCCTCGTTTGTATTAACTATGGAGGATCTCACTGATACTAGAGCGGACGTTTGCTGGGAGGTTACTGAACGCCCGAAGGCGCTACTGCCAGAGCTGCTGCGGCGTTATTTCCAAGGGTAAGCGCTTTTCGCTGGTGGCATATTCCCCCCGGTGGACGGCCAATGGGGTGCACCATAGAATCAAATGGAATTGCCACAGCGACCTGCGGCTTTACATCTGCGTGGGGGCGCTGCTGCATTCTGTGACGACCGGTTCGGCCCGAACTGGTCGCAGAAGTGCCGAAGGGTTGCACATGCGGTCTACCTATAAACGTCTCCTCGCCGCTCTTGGCTTCGCCGGACTGCTGGCGTTTCCCGCCGCTCCGGTTCTCGCCGAGAGCCCGGTGACACTCGACCCCGTCACGAAAATCGTTGACTCCGCCGGCGTATTGGGCGACCGGAAGGGCGACGTCGAACAGGCCATCAAGCAGCTCGGTACCGATCACGCCATGACGTTCCACGTCGTGTACGTAAAGAAGTTCGAGAACCCCGCCGACCGGGTTGCCTGGGCCGCTGCTGTGGCGGACAAGGCAAACCTGGGCCCCAATGCCATGTTGCTGTCGGTGGCCACGGAAACCCGCCAGTACCAGTTAAGCAAGCCATCCAACAGCAAGATCACGAACGCCCAGCGCGACACCATTGTGACCAGCGCAGTTGACCCGAACCTTCGCAACGGTGACTACGCCCAGGCGGCCATCGATAGCGCCGCTGCCATCGGTGATGCCGCCGGCGGCGGCAAGGGCACCGTCCCTTCCCAGGGCGGCGCCGGGAATGCCGTGCTGGTGGGCGTGGGTGTCGTCGCGGCGGGCGGCGCGGGCACCTACCTCTACCTCCGCAACCGCCGCAAGAAGGCTTCCGTGGCAGCCGGCGCCGGAGGACCGCAGGGTGCCGAGCTGGATCCGCTGGCCGGGCTCACTGTCGAGGAATTGCGCCGGAAGAGCGGCTCACTCCTGATCGAGGCGGACGACGCCATCAAATCCAGTGAGCAGGAGCTGGGCTTCGCGCAGGCACAGTACGGCGACGCCGCCGTCGGGAACTTCACGAAGGCGCTGCAGGACGCCAAGGGCCACATGTCCGAATCCTTCAAACTGCAGCAGCAGCTCGATGACCACATCCCCGACACCGAGGAGCAGCAGCGGGCCTGGCTGACGGAGATCATCCGCCGTTCCGAGGCCGCACTGGCCTCCCTACAGGAGCAGAAGGCTGACTTCGATTCACTGCGGGAGCTGGAGAAAAATGCCCCGCAGGCCCTGGCCGCGGTCAGCGCCGGCGCGGGTGAGGCGGAAGCCAGGATCGCCAGCGCCGAGGGTTCTCTCACCGAGCTGCGCGGCAAATACGCCGAGAGCGCGCTGGTGCAGGTGTCCGACAACATCAGCCAGGCCAAGGAACGGCTCGCGTTCGTACAGAACGCCTCCGTCACCGCCCAGGAGAAACTCACCGCCGGCGAACGCGGGCTCGCCGCCGTCGCCGTCCGGGCAGCGGAAGAGAGCCTGCACCAGACGAACGTGCTGATCGGCGCCATCACCAAGGTCGCCGGCAACCTCGATGGGGCGCGCACCGGCCTGGAGTCCGCCGTCGTCGACACCTCCCAGGACCTGGCCCAGGCCCGGGCGCTGATCCAGTCCGGGGCGCACCCCGAGCTGGCCGGGCCGGTCGCCGCGGTCGAAGCCGCGCTGGCCCGGGTCAAGGCCGAAATCCAGGGCGGCAAGATCGATCCGATCGCCACCTTGGAGCGGGTCGAGACCGCCCACCAGTCGCTGGATGCGGCCCTGTCCGGCATCCGCGACCAGCAGGAACAGATCCGCCGTGCGCAGGCATCGCTGCAGCAAAGCATCATGTCCGCGCAGGCGCAGATCAGTGCCACCTCGGACTACATCACGGCCCGCCGCGGCGGCGTGGGCACCGAAGCCCGAACCCGCCTGGCTGAGGCCCAGCGGAACCTGGACTACGCACTGTCCATCTCCCGCACCGATCCGGTCACTGCCCTGCAGTACGCCCAGCAGGCGCACGGGCTGGCGGCGCAGGCCGCTCAGCTGGCGCAGTCCGACGTCGACCACTTCGGCGGCTACGCCAACCAGGGCTACGGCCGGGGCGGAATGTTCGGCGGCGGCGGGGGCGGCGGCCTCGGCGGCGCCATCCTGGGTGGCATCCTGATCAACTCCATCCTGCACGGCGGCGGGGGCGGCCTCGGTGGTGGCGGCGGCGATTCCGGCGGCGGCTGGGGCGGCGGCGGATGGGGCGGCGGCGGCGGCGATTCCGGCGGCGGCTGGGGCGGCGACTTCGGCGGCGGCGGCGACTTCTAGACGGGCACTGGCCCACCACACCGGGCACACAGACTAGGCGCCGGCGGGAACGTTCCGGCCGGCGGATAGAAGCGGTACATTTCACTGTTCACCGAAATTCAGTGGGCACCACTGAGCAGGACGAAAGGTAACACCATGAAGCAGTCCATTTTCGGCCGCATGGCGCAGCTGGCGAAAGCCAACATCAATTCCCTGCTGGACCAGGCGGAGGACCCGCAGAAGATGCTGGACCAGATGGTCCGGGACTACACCAACAACATCGCTGAAGCCGAGTCGGCCGTGGCGCAGACCATCGGCAACCTGCGGATGCTCCAGGATGACTACAACGAGGACATCAAGAACGCCCAGGACTGGGGCAACAAGGCCCTCGCTGCCTCCCGCAAGGCTGACGAATACCGGGCCAAGGGCGACGTCGGCGACGCCGAAAAGTTCGACAACCTCGCCAAGGTGGCGCTGCAGCGCCAGATGTCCGCGGAAAACGAGGCAAAGTCCGCCGAGCCGAGCATCGCCTCCCAGGCAGAGGTGGTGGAGAAGCTCAAGAACGGCCTGGGCCAGATGAAGGGCAAGCTTAACGAGCTCACCAGCAAGCGCAACGAACTGGTGGCCCGTTCCAAGACCGCCGCGGCCCAGACCCAGGTGCACGATGCCATGAAGAGCATCGACTTCATGGATCCCACGTCCGAGGTGGGCCGCTTCGAAGAGAAGATCCGCCGCGAAGAAGCCAAGGTCCGAGGCCAGCAGGAGCTCGCCGCCTCCAGCCTGGACGCACAGTTCAACTCGCTGGAGGACCTCGGCGAGCAGACCGAGATCGAGGCCCGGCTCGCCGCACTGAAATCCGGAGTGTCCCCCGCCGCCATCGGTGCCGGTGAAGGCCGCACCTCCGGCAGCACCGTCGAGGAAGCAGACTTCGACAAGCTGTAGGCTCTCGCCGGCGCGTTCCGCCGGAATCCTGACACCGGACCGACGAGGCCGGGCCCGACCGTCCACGGACGGGCCCGGCCTCCGTTGTCCTTGCTCCGTTGTCCCGCTCCGCGTGTACCGTGGATCCATGTCTTCCGGAACCCTGTCTTCGACCCTCGTCTGGCTCCGCGATGATCTCCGGCTGGACGACAACCCGGCTCTGAGTGAAGCGGCTTCGCTGGGGCGGCCGCTGACGGTCGTCTATGTGCTGGACGAGGTCTCCCCTGGTGTGCGGCCCCTCGGCGGTGCCGTGAAGTGGTGGCTGCACCACTCGCTGACGGACCTTGCCGCCGCGCTGGAGGCCACCGGATCTCGGCTGCTGCTGCGCCGCGGCCCGGCCGCGGACATCATCCGCGACCTCGCACTCGAAACCGGGGCCTCGTCGCTGCTCTGGAACCGCCGCTACGGCGGACCCGAACGCTGCGTGGACGCGGGCATCAAGGACTGGGCCGCCGAACGCGGTCCCACCGCGACCAGCTTCCAGGCCAACCTGATGTTCGAGCCCTGGACGGTGCGGACCGGTGCGGGCGGACCGTACAAGGTCTTCACGCCCTTCTGGCGGGCCTGCCTCGACGGCAACGAGCCCCGCCACCCCTTGGATGCTCCGGAGTACCTTCCGGCCCCTGCGGTAGCCGCGTCGGGCACGCTCCCGGCCGGGGACGCCCTCGACAGCTGGGAACTGCTCCCCCACACGCCGGACTGGAGCGCCGGCCTCGCCGCCACCTGGCAGCCCGGCGAAGCCGGGGCCCACCGGCGCCTGGAGGACTTCCTCGACGGACCCGCAGCGGACTACGGCACCGGACGGAACATTCCGGGCACCGAGGGGACCAGCCGGCTTTCCGCGCACCTGCGCTTCGGCGAAATCAGCCCCTTCCGGATCTGGCACGCGTTGCGCGAACGCTTTCCGCACAGCGCCCCGGCCGATGTCGGGATCTTCCGTTCCGAACTGGGCTGGCGCGAGTTCTGCTGGCAGCTGCTCTACGAAAACCCGGAACTGGCCACGCGGAATTACCGGCCGGAGTTCGACCGCTTCGCCTGGCAGACGCCCTCCGGCACCGAACTCGAGGCCTGGCAGCAGGGCCGCACCGGCTATCCGCTCGTAGACGCCGGAATGCGCCAACTCTGGCAGACCGGCTGGATGCACAACCGCGTCCGGATGGCTGCCGCGAGTTTTCTGGTGAAAAACCTGCTGGCCGACTGGAGGCTCGGGGAGGCCTGGTTCTGGGACACCCTGGTGGACGCCGACGCCGCGAGCAACCCGGCGAACTGGCAGTGGGTGGCAGGATCCGGCGCTGACGCCTCGCCGTATTTCCGGATCTTCAACCCCGTCACCCAGAGCAAGAAGTTCGACGCCGGCGCCCGCTACCTCCGCGAGTACCTCCCGGAGCTCGCCGGGCTGGACGACAAGGTGATCCACGAACCGTGGAAGGCGGCCGGCCCGTCCGCCGGCTACCCGGATCCGATCGTCGGGTTGCCGGAGTCCCGCGCCCGGGCGCTCGAGACCTACCAGCGGCTCAAGGACAGCTAGCCGGCGTCCGGTGCCGCCCCACCCCTGTTGCACCAACGGCAGGTGGGGTAGGTTGCTCGGATGGAGGACAACTATCAGGTCATCGTGGTCGGGGCCGGGTTCGCCGGCATGACGGCTGCCAAGGAATTAGGGCGCAAGGGCGTCCAGGTCCTGCTCATTGATTCCAACAACTACCACCAGTTCCAGCCTCTCCTTTACCAGGTCGCGACGTCACAGATCGGGGTATCGGCCATAGCCCGGCCGCTTCGATCCGTATTCCGCCGCCTCAAGACGGTGCGGGTGCTCACTGCGAAGGTGGCATCCGTCGATGCGGCCAGCCGCGCCGTCACGACCGTCGACGGCGAAACATTCACGGCGCGGATCCTCGTCCTGGCGGCAGGCGCTGTGCCGAACTTCTTCAATACGCCGGGCGCGGAGGAGCATGCTTTTCCACTGTATTCAGTCACCGACGCGACGCGGCTGGGTGCCCGGCTGACCCAACTGCTGGACCAGGCCGACCGGGAGTCCGGCGGCTCCGTGGACGTGGTCGTCATCGGCGGCGGCCCGACAGGCGTGGAGACCGCCGGCGCCATGGCGGAAAACGTCAAGTTCGTGGTGCCTAAGTACTTTTCGCCGGAACTCGCAGCACGGTGCCGCGTCCATCTGGTGGATATGGTCCCGGTGGTACTGAATGCATTTTCGGAAAAGTCTCAGGACTACACCAGGAAACGCCTGACGAAGATCGGGGTCCGGCTGCACCTGGGATCCGGCGTCACGGAAGTCCGCGCTGACGGCGTGACGCTCGCCGACGGAACCACCATCCCCAGCCGGGTCGTGGTGTGGGCCGGTGGACTGAAAGCCGGAGACATGATTGCCGGCTCCGGCCTGGCCCAGGGCCGGGGAGGTCGCATCGATGTCCGTCCGGACCTGACCGCACCGGATCACGAGGACGTCTATGTCCTCGGCGACGCGGCCAACATGACCGATTCAACCGGGGCCAAACTGCCGCAACTCGGCTCCGTCGCGCAGCAGGCCGGCAAGTGGGCGGCCCACAACATCCATGCCGACCTCACCGGCGGTGACCGGCGGCCCTTCGAATACGTCGACAAGGGATACATGGCGATGATCGGCCGGGGCGCCGCAGTCGCCGAGATCGGCCGTAAGCGCATCCAGCTGCAGGGGCCGCTGGCTTTCGTGTCCTGGCTGCTGGTGCACCTCGCCCTCCTGTCCGGATTCCAGCAGAAGGTCCGCGCACTGTTTTCCTGGCTCAACGGCTACATCACGCACAGTCCCGCTCAGGTCGTCGTCGGCCGCCCTGAGTGACAGCGGCCGCCCGCCGGACCGGTCTACGCAAGCTGCGGACCCCTGGCTGCGGCACCCCCCGGGCTATTGTTCGTCGTTTACCGCGCCATTAGGCTGATCGGGTCAGGCACAGGAATGGCGAGGCGGCGCGACCGGAAACCGTGGTCGAGGCGCTTTCGAGAAGGAGGAAGCCATGCACGACGAGCAGGTTAACCCGAACCTCAAGGGAATGGACGATCTCGACTTCGACGGTTGGAACAAGGCCGACTGGGACGGCGTTTTTGCCCACCATCACACCGATGACGTTCTCGTGGACTGGAAGGGCCAGGAAACCACGCGGGGGGTGGAGGAACACATTGCCGCGATGAAGGCCTTCGTCGATTCCGTCGGTGGCACTCCGCCAACGATCACCTCCCACCCGATCGCGTTCGGATCCGGTGAGTGGACCTGTGTCATCGGCGAGTTCGAGGATGGCAGCCGCATGGTCACGGTCGCGAAATGGCGCGACGGGGCAATTGCCGAAGAGTACATATGGGCGTAGACCCATCCCCAATCCAACGCAAAAGAAAGGCCCGGATCATCAGATCCGGGCCTTTCTGTTCTTCTTCAGTTGCGGGGACAGGATTTGAACCTGTGACCTCTGGGTTATGAGCCCAGCGAGCTACCGAACTGCTCCACCCCGCGTCGCTTGATCAACACTACCCTACTTTTGGGTCCGTCCGAACCACCGGGCAGCCCGCGGTCCCCACACCCAACGCCGGCCCGTGGTGTTGCCTTAAAGCAGAAGGTCCGGAACGCTGTTTCCAGTGTTCCGGACCTTCTCTTCAGTTGCGGGGACAGGATTTGAACCTGTGACCTCTGGGTTATGAGCCCAGCGAGCTACCGAACTGCTCCACCCCGCGTCGCAAGATCAACTCTACCTGCCGGTGAACTTGAGGCCAAATCGAGGGGGCGTGATGTGGGTCTCGCCGCGCCCTGGCCACTCCGGGCAGGAAAGGGGATCCACGGCAAAGGCCGGGTACGAGCTCCAGAGAGCGCCGGACCCGGCCTTCGGCCGTGCATCAGTTAGACCCGCAGGGACGGGCCGTTCGTCAGCTGCTCGGCGTGGGCGCCGGGGTTGCCGCCGGGGTGGTAGCCCCCGGCGTCGGGGTGGCCGACGGGGTGGTGGCCCCCGGCGTCGGGGTGTCCGACGAAGCCGGTGTCGCGGCGACCCGGGCTTCCGCATCGATTGCACGCTGCAGGGCCGCGGAGAGCTTCTTCTGCTGCTCGCCGTACGCGGCGAAGTCGCCCTTCGCGAGGGCCTCCTGGCCGGCCTTGATGGCAGCGTTGGCCTCCTCGAGGGCCGCCTTCAGCTCGGCCTTGGCGTCGGTGCTGCCCGGAACCGCCGGGGTGCCCGGTGTTGCCGGCGTCTGGCCGTTGTTGGCGGAGTCGCCGGCGCTGGCTCCCGACTCACCACCGAACAGCTGGTTCAGGGCCTCGTCCAGCGTCGGTGCGAATCCGATTTTATCGCCGAACGCCACGAGGACCCGCTGCAGTGTCGGGTAGGACGTCTCCCCGGTGGACCGGAGGTAGACGGGCTGCACGTAGACCATTCCCCCACCGACCGGGAGCGTGAGCAGGTTGCCGTTGAGGACCGCCGAGGCCCCTTGGCGCAGCAGGTTCAACGCCTGCGACACAGTGGGGTCAGAGTTGAACTTGTTCTGCGCCTGGCCGGGGCCGGGGACGTTGGCTTCCGGCGGGATCTGCAGGAGCCTGAGCTGGCCATAGCTTTCTGCCTTCACACCCTTCTCGTTTCCCGCATCGGAGTCTGCGGCCAGGAAGCCGTACAGCACGTTGCGGGCGTTGCCATTGACTACCTGCGGGATAAAGGATGACGTCAACTGGAAGGCCGGCTTGTCCTGGTCCGGCATCTTGAGCGACATGTAGTACGGCGGCTGCTTGACGTCGTTCTGGACGGTCGGGTCGTTCGGGACGCTCCAGGCGTCATTGTTGGTGTAGAAGTTGTCCGCCTGGGTGACGTGGTAACGGCCCAGGAGTTCCCGCTGGACCTTGAACAGGTCTTCCGGGTAGCGGACGTGGCTCATGACTGCCCCGGACATCTCCGAGAAGGGCTTCAGCGAAGACGGGAAGACGTTCTGCCAGGCCTTCAATATCGGGTCCTGGTCGTCCCACGCGTAGAGCGTCACCTTCCCGTCGTAGGCATCCACGGTGGCTTTGACCGAGTTGCGGATGTAGTTGACGGACGTGTTTGGCAGGGTGGCCGTCCGCCCTGCCGTGGTCTGCGAGTCTGCCGTGGCCTCGGAGAGTTGCTCCTGCTGGGAGTAGGGGTAGTACTGGCTGGTGGTGTAACCGTCCACGATCCACTTCACCCGTCCGTCGACAACGGCGGGGTACGCGTTGCCGTCCACGGTGAGGTACGGGGCAACCTTTTCGACGCGTTCCCGGGGATTGCGGTCGTAGAGGATCTGGGATTCGGGGTTTACGCCGTCAGAGAGCAGCAGGTCCGAAGACTGGAACTTGATCGCGTAAAGGATCTTGTTGAAGAAGCCGCCCACGTTTGGACCGCCGTCGCCGGTGAAGGTGTACTGCGTTTCGCCGTCGCCTTCCTTGGCGGCGGGCCGGTCCTGCTCACGGTTGACCGCGCCATCAGGGGCTCCGACGATGGAGTAGTCCGGCGAGTCCTCACCGAAGTAGACCCGCGGCTGGTAGGTCGAATCATTGCCGAGCACGCCGGTGGACGGGATTCCGGACTGCAGGAAATCGGGTTTGCCGTCGACGGTGAACTTGTTGCCCTTGGCGGCGACGACGCCGTAGCCGTGGGTGTAGACGACGTGCCGGTTCAGCCAGGACTGCTGGTTGGCGCTCAGCCCGTCCGGGTTGAGTTCGCGGACGGCAATGACGGTGTCCTGGATTTTGCCGTCAATCTCGTACCGGTCCACGTTCAAGGCGCTGGGGAACTGGTAATACGGCCGGTACTGCTCGAGCTGGGAAAAAGCGTCGGAAATCAGGTTCGGATCCAGCAGCCGGATGTTGGCGGTGGTCTGCGCATCGGGAGCCAGGGCGCCTGTGGTGGCGTTCGTGGTGGCGTTGTACCGGGTCTCCTGGATCTTATCCAGACCGTACGCCGAGCGGGTCATGGCGATGTTGCGCTCGATGTACTTCTTCTCCAGTGTCTGCTCGGACGGGCGGACCTGGAACTGCTGGATCACCCAGGGGTAGACGCCGCCTGCCAGGATCGAGGTGATGACCAGCATGGCGGTCCCGATGACAGGCAGCCGCCACTTGCCGATCACGGCAGCGACAATAAAGAGCACCGCGACGAGGGCCGCGGCCACGGCCAGGATGGATTTGGTGGGGATGACGGCGTTAACGTCCGTGTACAGCGCACCGGCCCAGCGGCCGCCGCTGTTCTGCACGGAGGAGTAGCGGTCGAGCCAGAAGTTGACGGCCAGCAGCAACAGGAAAGCGGCACCGGACACGGCGAGATGGATCTGCGCTGCGCGGCTGGTGAAGATGCCGCGCTCCATGATCCGGATGCTGCCGTACAGGTAGTGGGTCAGGATGCCCGCGATGCCGGCGACGATGATGACGCTGATCAGGAATCCGGAAACGAAGCCCAGGAACGGCAGGGTCATCAGGTAGAAGCTGATGTCCAGGTTGAACTGCGGATCCTGCTGGCCGAAGGACTCCTGGTTCAGGAACAGGAGTACCTTCTGCCACTGGCTGGCCGCGGCGCTTCCGGCGAACAGCCCGAAGAGGATGGGCAGGCCGATCATGACGACGCGGCGGACCGGTTCAAGCTGGACCTGGTACCGGTTGAGGTTATCCCGGATGTCCGAGTCCGGCGCGTAGACCGGGCGGGCGTGGTAGGCGATCCGGATGGCGAAGAAGACGGCCGTGAACATCAGCGCGAAGCCGGCCAGGAAGATGACGATCCGTGCCAGGTTCTCAATCAGGAAGACTTCGAAGAAGCCCAGCTGCTGGTACCAGAGGACGTCCGTCCAGACATTGGCGAAGAAGATGAAGCCGACCACAATCAAGGCGACAACAATCAACGTCGGCGTCAGTGCGCCTCGTCGTTGCTGGGGTCTTCCGGGCGGGACTGGGCTGGCTGGACGGGACAAACTCGGTACCTCATAGCTGGTCGACAGTAACTGGTTTTTAGTTATCAGTGCGGCGCTTCCTGGCCGGAACTCGAAGTTGCTGCCGTGAAGCGACTGTCGGCCTCACCCCAGCTGGGCGGCGAAGCCGTCATAGGTGCCACGAGTGGCGGCGGATCTTAGTTCCGCGGCCAGTCTAGTGGCTGGAGCAGGCCGGAAGGCCCGATGTGTCGGCCCCTGACGCGGCCAGTTCCACGGCCTGCCGTGCATCGGCCAGCTTCTCGACCCGAACCACCTGCAATCCGTCCGGAATATGCCCGACGACGTCGTCGCAGTTGGCGGCCGGGGCAAGGAACAGGGTGGCGCCGCCGGAGCGGGCGCCGTGCATCTTCTGGCTGATGCCGCCGATCGGGCCCACGGCGCCGTCGGGGGTGATGGTCCCGGTTCCGGCGACGTGCTTGCCGCCGGTGAGGTCGCCGGCGGTGACGGTGTCCACGATGCCCAGGGCAAACATCATTCCGGCGCTCGGGCCGCCCACCTTGTCCAGGGAGATCTTGACGTCAAAGGGGAACGTGAACTGGTACTGCAGCAGTACCCCGAGAATGAACCGCCCGGCGGCGGTCTTGGTCGGTGTGATGCTTGTGGTCATGTTGCCGCCGTCGCGGCTGGCAACGACCTCCACCGGGGCACCGTTGCCGGCCGCCAGTTCGTCCTGGACGACGCTCAGCGCTGTTGCCGGCTTGCCGTTGACGGACACGAGCACGTCGTTTTCCTGGAGCTTTCCGGTGGACGCCGAGCCCTCCGGAACACCGGCGATCTGCAACTTCTGCTCAAACGGGATGCCCAGTTCCTTGAGGGCAGCGGCGACGGCGTTCTCCTGCGAGGTCGTCATCGCGACCGCGCTCTCCTGCTGGGACTGCTCCTTCGTCACCCCGGTGGGAAAGATCAGTTCCTCGGGGTAGACGGCTTTAGCGCCGTCCAGCCAGGCCGAGAAAGCCTCCATGACGGTGACCGGCCCGTTCGGGCCGCCGTCGACGTAGACGGTGGTGAGGTCCAGGTTGCCCTTCGCGGGGAACGATTCATGGCCGGTGACACTGATGACGGGCTTGCCATTGTCAATGCCCAGTGTGTTGAAGGTCGGGCCAGGCGATTCCACGACGTACGGGACCGGCAGGCTCAGGGCAGTGAACCCGAGCGCCAGCGCCAGCAGCCCCGACACAACCATGGCTGGTGACCGGTTGTCCCGTTTTCCCGCGGAACGCGGTCCGGCGAGGAGAGCCCGGCGGCCCCGGAGCTGGCCGGCGGCCGGCTCTCTGGCGGGCTGCCCGCCCTGGGTAATCGTCAATGAAGGACCTCTCCGTGCCGGCGCCGGGGACCCTGCGGACCCCCTGATCAGCGCAACGCGTCCGCAGCCTCCGCCGCGGCTGCCGCCTGCAAATATTCCAGTTTCCAACACTACGCGCTCGGCTGCCGGCCGGGCTCTTTGCCGACAGCGAACGTGGCGGGGTTTCAGCAGACAGCCCGCTGGCCGCGCGGTACCGTGAACGTGAGAAGCACCCACACCGACGATCGGCGGGATCATGACGTCCAACCCACTTAATCCGTCCAATGGCGACGAGGAACCCCAGGATCCGTTGGCAGAAATGCTGAAGAACCTGATGGGCGGCAAGGGCATGGGGAACATCGACCCTGCGGAACTGGCTAAGGCCGCGGGGCTTCCGGACGATCCGAATCTCCTCGCCCAGATGTTCTCCCAGGTCCAGGCCATGATGAGTGCCACCTCGGAGGGTCCCGTCAACTGGCAGCTGGCGCATGAGAACGCCCGCCGGGTGGCGGCGAGCGGCTCCGACCCGTCCGTCACGGCGAAGCAGTCGCGCGAGGTCGACGAGGCCCTGCGGCTTGCCGAACTCTGGCTTGACCAGGTCACAGGCCTGCCGGCCACCGGGCTGATCGGCCGGGCCTGGTCCCGGGCCGAGTGGGTCGAGGAAACACTCGGCACCTGGAAACGCCTGACCGAGCCGGTCGCGAACAGCATCGCCAACGCGCTGTCCACCGCCATGACCGAGCAGATGCCGGAGGAAATGAAGGCCATGATGGGCGGCGCGTCCTCCATGCTGCAGAACATGGGCGGCGCGATCTTCGGCATGCAGCTGGGCCAGGCCATCGGTGCGCTGTCGGCCGAGGTGGTCAGCTCGACGGATATCGGTGTTCCCCTCGCCGACCTTGAAATGGCGCTCCTGCCCTCCAACGTGGCGAAGTTCGGCGAAGGCCTCAGCCTCCCGGAGAACGATATCCGTTTGTTCCTGGCCGTCCGCGAGGCCGCCCATGCCCGGCTGTTTGTCCAGGTTCCCTGGCTGCGCGGCCATCTCCTCGGCGCGATCGAAGCGTACGCCCGCGGCATCCACATCGACACCTCGAAGATCGAGGAACTCGCCCGCGAGCTGGATCCGGGCAACCCGGAGGGCATCCAGGAAGCCCTCTCCCAGGGGGTGTTCATGCCCCAGCGCACCCCCGCCCAGGACCAGGCGCTGGAGAAGCTGGAGACCGCCCTCGCGCTGGTGGAAGGCTGGGTCGATGAACTGAGCTGGGCCGCCACCGAAAAGATGCTGCCCTCGGCGGCGGCACTTCGTGAGACGGTACGGCGCCGCCGCGCCACCGGAGGACCGGCAGAACATGCCTTCTCCTCCCTGGTGGGGCTGGAGCTGCGTCCGCGCCGGCTCCGTGAGGCCGCCGCCCTGTGGGCCTCGCTCAAGGACGAACGCGGCACCGAAGGCCGCGACGCGATCTGGCAGCACCCTGATCTGCTGCCCACCGCCGAAGATCTGGAGGACCCGAAAGGTTTCAGCCAGCGCCGCAAGCTGGCCGAGGCCAGCGACACCGAGGTCGACGACGCCCTGCAGAAGCTGCTGAGCGGCGGATTCGACGAGCCGGAGGAGACGCCGGCGGCGGAAGAGGCCGGGAAACCGGGCGGCGACGGCGAAGCCGGTCCTGACGACGACGCTTCAGGCGACGGCGACAGCGCCAAGTCCTAGCAAAATGGCGGGCAGCCCCGGCCGGAACTTCTGATCCGGCCGGGGCTTTTCCGTGCCGCCGTACCGGCGTCCCCGCGTTCCGGCGGCCCGGCGGTCTTAGTCGGAGATGTCGGCCAAGTCGGCGTCCGCCGCGTCGACACCGACCACGTCATCGTCGCCGCCGTCCGGAGCAATGCCGCGGGAGGTCGCGAAGGAAACACCCTCGAGGAAGGCCTTGGCCCGGGCAGTGTCCGGGTAGGCCTCGAGGAGCCGCCAGAACGCGGCGTTGTGCCCGGCCACGAGCAGGTGCGCGAGTTCGTGGAGCAGCACATAGTCAATCACCCACTGCGGCATGGGCTGAAGCTTGTCCGACAGCCGGATGGACCCGTCCGACGGCGTCGCGGACCCCCAGCGGGAGTTCTGGTTCCCTACCCAGCGGACCGAGGACGGTACTGCCCGGCCGCCGAAGTACTGGGCGGAGAGCTCGGTGGCGTGGGCCGCCAGGGCGGTGTCGCTGCGCGGACGGCGCCGTCCGGCGCCGCGGCTCCCCCGTTCCCCCTGCCGCCGCAGCTTCTCGAGCATCCGGTGCACCCACTCGTGTTCCTGGGCCCGGCTGAAGGAGGCAGGGATGGCGACGACGGCGGTGCCGTTTTCCCAGAACGCGGCAACGGTCCGGCGGCGGCGGGCAGAGCGCCGCACTTCCACCGGTGCGCCGTCGGCAGTGGTCAGCGGTGCTCCTGCCGGTGATACCTGGCTGCCGGCCATCAGAGGGTGGTGCTTTCGACCAGCACTGCCAGCACCGCTGCGCCGTACTTCTCCAGTTTGGATGGTCCCACCCCGGGAAGGGTGGCGAGCTGTTCGAGGGATTCGGGCTTGGCTTCGGCGATGGCGGTCAAGGTGGCGTCGGTGAAGACCACAAACGCGGGAACGTCGGCTTCCAGCGCTATGTCCTTGCGCCACTGCCGCAACGCGTCGAAGGTCTGCTCCTCGTAGCTGGGCGGGCACTGGTTGCAGCGGCCGACCTTGCGTTCTGCGCCGGACGAGAGCATGGTCCCGCAAACCCGGCAGGTAGCCGGTACGGCAGCCTTGCGGCGAGGCGCCGCCCCCTTGCCGCGGACCGAGGAGCTCGCCACCGAGTCGGGGCGCAACCCGTCCAAAAAGCGCGAGGGCTTCCTGTTGGCGCGCCCGCCGGGGGTCCGTGCGGTGGACCAGGACAGGAACAGGTGTTCCCGGGCCCGGGTGATCCCGACGTACAGCAGCCGGCGTTCCTCGTCCACGGATTCGGGGCTGTCGGCGAACGAGATCGGCATCAGCCCCTCACTGAGCCCGACAAGGAAAACGGCGTCCCATTCCAGGCCCTTGGCGGCGTGCAGCGAGGCCAGGGTGACGCCCTGGACGGTCGGGGCGTGCTGGGCCAGGGAACGTTCCTGGAGTTCGTTGACGAAGTCCGAGAGGGTGAACTGGCTTCCGCGGCTGATCACGAGTTCGTCGGCGAGCGGGACGAGTGCCGCGAGGGATTCCCAGCGTTCTCGGAGCGCACCGCCGTTGTGCGGTGCAGCTTCCGTGTAGCCCAGCGAGGCGACGATGTCGCGGACCACCTGCCCCAGCGGTTGGGGGCTGGCATCCTCGGCGACGGCCCGGGTGGCGGCGCGCAGCTGCAGGATGGCGTCGCGGACTTCCTTGCGGGCAAAGAACCGTTCCCCGCCGCGCAGCTGGTAGCCGATCCCCGCCGAAGCCAGGGCCTGCTCGTACGCAGCGGACTGGCCGTTGGTGCGGAACAGCACGGCGATCTGGCTGGCCGGAGTGCCTGCGTCGAGGAGCCCGCGCACCTTGACTGCAACGGTGGCGGCTTCAGCCTCGTCGTCGGAGCATTCGGTGAACTGCGGAACCGGTCCGGCCGGACGCTGCGCCACAAGTTGCAGCGGCTTGGCCCAGGCGGCATCGGCGGCGGGACCCCCGCTGCGCCGGCCGGCCAGCAGCTCGTTTGCCAGCTTCACCACCTGCGGGGTGGAACGGTAGTCGCGGATCAGCTTCACCACGGTCGCCTCGGGGTACTGGGCCTTGAAGCCGAGGAGGTGCTTCGGCGAGGCGCCGGTGAACGAGTAGATGGTCTGGCTGGCGTCGCCGACGACACAGAGCTCGTCGCGGCCGCCGAGCCAGAGTTCCAGCAGCCGCTGCTGCAGCGGCGAGACGTCCTGGTACTCGTCGACGACGAAGTGGCGGTACTGCTCGCGGACGGTGGCAGCGACCTTGGGGTCCTCCTGCAGGATCCCGACAGTGATCAGCAGCACGTCCTCGAAGTCGATCACGTTCCGGTCGGTCTTGACGTCCTCGTAGGACTGGAAGACGCGGGCAACGGCGGTCAGGTCGAACCCGCCGGGGGTGCCGCGGTCCTGGGCCTTTTCCAGATAGTTGGCCGGCGTCAGCATGGACACCTTCGCCCACTCGATTTCCGAGGCCAGGTCGCGGATCGAGGCGCGGTCGGTGCTAAGACGCAGCCGCCGGGCCGCCTCGGCGATCATCTGGGCCTTGTGGTCCAGCAGGTTGGGCATGACTCCCCCGACGGCCATCGGCCAGAAGTACTGGAGCTGGCGCAGCGCGGCGGCGTGGAAGGTGCGGGCCTGGACGCTGCCGACACCGAGGTCGCGTAGGCGGCTGCGCATTTCGGCCGCTGCCCGCGAGGTGAAGGTGACGGCCAGCAGCCGCTGCGGGTTGTAGACGCCGGAGTGCACCCCGTAGGCGATGCGGTGGGTGATGGCCCGGGTCTTGCCGGTGCCGGCGCCGGCCAGCACGCAGATCGGTCCCTGCAGGGTGCTGGCAACTTCGCGCTGTTCGGCGTCGAGGCCGCCGAGGATCCGCTCCTCGAGGGAGCGGTTGTCCGGCGCCGGGGGTTCGTCCTCCGGAAGGCCGTCATTGGACTGGGCGGGAGGGAAAGCGCTGGGCTGGAAGAGATCTGTGTTCACGAGTGCTGCTCAGTCGTTTGAGGGTGTCCGGTGGATGCTCCGCGGTGGTGGAACCGCGCAGCGGGGGTGCCGCTGCGTGGTGTCACGAAGGTCTCATGCGCTGTCGGCGCGGTCCTCGATGCGGCCGCCGTACCAGTGCTCGATCAGTGCCCGGGCGATGGACAGCCTGCTGGAGATGACGATCTCGCCGCTGAGCACCGCTTCCTGCAGTTCGCTCCGGCTGAACCAGCGCGCCCGGGTGACCTCGACGCCGTCGGGCGTGGCCTCGGTGTCCGCGGTGGTGGCCGTGAAGCCGAGCATCAGCGAGGCGGGAAAGGGCCAGGACTGGGAACCGAGGTACTGGCAGGCGGTAACCCGCACGCCGACCTCCTCGCCGATTTCCCGGACCACGGCCTGTTCCAGGGACTCCCCCGGTTCGACGAAGCCCGCGAGGGTGGAATAGTTTCGGGCGTCGAGGGGGCCGCCGCCGCCGAGCAGCAGCCGGTCGTCCGGCCCGACGACCGTGACAATGATGGCCGGATCAGTGCGCGGGTAGTGCTCTGAACCGTCCGAGGGGCACCGGCGGACCCAGCCGCCCGCTTCCGGCTCGGTGGCGGCCCCGCAGCGCGGGCAGTGGGTGTGGGTGGCGTGCCAGTTGGCGATGGCGCTGGCCTCGATAAAGACGGCGGTGTCGGTGGGGCTCAGCGTGGCCGCGACGTCGCGGAACCCCGCCCACTGTGCATCCTCGGGGATGCCGGCGATGTGGGCTTCGAATTCCTCGGCCCGGACTTCGAACTGTTGTGGCAGCAGGAAGAGGACCAGGGCCGTGCCGGCCTCAAGGTCCGAGCCGGGCAGGGCCGAGCCCAGGTAGATCAGCTGGTCCGGGGCGTAGGGCGTGTCCCGCAGGTGCCGGGCGAGTTCGGCCGCATCCAGCAGGACCAGGCCGTTGCCGTTGATGAGTGCCTGCCGGCCGGACAGCACCATGGCCAGTGCAGTGCCGGCCTCCAGGAGCTCGGCGAGCATTCCGGGCTTCAGCCGCGCGGCGGATCCGCGGTCAATCAGCGCCGGCCGCACCGGAAGAACGTTGTCCGTCAGCAGGTCGGCCGCCGGGCTGCCGGGCGAAGGGATCGGCGCGCCCTGGTTCGACTGGGTCAGGTCTGGGCTTTCCTGGGCGTGACTTTCCTGCGCTTGATTTTGTTGGGCTGGGCTTTTGGGTGCCGCCGACTCCGCAAGACTCATGTACCCACCGTACTGACTCCCGCCGACAATTGACATTTTCCGCCGGCATATGTGGGCATCCGCACGTGCCCGGCGGGCGGCCGGCGTGCGGCTTCGCGGGATGCTCCGTGATCGGTATCCGGGCGGAATTTATTGCTGATCTTTCAGACTCGCCGTGGTGCATCGCTGTCTTGGGCGCCGCTCAACCTACCGTGGAACGGTGAGAAGAAAACCAATCGAACTGGCAGCTGTGGCAACCGCGGCAGTCCCCGGACTGACCCCGACTGCCGTCAGCTCTGCGCCCGACGATCCGGCAGACTTCGATTCGGCGCTCCTCCTGGACTCCGAAGGCAAGCGCTGGCGTGTCCGCTCGCCGCGCCACCCCGAGGCCAGCGCCCGGCTGGAAACCGAATTCCTGGTGCTGCGCGCCTTCGTCCCGGGCATCCGGGCCGAACTTCCCTTCCTGATGCCCACGGTGGCCGGCACCGTCCGGCAGGGCGCGCTGAGCACGTTTGTGTACTCGCACCTGGCCGGGTCGACCAGGTCCGTTGAGGAACTCGGCGCGGCATCCCCCGGCGTGGCGCGCGAGATTGGTGCAGCCCTCGCCGCCATCCATGACCTGCCCCACTCGCTGGTCAGCAATGCGGATCTGCCGAGCTACACCCCCAATGAGTTCCGCCAGCGCCGCCTCAACGAACTGGACCAGGCCGCGACCACCGGCAAGATTCCGCCCTTGCTGCTCCGCCGCTGGGAACACGCCCTCGAGGACGTCTCGCTGTGGCGCTTCAACCCGTGCGTGGTCCACGGGGACCTGCACGAGGACAACCTGCTGGTCGACGGCGACCGGGTGACGGCCGTTACCGGCTGGACCGACCTGCGCATCGGCGACCCGGCCGATGACATGGCCTGGCTGGTCGCGTCCAACGATCAGGACTTCGTGGACGCCGTCCTGGCACACTACACCGCGTCACGGCGCGATCTGCCCGACGCCCATCTGCTGCGGCGTGCCGCCCTGTCCGCCGAATTCGCCCTGGCGCAGTACCTCGTCAAGGGCCTGGCGGCCGCTAACCAGGACATGATCGACGAGGCCGAGTCCATGCTCACCGCCCTTGCCGAGGATGTTGCCGAACACGGCGGGCAGCCGATCAGCGTGGAGCCGCTCCCCCAGCCGGCCCCGGTTGCCGGCCCCGAGGCTGCTCCGGCAGTTGCCCCGGCAGTCGGGAACCCCGGCGTTGCCGCCGGCGACGTAATGCCGGCAGTACAGGTAGCGCCGATCCCGCTCGAAGCGGGCCAGGGTGCCACGGCACCCGCCGACCGGGCAGGTAGGGACGACAGCGTGGTGGACGCCGGGCGCGTCGGGACCGTCGGCAGCAAGGTGTCCGGTGTTTCGGTGACGGCGATCCCCGACGACGAACCGGCCACCGAGGATGCTCCCGGCGACGACACCGCAACCAAGTCGATCGCTGTGATTCAGGCCGGCACGGCGGCCGCGGCAGGCCCCGACACAGGCGGTAGCACAGTCGCCGGCACAAATGCCGCTTCCCCGGCTGACCCGCCGGCGGATGCCACCTCAACGACCGCCCTCACGGTGGTCGAGGCGCAACCGCGCTAGCCATCGTCGAGGCGCAACCGCGCTAGCCATCGTCGAGGCGCAACCGCGCTAGCCGTTCGCGAGGGCCGCGGCGACAATCTGTTCGAGCCGTTCCGCTGAGCCCAGGTCGTGCGGTCGGACCACCGCATCGTCGGCCACGTAGTAGAACGCCGCCCGGACCTGTTCCACCGGGACACCCTTGAGCCGGGCCCAGGCCAGCCGGTAAACGGCCAGCTGGACGGCTTTGGTTTTTAGTTGCGCGGCGGACGGGCGGCGGCCGGTCTTCCAGTCCACCAGGTCCCAGCCGCCGTCGGCATCGCGGAAGACGGCATCGATCCGGCCGCGGACCACCACGTCGCCGATCCGGGTTTCCACCGGTACCTCAACGTGGGCCGGGGCGCGGTTGGCCCACTCGGACCGGCGGAACGTTTCCACCATGGTGTCCAGACCGTAGGCCGCGTCGATGTGGTCATCTGAGCCCGCCGCCTCGCCGAGGTCCAGCATGCCGGCCGCGCCGAAATACTCCTCCACCCACGCGTGGAAAGCGGTGCCCTTGCGGGCGGACATCCCCGGTTCCCGCGGGACCGGGCGCCGCAGCCGGGCGACGACCGAGCCGGCGTCATCCTCCAGATCCACCAGGGTCGACGCAGAGATGTGGCCCGGCAGGTGCACTTCCTGCACCGTGGTCCGGCGGGAGCGGCGTTCCAGCAGGGTCGCGGCCTCGTGGGCCCAGCCTCCGGCCGGGCCGCGCAACGGACGGCGCACGGCCGGTTGGGCAGTGGCACCGCCAGCGGCGGCGTCCGTCCCGGCCACCTCCATCAGCACCTCCGAGCCCAAAGACTGCAGCACCCGCGCCGCGGCGGCCCGCATGGCCGCCCGCCGGCCCGGAACCAGCCGGAGCCGGTGTCCGGTGCGCGGATCGGTTGGCCCTTCGAGCGGGTCGTACGGCCATCCGGCGACCTCCAGTTCCGAGGTCAGCGGGCTCTCCTCCGGCAGCGCCTCCTCCACAACGGACAAGGGGTGGATCCCGGCCGCGCCGTCGGCAACGAGCGCCTCGAGTTCAGCCAGGAAAGGCGACATCTCAGCCAGACCGGCGCGCGAGCCCACCCAGGCGGCGCTGGACACCCAGAGCACGTGTTTGGCCCGGGTGTAGGCCACATAGGCAAGCCGCCGTTCCTCGGCCTCGCCGTGGACCTGAGCGGCGGTCTTGAACTCCTTCTCCGCGTCGAGCCAGCCTTTTTGGTCCGGCTGGTCGAGGTCCCACTGCGGCAGGTCCGCGCGGTCCCCGCGCAGCGGCCAGGGCAGTGCGGCGCTGCCGCTGCTCCAGCGTGAATCCCGGCTGCTGGGGAAGGCCCCTGCGTTGAGTCCGGGAACGAACACCACATCCCATTCCAGGCCCTTGGAGGCGTGCACGGTGAGGAGCTGCACCGCTTCATGGTTCACTTCCGGCGCGGCGGCATCCAGGCCGTTCTCCTCGGCGGCCGCGGCTTCCAGCCAGGCCAGGAAGGCCAGGACGTCCACCCGCTGGGAGGTGTGCAGGAACCCGGCGGCGGCGTCCTGGAATGCGTCCAGGTTCCGGCGGGCCTGGTGAATGCTGATGCCTGGCCGCGCGGCGACCTCGATGTCGAGAAGCATGGCCCGCTCCACCTCGCCGAGCAGGGTGGTGAGGTCATCACCCATGTAGCCGCGCAGCTGGCGGAGTTCGGCCGCGAGCCGGTGCAGCCGGTCCAGCCCCTCCGGGCTGAGCTGGCGGCCGTGCCCGGAGGTCCACCCTTCGCGCGGCAGCCAGTCGAGGGCCTCGACCAGGCTGGCGGCGTCCGTGAGGTCACCCTCGATCACCGCAGGATCCGCGCCGTCGTCGGCGACAGCGTCATCGTCTGTGCCGCCGGGGCGGCCGCGCCGCCGGGCAAGGAAGCTGGACCAGTCCCGCAGGGCCATCAGGTCCGCGGGGCCGATCCGCCAGCGCGCCCCGGCGAGCAGGCGCATCAGCGAATCCGAGCGGCCCGGATCGGCCAGCACGCGGAGGGTTGCGACGAGGTCCACGATCTCCGGGGTGTCCAGAAGACCGCCGAGTCCGACGATCTCGTAGGGGATCCCGCGCACCTCAAATTCCCGCCGGATGACTTCCATCTGGGCGCGCCGGCGGCACAGCACCGCCATGGCGGGAGGTTCGGGCTCCGCTGCCGACCCGTCGAAGTCGGTCACCCGGAACTTCAGCACGTCGCCCGCGATCGCCGAGGCCTCGTCCTCATCGGTGCCAAAGCGGCCCATCACCACGCGGCCCTGGACCGCGGCCGGGCTGGGCTGCAGCGGCGGAACCTCAACGCTCCCGGCGGTGTCCCGCTCGCCGGCGGGGCCGGTGGCGGCGGCGGCCCTGCTGAGGGGTGCTGAGATGACGTTGGCCGCTGCGAGGATGTTCCGGCCGTTGCGCCACGCGGTGGTGAGGTACGACGTCGGGGCGACGGCGAAGCGCGCAGTGTTGTCCGTGCCGCGCGCGGTGTTGTCCGTGCCGGCAGCGCCGGCAGAGGCTTCAGCCCCGGCAGCGCCGGGAGCATCGCCAGCGGCTGCAGTGCCGCCGTCGGTGTCGACCCGGACCGGGAATTCGCGGACAAAGTGGAAGAGCTGGCCGGCGGAGGCGCCACGGAAGCCGTAGATGGACTGGTTCGGATCCCCGACCGCGGTGACCGCGTGCCCGTCGCCGAACAGCCTGGAGAAGAGGACGAGCTGGGCGTGGGAGGTGTCCTGGAATTCATCCAGCAGCACCACCTTGTAGCGCTGGCGTTCGGTCTGGGCGGCGACCGGGACCTCGCTGGCGACCCGGGCGGCGAGCGCCACGAGATCGCCGAAGTCGAGGGCGCCGCGGGCCCGTTTGGCGTCCGTGTAGCGTCCGACCATCTCCGCGACGCTGGCCCGGGTGCGAAGCAGCCCGCTGAGTTCGCCCACGGCCTGGCTGGGGTTCTTTTTGGCGGTGGCGAGGTAGGGCAGCGCCTCGAACTCGGCCACCCGTTCCAGCAGCCAGCTGCGCACCCCGGCCGGGTCCTGGAGATGTTCGGCGCATTCGCCGGCGAGTTGGATGACCGCCTTGACCAGGGTGGACTTGGCCGAGCGGAAGTGTTCGTAGTCGCCGTCGAACGCCTCCACCACCTCGCTCGCGAGCTGGAAGGACTGGGCGCCGCCGAGCAGCACCACGTCACGTTCCACGCCGAGCCGGAGACCGTAGTCGGAGACGATGCCGCTGGCATAGGAGTGGTAGGTGGAGACCTTGGGTTCAAGGGCGTCGGTGCTGAGCAGCCCGGCCGGGAACACCTGGTTCCGGGCGTCGGCCACGGCGATGCGCTGCAGGGCGGCCAGCTTGGCGCGGATCCGGGTGGCGAGCTCCCCGGCGGCCTTCCGGGTGAAGGTCACCCCGAGCACTTCCTCCGGCCGTACCCAGCCGTTGGCCACGAGCCACACCACGCGGTCGGCCATCGTGGCGGTCTTGCCCGAACCGGCGCCGGCAATCACCAGCCGGGGTGCCAGAGGGGAGGAAATGATGTGCGACTGTTCGGCGGTGGGGCTGTTCTTCTCCCCCAGCATCGCGGAAAGCTCCTCCGGGCTGAACCGGGCGGCGGGAAGATCCCGGGGAACGGCAGCGGGAATCGTCGTGTCGGCGCTCATTCGGTGACCTGCTTTCCCCGCAGGCACAGCGGGCAGACTTCGGGAAGGCGGCAGCCGTGGCCGCCGTGCCCGCTCTTGGACGGATCGTGGCGGGCCTCGAAGGTGTTCCCGGACATGACCCGGGCGGCGTCGCCGACCATGTCGAGGGCCCAGTTGTCGGCCGGCTCCAGCGGCGCCTGGGCCTGGATGCCCGGGCTCTTGGTGCTCGTGCCGAGCTGCGCGAGGACGGCCCCGCCCGGCAATGGCGGCGGGCCGTCGTCGGATCCGGCGAAGCCGCCGGCGAGCACTGCGGCCTGGTAGGCCCCCAGCTGGGGATGCCGCGCCAGGTCGGCCTTGCCCGGCTGACGCTTGCCCGTCTTGAGGTCCACGACGACGAGCCGGCCCTCGGCGTCGATCTCCAGCCGGTCGACCTGGCCGCGGAGCACTGCCGGGCGGGCCGGCCAGGGCTCGCCGTCAGGGCCGGCGACGGTGTCGGCGCCGGCCGGGGCGGGCACGTCCGCGAGTTTCACTTCGAAGTCCTGCTCGACGCCGACCAGGGACCGGCCCTCGCTGCGCATCACCAGCACGTACTGGGCGAGCTTGCGGACCATGGTTTCGGCGCGCTGGAAGTCCAGCTTGCCCTCCCAGTTGTCCTTCATCCCGAGCGCCGGCCAGCGGCGGACGAGCTCGGCCAGGTATTCGCTGCCGGAGGCATCCGGAAGGTCCTGCGCGATGGCATGGACGAGCGTGCCCAGGCTGCGGGCAAAGTCCGTCGCGGCCTCCCCGCCGGCGGCCTGGACAAACCAGTCCAGCGGGGATTTCTGCACGGTCTCAACCTTCGACGGCGAGACGTAGACGGTGCCGCCCGGCGGAACGACAGGCTCATCGGTGGACAGCGGGGCAAGGCCCCACCAGCTCGCGGGGTGCGCCCCGGGCACCGACGGCTCGGCCGCCGCCAGGGCACCGAGAACGGCGCTGGCCTGCAGGGCTTCGGGGGTCCCGGCGTCGAGCTGGGCGTACTGGCGCAGTTCGGCCACGAGGGCCCGCAGTGTCAGCGGACGCTCCACCGGGGTGAAACCGCGCCGGTCCTGGTCCGGGCCCAGCGGCGCCACGTAATCCAGGAATGAGGACGGCTGTTCGTCCGCCGAGGAAACGGCCGTGCAGATCAGCACCTGCCGGGCCCGCGACACCGCGGTGGAGAAGCTGCGCAGCTCGTCGTAGCGGATTTCGCGCAGCCGGCTGAGGGGGTCCAGTTGCAGCGCGTAGTCCACCCCGTGCTCGACGGCGTCCGCGAACAGTGTGCTGCCAAGGAGTTCGCCGCGGAGCCGGGTGTTCGGCCACACGCCTTCCTGCAGGCCGGGGACGATGACCACAGGCCACTCCCGGCCGGCGGCGCTGGCCGGGGTCATCAGTTCCACGGCGTCCTCCAGCTGGGCCCGGGCGGCAAGGGTGTCCATTGGAAGTTCCTGGCTGAGCAGGTACTCGAGGAACTGCTCGGGTCCGGAGCCGGGCAGCTGGTCCACATAGCGCTCGGCGGTGTGGAACAGGGCCATCATGGCATCGAGGTCGCGGTCCGCCCGGGCGCCGGCTGCGCCGCCGGCCAGCGCCGCCTCGGTCCAGCGCGCGGCGAGGCCGGTGGAGTTCCAGAGCGCCCACAGCACGGTTTCGGCGTTGCCGCCGGGAGCCTGGGCGGCGTCCCGGCCGGCCTGGATCATCCGCGCAATCCGGCGGGCGGAGTGCCCCTCGATGCCGAGGGTCGCCAGTGCGCCAGGTTCCAGCAGGGCTTCAACGAGGAGCACGTCGCTCGTGCGGCCGCTGCCGCCAAGCAGCTCCTCCCGGCGCAGGGACTGGCGCAGCCTCCGCAGCTCGATCGCGGTGGCTCCGCCGATCCGTGAGCCCAACAGCCCTACGGCCGCCTCGGGGCTCAGCACTGCGGGGTCCAGGACCACGGCGTAGGCGTCCAGCAACGGCCGGACGGCGACCTCATCGCGCACGGCGGATTCAGCCACCGGGATCCGGACCGGGATGCCCTGGCCCGCGAGGTAGCGTTGCAGCTGGCTGAGCTGGCCGCCGTTGCGCACGATTACGGCGATGTCACCAAGTTCACGGCCGTCCTTGAGCTGGGCTTCCAGAATCCGCTGGGCCACGTAGCGCAGTTCGTGGACCGGGGACGGCAGCAGGTGCGCTTCCACCGAGCCGCCGGCGGACGAACTGCCGGGGCGCGACGTTCCGGCCCGGGCCGGATCCCCTGTTTCTGCGGTCATGGCCGGCTGGGCGGGAGCCTGGGGCTGGTCAAGCCGGCGCGCGGACTGCCCGCCGGCGCGCTGTGAGATCCGGCCGGCGACGGAGAGCCAGGCGTTCGCGACTGCCGGGGCATGGCGGTGGGCGGTCCGGAGCGGCCGCTCCAGTACTGTCCCGGCGGGGGCCAGCAGCCTCGGGAGCTCGGCCACGAGGTCCGGACGCGCGCCGCGGAAGCCCTGGACCACAGTGTCGGGCGAGAAGCTGATGAGGGCGTCCTTGCCGGCGGCGATATCCGCGAGCAGCTCGAACACCGCGGGGTTGGCTTCCTGCATGTCGTCCACCAGGACCAATTGGAGCCTGTCCCGCTCGGCGGCCAGGAAGTCGGGCTCGTCCTGGAAGATCTGGCGGGCGGCCGTGATGATGCCGGCCGGGTCGAAGGACTCCGGCATCCGCAGGTCCAGCACGTCGCGGTACTCCGCGTACAGGGCGGCGGCGGCGACCCAGTCCGGCCGGTGGCAGCGCCGGGCGAGGACTGCCAGGTCCTCGGCGGTCCGCCCGGATTCGATGATCCGGTCGAAGAGCTGGCGGACTTCCTGCCGGAAGCCGCGGGTCTGCAGCGCCGCACCGAGGTCCGCCGGCCAGGGCAGCTCCAGTCCGGGCTGGGCGTGGCCTTCGAGCAGTTCCTTGATGATCAGGTCCTGCTCCGGGCCGGACAGGAGTTTCGGCGGGCGGGGCAGCGGCAGGATCCCTTCCGCCCTGGCGCGCCGGATCAGGTCGAAGGCGTACGAGGCCCAGGTGCGGGCCGGCGTCGTACTCAGGCTGCGGTCCAGCCGGGCGGTGAAGCGGTCCCGGAGTGAATCGGCGGCGAGTCGGCCGGGGGCGAGGATGAGCATCCGTTCCGGATCCAGGCCGTCCCGCTGCGCACGCCGGACGGCGGCCTCGACGAGCACGGTCGATTTGCCGGTGCCGGGCGCTCCGGGGATCAGCACCGGGCCGGAGCCGTGCGGCACGTCGACGGCGGCAACCTGGTCCGCCGACAGCACGGGGACCGCGCTGTGCAGCTGGCGGGGCGGCAGCAGGCGGAGGCCGGATTCGGCAGTGCGCAGGCCGGCAGCGCGTGGGCCGGCGGGACGCTTCCTGACCTTTCCGGGACCGCCTGAAGCAGGCCGGGCCGCCGCGGGACGCGGTGATCCGGTCGGTGCTGATGCGGGAAGCCCTGATGTGGGCAGTTCTGCGGGAAGTGCTGATGTGGGCGGGACGGACGTTGGGTTCTTGCTGGGAAGGCTCACACGGTCATTTCATCATCGGGGGCCGACAGTTTGCGCAGGGTGCGTTCCAGCCGCTCGGCCACGGCGTCGATCCGGTCGAATTCGCCGTCGCTTGGTGCCCAGCGGGCGGCCATCAGGTCCACGCGCCATCGTCCCTCACCGCTGCGGAGGTATTCGGCGTAGTTGCCCAGCAGCGGTGTTCCTTCCGTGAGGTACCGGGCGAGCGCATCGCGCTCGTGCCCCGGGGGCGCATCCCCGCTGGACTTCAGGACCCGCCACCAGGGCACCGCACTGCCGTGGTGGCTCATGACGGAACCGATCTGCCGGGCACCGCCGGAACCGAGCAGTTCGGCCACGTCACCGTAGGCCACCGCGGCACCCGCGGGGATCAGTGCCACCACGTCCAGCACCGCCTCCACATACTCCATCCGCATACCACCAGCCTAGCGTCCGGGCCGCCGACCGGGCCGCCGTCACGGGCCGCCGTCAGCGCTGTCCGGCCGCGCCCGGGCAGTTCCTGCGCCGAGGGCCGGGGCCCCGGAGTGGTGGCGCATTACCGTCGGTGCCAGCAGGTAGCGTTGACGCATGAGCACTTGGAACACCCTCCCCCGCGCAGCCTTCGACCTGGAAACCACCGGACGGAACTCCCGTGCAGCACGGATCGTCACGGCGTCCATCACCGTGGTTGACGCCGGCGGCGGGATCATCAAGGAACACGAGTGGCTGGCCGATCCGGGAGTGGAGATTCCGACGGAGGCCAGTGACATCCATGGCGTCACGACTGAGCGGGCCCGCAGCGAGGGCCGGCCTGCGGCCGATGTCACGCGGGAGGTCGCCGCGGTGCTCCAGGAGCTCTTCGATACCGGGGTGCCGGTCATTGCCTTCAACGCCAGCTATGACTTCACCGTGCTCGCCGCCGAGTCCGCCCGGTACGGCGTGCCGCAGCTGAGCCGGTTCCCGGTCCTGGATCCGTACATCATGAACAAGCAGGTCGACCGGTACCGCAAGGGCAAGCGCACCCTGACTGCCCTGTGCGAGGAATACGGCGTGAACCTGGACAACGCCCACACCTCGGCCGCAGACGCCCTCGCCACGCTCCGCATGCTCGACGCGATGGCGGGAAAGTTTCCGAAGCTTCGGATGCCGGCCAGCCACCTGCACCAGCTGCAGATCGAATGGGCCACGGCCCAGGCCTCGGACTTCCAGAGCTACCTGCGCAAGACGAAACCGGCGGCCGTAATTGAAGGCGACTGGCCGGTGCTGCCGCCCGAGGACGCCAGCCGCGGCGACTTCTAGCCACCGGCAGCCGGCAGCCGCAGCCCGCCATCTCCTTCCCCGTAGGGCAGGGAGGGACCTACCGCAGGAGAGCCCCGCTGCGGCCACTTTGGGAGGTAAATCACACGCCCGGCGCGCCCGCGCCCGCCGGCTGGGACCGGTGGGGATTCCGCCGTGGGGCTTGCCTCCCCGCGGCGCCCCCGGGCGGCATCGGTATTTGGCGAATTTTCCGCACCGCAGCTCGCTATATTACGAACATCGTGCGCAAGTAGCCGCCAATTGATACCGCTGACATAATTTAGTTCAGAACGGGACGTGTGTTATGCCGCCCGCACACCCAACCGCCAAGGGATCAATGATCACAATCACCGACCTGCGCAAGGTCTACCAGCAGGGCAAAAAGGAAGTGGTGGCCCTCGACGGCGTCACGCTCTCCGTGCCGAAAGGCTCGATCCACGGCATCATCGGCCATTCGGGCGCCGGCAAATCAACGCTGGTTCGCTGCCTCACCCTGCTGGACCGTCCCACCTCCGGTTCCGTCAGCATCGGCGGCACCGAGCTCAGCTCCGTCAAGGACTCGGAGATCCGTGCCGCGCGGCGGCGCGTCGGGATGGTCTTCCAGCACGCGAACCTGATGGACTCCCGGACGGCAGCCGGGAATGTGGCCCACCCGCTGGAACTCGTAAAAACCCCGAAGGACCAAATCCGGACCCGGGTTGCCGAACTCCTGAAGCTCGTGGGACTGGAGGGGTTCGAGAATGCCTACCCCTCACAGCTTTCCGGCGGCCAGCGCCAGCGCGTGGGCATCGCCCGGGCACTGGCGTCGGACCCTGACGTCCTGCTGTGCGACGAGCCCACCTCGGCGCTGGACCCGGCCACCACGGACGAAATCCTGGACCTGATCCAGGACCTCACCAGGCGCCTCCAGCTCACCGTGCTGATCATCACGCACGAGATGAATGTTGTGAAGCGTGTCTGTGACTCCGTATCCCTGCTCTCCCGCGGCCGCATCGTCGAGCACGGCGCCCTGCAGGACGTGGCCGGCGACCTCGACAGCCAGCTCGCCCGGGCCCTGCTGCCGCTGCCGGCATCCGAGCCCCTGCCCGGCGCCCTGCAGCGCGGGCCGGTGCTGGAGATCCTCTTCTCCGGCGACAGTGCCAAGGAACCCGTCCTCACCGGCGTCGCCCGGCATTTCGACATCGACATCAACGTCCTGGCCGGCAGCGTCGAAACCCTCGGCGGCCAGCAGTTCGGCCACCTGCGCGTTCAGCTGGCGGAAACCGCCGACCTCGAGGCCGTCCTTGCCTACCTGCACGAGCGCGGCATCGCCGCGAAGCGTTCCGCCCCCTCGGCCCCCGCCGCAGCTTCGCAGCCCGACCTAGCCCCTTCTGCTCTCCCAACCTCTGTCCTCCCCACCGGGGAACAGGGAGGTAACTCATGAACGACATCTTCAGCAATCCCGTCCTGGTCAAGGCGCTGCCCGAAGCCATCATCGAAACCCTGCAGATGGTCGGCATCTCGTCCTTCTTCACCGTGCTGATCGGCCTGCCGCTGGGCGTGTTCCTGCATGTCTCCGCACCGGGAGGCCTGCGCCCCATGCCGGTGATCAACCGGATCCTCAGCGATGTGATCGTCAACATCACCCGGTCCATCCCCTTCGCCATCCTGATGGTCGCCCTCATCCCGGTGGCACGCGCCTTGACGGGCACAAGCCTCGGCCCGGTCGCTGCGTCGGTGTCCCTCTCGATCGGCACCATCCCGTTTTTCGCCCGGCTGGTGGAAAATTGCCTGCGCGATGTGCACCACGGCAAGATCGACGCCGCCCAGGTGATGGGGTCCACGAATATGCAGGTCATTAACAAGGTGATGCTGCGCGAATCCCTTCCCGCCCTTGTCGCGGCTGCCACCACCACGGTGGTCACGCTCGTGGGCTACTCCGCCATGGCCGGGCTTGTCGGCGGCGGCGGCCTCGGCAAGCTTGCCTACAACTACGGCTTCCAGCGCTTCGACGTCACGGTCATGCTCGTTACCATCGTGCTGATCATCGTCCTGGTCCAGGTCATCCAGCTGGTCGGCGAGCGGATCTCCCGCAGCCTCGACCACCGCTGACAGCCCCGGTTCCAGCGGCCCCTGACCCGGGCACTCCGGCCTGACCCCGGCCGGCCCGCCAGTCCCCATACCACCCCACCTGCAGCGGGTAGCCGCCCTCTGCATCTGCGCGGATCACGGCCACAGCCGTGAATCCAGCTATTTCGAAAGGAACGCATCCAATGCGTAAGTCACTCACCCTCTTGGCCACCGGCATCGTCACCGCCCTGGCGCTGACGGCTTGCGGTGGTTCGTCCACCCCCAGCGCCCAGAGCACGACCCTGGATCCGGCGAAGCCCGCCACGCTCACGGTCGGCGCCAGCCCCGTGCCGCAGGCAAAGATCCTCGAGTTCATCAACCAGGACCTCGCCCCGAAGGCCGGCCTGAAGCTGGACATCAAGGAAATCGAGGATTACCAGACGCCCAACACCGCGCTGAGCGACGGCAGCCTGGACGCCAACTACTACCAGCACCTGCCGTGGTACGAGGACCAGGTGAAGACCAAGGGCTACAAGTTCGGCCACGGCGAGGGTGTCCACATCGAGCCCTACGCCGCGTTCTCCGAGAAGGTCAAGGACATCAGCGAGCTGCAGGACGGTGCCAAGGTCGCCATCACCAATGACCCCTCCAACCAGGTCCGCGCCCTCAAGGTGCTCCAGGTCGCAGGCCTGGTCAAGGACATCAAGGACGACACCTCGGTCCTGACGCTGACCGATGAGCAGAACCCGAAGAAGCTGAAGTTCTCCGAGAACCAGCCGGAACTGCTGATCAATGACCTCAAGGACCCGTCGGTTGACCTGGCCCTGATCAACGGCAACTTCATCCTGAAGGCCGGCCTGAGCACCAAGGACGCCCTGGCGGTGGAATCCGTGGAGAACAACCCGTACGCGAACTTCCTGGCCTGGCGCGAGGACTCCAAGGACGACGTGCGTATCAAGAAGCTCGACGAGCTCCTGCACTCCCCCGAGGTCAAGGCCTTCATCGAGAAGGAATGGCCGAACGGCGACGTGACCGTGGCTTTCTAGTCCCGGACTGCAAAACAGATAAAAAACTCAGGGCACCCGCCGCGGCGGGTGCCCTGGGTCGTTTAACCGTTGCCGCGTTCGACGACGGCGCTAGGCTTTCGCGGCGGCCGCGGCTTTGGCGGCGGCCGGCAGCGCGTCGAAGATCCGGTTCATCGCGGCGTCGTCGTGCGCGGCGGACAGGAACCAGGCTTCGAAGACCGAGGGCGGCAGGTAGACGCCGGAGTCCAGCATCGAGTGGAAGAACGGTGCGTAGCGGAACACTTCCTGGCCCTGGGCGTCGTCGTAGTTGTGCACGCCACGGGCGGATGTGCCGAACGCCACCGAGAACAGGTTCCCGGCGCGCTGGATCGAGTGGTCCACGCCCGCCGTCGACAGTGCGGAGGACAGGGCGCCGGAGAGCTCCAGCGAGCGGGCATCCACGAAGGCGTAGACCTCCGGGGTGGCATGGGTCAGGGTGGCGACGCCGGCGGCCATCGCCACCGGGTTCCCGGACAGCGTGCCGGCCTGATAGACCGGGCCCAGCGGTGCGAGATAGTCCATGACGTCGGCCCGGCCGGCGAGTGCCGCCGTCGGCATCCCGCCGCCGATGACCTTGCCGAAGGTCAGCAGGTCCGGTGTCCACGGCTGGGCCGCGCCGGCCGCCCCGCCGGTGAGTCCCCAGTAGCCTGAGTACCCGGTCCGGAAGCCGGTGAGGACCTCGTCCAGGATCAGCAGCGCGCCGTGTTCCCGGGTGATCCGGGACAGGCCGGCGTTGAAGCCGTCAGCCGGGGTGACCACGCCCATGTTGGCCGGCGCGGCCTCGGTGATCACGGCCGCGATGTTCCCGCCGTGCTTGGCGAAAGCGGCTTCGACGGCGTCGAGGTCGTTGTAGGGCAGCACCAGGGTTTCGGCGGCGGTGGCGGCCGTGACACCGGCGGAGCCGGGCAGGGCCAGGGTGGCCAGGCCGGAGCCGGCCGCGGCGAGCAGACCGTCGAGGTGGCCGTGGTAGCAGCCGGCGAACTTGATGATCAGGTTCCGGCCGGTGAAGCCGCGGGCCAGCCGGACGGCGGTCATGGTCGCCTCGGTGCCGGTGGAGACCATCCGGACACGTTCGGCGGCGGAAACCCGTTCCTGGACGATCGCGGCGAGGTTCGCCTCGTCCGGCGTCGAGGCGCCGAAGGACAGCCCGCGGTCGACGGCGGCGTGTACCGCGGCGAGGACCTCCGGGTGGGCATGCCCCAGCAGGGCCGGCCCCCAGGAACAGACCAGGTCGACGTACTCGTCGCCGTCGGCGTCGGTCAGGTAGGGTCCCTTGGCGGAGACCATAAAACGCGGGGTCCCGCCGACGGAGCCGAACGCGCGGACCGGGGAGTTGACGCCGCCCGGCATCAGCTGGCGGGCGCGTTCGAAGAGTTCCTCGTTGCGGGGGTGGCTGGAAGTCATGGTTGTCATTCTTTCAGTAGGGTGGCCACCCGGGGCGCCACCTCGGTGCCGAACAGTTCGATCGAGCGCATCATCGCCTTGTGCGGCAGCGTGCCGTTGCTGTACTTGAGGTCGAAGCGGTCCACGGCCAGGTTCTTTTTCAGCAGCGCGATCTTCGCTGCCACCGTGTCCGGCGAGCCGACGTACAGGGCGCCCTCGGGGGCGCACATGGCGTCGAACTCGGCGCGGTTGCCCGGCCCCCAGCCGCGCTCGGCGCCGATCAGGTTGCGTTGGCCGAGCCAGTGCGGGAAGAACTCCTCCCGCGCCTCCTCGTCCGTTTCGGCCACATGGCCGGGTGAATGCGTGGCCACCTGCTGCATCGGGTGGCCGTATTTGGCCATTGCCTCGCGGTAGAGGTTCGCCAGCGGGGCGAAGGACCGGGGCTGCCCGCCGATGATGGCGAAGATGATCGGGTAGCCATATTCAGCGCAGCGCAGCACCGACTCCGGGGTCCCGCCGACGCCGATCCAGGTGGGAAGCAGATGGTTTTCCAGCGGCGGGTGGATGCTGAGCCCGTTGATGGCCGGCCGGGTGCGGCCCTCCCAGTGGATCGGCTCCTGGGCGCGGGCCTTGTCGAAGAGCTCGAGCTTCTCCTCAAACAGGACCTCGTAGTCGGCCAGGTCGAGGCCGAAGAGCGGGAACGACTCGACGAAGGAGCCCCGGCCCAGCATGACCTCGGCCCGGCCGTTGGAGAGGGCGTCAACGGTGGAGAAGCGCTGGAACACACGAAGCGGGTCATCGGAGCTCAGCACCGTCACGGCGGAGCCGAGCCGGATGTGCTTGGTCCGGGCGGCCGCCGCGGCGAGGAACACCTCGGGGGCGGAGACGGCAAAGTCGCGGCGGTGGTGCTCCCCCACGCCGAAGGCGTGGAGTCCCACTTCGTCCGCGAGTTCGGCCTGTTCCAGCAGCTGGCGCAGCACCTGGGCGTGCGGGACCGGGTGCCCGTCGGGGAAGACCCCGACGTCGCCGAAGGTGTTCAGTCCCAGCAGGATGCGTCCCGGGCCCACGGGGGCCGTGGGGTTCGTCCCCGGCACCGGTTCAGTCGATGCGTTCATCAGGACTCCTTAAGCCAGCCGGCGAGTTCGCTCGCCCAGTAGGTCAGGACCATGTTGGCCCCGGCTCGTTTGATGCCCAGCACGGATTCGGTGATCGCGGCCCGGCGGTCAATCCAGCCGTTCGCGGCGGCGGCCTCGATCATCGAGTACTCGCCGGAAATCTGGTAGGCCGCGACCGGGACCGGGCTCATCGCGGCGACGTCGGCGAGGATGTCGAGGTAGCTCATGGCGGGCTTGACCATCACCATGTCCGCGCCTTCTTCAAGGTCCAGTTCCACCTCGAGGATCGCTTCGCGGCGGTTTGCGGCGTCCATCTGGTAGGTGCGGCGGTCGCCGGTGAGCTGCGAGTCGACGGCTTCGCGGAACGGGCCGTAGAACGCCGAGGCGTATTTCGCGGCGTAGGCGACGACGGCCGTGTTGGTGTGGCCTGCTGCCTCGAGGGCCTGGCGGATCACGGCGATCTGGCCGTCCATCATTCCGGACGGGCCCAGCACATGGGCGCCGGCCTCCGCCTGGGCGACGGCCATTCGGCCGTAGATCTCCAGGGTGGCGTCGTTGTCGACGTAGCCGTTCGCGTCGAGGACGCCGCAGTGCCCGTGGTCGGTGAATTCGTCCAGGCAGACGTCGCTCATGATGACGAGTTCGTCGCCGACTTCGGCGCGGACGTCCCGGATGGCCTTGTTCAGGACGCCGTCGGGGTCCAGGGACGCGGTGCCGGTGGCGTCGCGGACGACAGGGATGCCGAAGAGCATAATGCCGCCGACGCCGAGCTCGACGGCGTCCGCTGCGGCGCGCTTCAGGGTGTCGGTGGTGTGCTGCTGTACCCCGGGCATCGACGCGATCGGGTTCGGCTCGGCCAGGCCTTCACGGATGAAGGCGGGCAGGATGAGCTCCGAGGCCGAAAGGCGGTGTTCGGCCGTCAGCCGCCGCATGGCCGGGGTGGTGCGGAGCCGGCGGGGGCGGTGGGTCGGGAAGCTCATAGGGTGTCCTTTACTGTGGGCTCTGCAACTGGCTGATGAGGTGGGGACGGCCGGCCGGCCAGGGACCGGATAACGGCGTCGACCAGGCCGGAGGCGGTGGGTTTGTCGGCAACGGCGGCGACGGCGAGGCCGAGTGCATCCGCCGCGGCCGCGGTCGACCGTCCGATCGCGACGAAGCGGCAGCCGCCCAGCGGGGCCAGGTCCGCGTGGATGCGCCGGGCCGCGCTGGGGGAAGCCGCGACGACGGCGTCCAGCCGGCCGGCGCCGATCTCGGCTTTCGCCTGCGCCGGGGTGAGCACGGCGGCTCCGTGGTCCCGGAAAGATCCGGGACCGGTCGTTGGGGGCTGGCACGCGGCGAGGCTCCGGCCCGGGTTGGCCGGGTAGTCCACGGTGCGGTAGGCGGTGACGGCCTGGACGGCGGCGCCCCGGGCTTCCAGTCCGCGGCTCAGCCGGGGATCCGCGATGTCCGCCTGCGGCAGGAGCACACTGCCCTGGTGCTCGGGCCAGATTTCGGTCAGCCCTGCTCCGGACTGCTGCCCGGTCGGCGCCAGGTCCACGGCGATTCCCCGGGATTCGAGGAAACGGCGGGTCGCGGGCCCGATCGTGGCCACGAGAAGGCTGCCCGGGAGCCAGTGGCTGAGCGTCGTTCCCCGTTCTGCGGCCTTGGCCTCGAGGGCCTGGACCGTGGTGACGCTGCTGACCACCAGCCAGTTGTAGGCCCCGGCGCCCAGCGCATCGAAGGCCACATCCAGGGAGTGCTGGTCGCTGGCGAGCTCAAAGTCGATCAGCGGCAGCAGCAGGGGCTCGGCACCGGCGCCGCGCAGGGCGGTGACCAGCTCACCGGCCCGGTCGGGGCTGCGGGCGACGAGGACCCGGGCGCCCTCCGGCACCCTTGTCCCCTGCTGCCCGTCCGGTCCGCCGGGGGACGATATGTCGCGGGCGTCTGGGCCCCCGGGGCTTTGGGCGCCTGGGACCGGGGCACCCATGCTTTGGGCGCCGGGGCTTTGGGCGCCTGGGACCGGGGCACCCTGGCTTTGGGCACCGGAGTTTTGGGCTCTAAGCCGTCCCATGAGTAACCGGAGTCCGCGTTTCAGGATGCGGCCAGGTCCGCGATGTCGGCGGCCCCGCGGGCCAGCAGGACTTCGGCGAGCTCAATCCCGAGCAGGGTCGCCCCTACCTCGTTCAGTCCGTCCGTGGCCTTCTTGTCGCGGATCGTGGCCGTCCCGTCGACGGCGCAGACCACGGCTTCGAGGTGCAGCAGGCTGCCCTTGCGGTAGGCATAGGCACCGACCGGGGCCGCGCAGCCGGCCTCCAGCCGGGCCAGCAGCGCCCGTTCCGCGGTGACGGCCAGCCGGGTGTCCGGGTCGTCGAGGGCGGCGAGGGCCTGGGCCAGCACGCCCTGCGAGCCTTCGGTGGATCCGGCCTTGCGCGGAGCGTCGGCGGAGCGGCATTCGATCGCGAGGGAACCCTGCCCGGCGGCCGGCAGCATGACCTCGGGCTCGAGGAACTCGCTGACCGCATCGAGCCGGCCGATCCGGTGCAGCCCGGCGGCGGCGAGCACGACGGCGTCGAGGTCGCAGCTCTTGCCTTCGACCACGGCATCGGTGCTGTTGCCCGGCAGCCCGGGCACCCGGCCGAGCCGGGTGTCCACGTTGCCGCGGATGTCGCGGATGTCCAGATCCGGGCGGGCGGCCCGCAGCTGGGCGGCGCGCCGCGGGGATCCGGTGCCCACGGTGGCGCCGTGGGGCAGCTCGGCGAGCTTGAGCCCGTCGCGGGCACACAGCACGTCCCGGACGTCGACGCGTTTCGGCGTCGCCGCGAGCGTCAGCCCGGGCGCCGCCCCGGTGGGCAGGTCCTTGAGCGAGTGGACGGCCACGTCACACACGTCCTGCAGCAGGGCATCGCGCAGGGCCGCGACGAAGACGCCGGTGCCGCCCATCTGGGACAACGACCCGGTGAGGACATCGCCGTCGGTCCGGATCCGGACCAGTTCGACCGGGAAGCCGCCGACCGCGGCCAGCTGGTCAGCGGTCTGCTGGGTCTGGGTCAGGGCCAGTTTGCTGGCGCGGGTTCCGATCCGGACGGTCACAGGGTGTCCTGACCCGCCGCCAGGGCGGCTGTTCCGGCGCTGTCCGGGTAGGGAGCGTGGCCGGTGCCGATGGTGGTGTCGGCGCCCGCGATGGTGGGCTTTTCGCCGCGGAAGTTGGCGCAGCAGCCCGGGCGGCAGACGTCGTACCAGGGGCCGAGTGCGGTCAGGTGCGGCCGGTCCGCGATGTTGTTCGCGGCGGTCCGCTCGCAGATCAGGTCCACGATTCCGGCGACGAATTTGCGGTGCGTCCCGGGTGTGGGAACACGGCTGGCGGTGAGGCCCAGTCTCGCGCAGGTCTCCAGGGCTTCGGTGTCGAGGTCCCAGACGACTTCCATGTGGTCGCTGACGAACCCCAGCGGCACGATCACGATGCCTTTGACGCCTTGGCCGGCGAGTTCCTCGATGGCGTCATTGATGTCGGGTTCCAGCCACGGCACGTGCGGGGCGCCGGAGCGGGACTGGTAGACGAGGGACCAGGGGGCGGTGTCACCGGTCTCGGACTCCACCCGGCGGATGACTTCGGTGCCGGTGGCGAGGTGCTGCGCAACGTAGGCGGAGTCTTCCTCGAACTGGCGGGGTTCGGCGTCGGAGCGGCCGGCGGCCTCCGCGTCGCGGGTGGGGATGGAGTGCGTGGCGAACAGGATCTGCACCGGCGCGTCCGGGGTTCCGGCCGCGGCCAGCCGGGCGCGGACGGCGGCAAGGCCGGCAGCGGTGCCTTCGATGAACGGCTCCACAAAGCCGGGGTGGTCGAAGTACTGGCGGACCTTGTCGACCTCGAGCTTGCCGTCGAGTCCGGTTTCGGTCAGCGCGACGCCGATGTCCTCGCGGTACTGGCGGCAGCTGGAGTAGCAGGAGTAGGCGCTGGTCGTGACCATGAGGACCCTGCGGTGCCCGGCGTCGTAGATGTCCTGCAGGGTTTGCGGGATGTACGGGGCCCAGTTGCGGTTCCCCCAGAAGACCGGCAGGTCGATCCCGCGGGCGGCGAGCTCGGCCTGGATGCCCGCTTTGAGCTCCCTGTTCTGCTGGTTGATCGGGCTGATGCCGCCGTTGGCGCGGTAGTGGTGCGAGACAGCTTCGAGCCGCTCGTCCGGGATCCCGCGGCCGCGGGTGACGTTGCGCAGGAACGGCAGCACATCATCCTGGCCCTCGGGCCCGCCGAAGGAGGCGAGGAGCACGGCGTCGTAGTCCTTCGGGGCCATCCGGCCGGCTTCGGTGACCTCGTTGAGGGAGGTGGCGGCAGGGGTGGCTGGCTGGGGGTCCAGCGGGCTCATGCAAGAACCTCGGCGATCTCGGCGGCGCTCACCCGGCGGCCGGTGTAGAACGGGATTTCTTCGCGGACGTGGTGGCGCGCTTCGGTGGCGCGCAGGTGCCGCATCAAATCCACCAGGTCCACGAGTTCCGGAGCTTCCAGGCCGAGGATCCATTCCCAGTCGCCCAGGGCGAAGGAGGACACCGTGTTGGAGATGACCTGGGGAAAGTCGCGGCCCAGCATGCCGTGGTCGCGCAGCATCGTGCCGCGCTCGGCGTCCGGCAGCAGGTACCACTCGTAGGAGCGGACGAACGGGTAGACACAGAGCCATTCCGCGGGTTCGACACCGCGGGAGAAGGCGGGGGTATGGTTCTTGGCGAACTCGGCCTCCCGGTGCACGCCCATGGCGGACCAGGCGATTTCGGTGCCGGTGAAAAGCTTGCTGCGGCGGATGTCCCGGACTGCACGCTGCAGTGCCTCCGGCTGGGGGCCGTGCAGCCAGACCATGATGTCCGCATCCGCGCGCATCGCCGAAACGTCGTAGCTGCCGCGGTGGACGACGCCCGTCTCGGCCAGCCGCGCGGTGAGCGCGTCGAACTCGGCCGCGGCGTCCCCGCTGCGGACCACCTCGCCGGAGCGCTTGAAAACCGTCCAGAGCGTGAAGAACTGCTCGGCTGATTCCTCGCTCGCTGATTCGGTTTTAGTGACAGTTTCGGCAGAAGTGTGGCTCATGGTTACCAGTTTGCCTGTTCCCCTCAGCTAAGTCGAAATAAAGCACTTCTACAGCGCGTAGAAGTGCTTCATTTCACACCGCCGGGGATCCGGGCGCCGCACCCGGGGGCGCATTGCCGTGCCCGGGGGCGCATTGCCGGGTCCGTGGCACTGCCGCGTCCGGGGGCACTGCCCGGTCCGGCCGTGCTGTCAGACCCGGCGGATCCGAAGCACCACTACGCCGGCGATCAGCGACAGGACGACCAGTCCGATGCCCAGGCCGAGCAACGGCGCGTCCTCAATGGGCTGGCGCGTTGACGTGGCCTCCATCGAGGTGCTCCCGGTTCGGGGTTTGGCCGACGCCATTGCCGGGCCGACCGGGGCTGTCGGGGTGGCCGTGGCCATGTTCGACGGCGGCGTCGGGGCTTCCGTGGCGGCGGGGGCGTCCGCGTCCAGCGTCCCCCGCGGCGCTTCGGCGGCCGGGGCGCCTGCGTCCGGGACTGCTGCGGCGGGCGCCGGCACCGTGGCGGACGGACCCGGGAGCGGCCGGGCAGGACTGGGTGCCACAGGCAAGATGGGCCGTGGTGCCACGGGCAAGATCGGCTGCGGAGCCCAGGGCACCCGGGGCGCCCTGGGCTGCGGGGCTACGGGGACCGGCGGCGCGACCGGGCCCGGGCTGGCGGGCCGTGTGGGAGAAGGTTTCGGGCTGCGGCTCGGCTCCGGCTCGGCGGGCTCTTCGGAAGGTGTCGGCCGCGGCGAGAAATTTGAGGGCGAGGGAGTCGGCGTGGGCTGCTTCAACGGGGCGAGCAGGCCGCCGGCCCGGCCCTCGAAGTCAAGGGCGAGCAAGTCCGCCCCACCCGAACCCCGGGCCGGCGTGGAAACGCCGGTGGTTGCCTGTGAAGCGGGAGCGCCTGCGGAGAGAGCCAGCACCAGGCCGAGCGCGGCTGCGGCCGTGCCACGCCGACGCACCCTCGGTCGGCCGGCCTGTGTGTTGTCGACGTTGGACCTGTGCGTAACCATGGTCATCGACCCTAGCCGCCGGGAGACGCGGGGGAAAATTTGCGGATTCCCCATGGTTCCAGTTATCCCGCGGCGCGTGCGAGGCCGGAAATCTGCCCGGCCCCCGGCCCCCCGGCGCCGCTCAGGACAGAAGTTGACGGACCTGTTTTGGGGTGTCGGCAACGATTGCCGCAAGGCCGTTGCCGGACAGCCAGCCGCCCACCACCGCCAGGGTGCCGTCCGCCGCGCAGATGCTCCGCACCTCGGCGATGCGGCGCTTGTGTCCGAGCGAGGCGAAGGGCAGTGCGCCGCCCCAGCGCACGACGTCCCAGTCCACGACGTCCCCGGCCGTGACCGGAACGGACAGCAGGACCGAGGCGTCCTTCAGGGCAGCCGTGAACAATTCGGCGTCGCCCCGGGGCTCCGGCAGGCCCCGGGACCCGTGCCGGGCATCACCGCGCCCGTAGGACAGCCGGAGAACGTGGGTTCCGGGGCCGGCCTGATCTGCCAGCCACCGCCATTTGGCGGTGGCGTGGGTAAGGGCCTTGGCCTGGATGCCCGGGCTCTGCGGCGCGACCAGGACCCCGGTGCCGCGCGGCCGGGCATCGAGCCGGGGCAGGTCGACTGCGAGGGTGACGAGGCTGACGTCGGGACCGGCCTCCGGTCGGAGGCCGGCCAGGTCGGGCAGGGCCCTGGCGAGAAGATCGACGGCGGCCGGGCCTTCCACGGCGACGACCAGGAGCCCGGCGTCGTGCGCAGTGCCGGCCGCGGAAACCCGCCAGCCGTCGGCGGTGCGTTCCACGGTGTCGGCCCGGGTGTCGGCCAGGAGCGTCACGCCCTGGCCGCGTAGTTCGGCCAGTAGTGCGGAGATGAGGGTGTGCATTCCGCCGCGCAACCCGGCGACGGCCGATCCCGCCTTCTGCAGTGCGGCCGGCGGTGCTACCTCTGCCGGCGCCCCGGCGGGCTGGTCCCCTGCTGGCGCTCCGGCGGGCTGATGCCTGCTGCGCAGGGCTCCCGGACGTTGGGCTGGGCGCTTGGCGCCGCCGCGTTGGGCCGCGACGGCGGCGGCCAGGGACCCGTGTTCCCGGATCCCGGCGCGCAGGCCCGGCGCCACCATGTCGATATCCAGGACCTCCGGGTCCGCGGAGTGAACGCCGCCGACGACAGGGGCCACGAGCCGTTCGAGCACGCGCCGCCCCATCCGCGCCCGGACGAGTGCCGAGACGCTCGTGGCCTCGGCCTTGGTGCCCAGCGAGGCCGGCAGCAGTTTGTCCAGCGAAGCCCGGAGCGAACCGGCGAGGCCGAGGGAGCGGCGGACTTCCGGGTCCCACGGGTTGGCCGGGATGCCGAGAACCCCGGTGCGGGGAAGTTCCCGCGGGCCGTCGGGCAGTTGGACCCAGGCGCCGCCGGGATTTGGTGCAACGATCGCATCGGCCAGGCCGAGCTCCCCGGCCAGGTCCGCCACGGCGGAAGACCGGGTGGCGAAGGACTCGGCGCCGCTGTCCAGGGTCAGGCCGGCCACCAGGTGGCTGCCGACGCAGCCGCCCCACGCGCCGGAGGCTTCCAGGACCGTGGTCCGGACCCCGGCCCGGGTGAGCTCGCGGGCCGCGAGCAGGCCGGAGACCCCGCCGCCGACCACCACGGCGGTTTGCGCTGCGGCAGGTACTGGGGTCGGGGCTGCGGTCCCCGCGGCGGTGCTGCCGGGTGCCTCCACCGGCCTACTCCGGGGAGATCGAGTGGATAAGTTCCACGACGCGTGTCAGCACGCCGGCATCGGTGTCCGGCGGGACGCCATGGCCGAGGTTCAGCACGTGGCCCGGGGCCGAGGCGCCGGCGGCAATGACGGCGCGGACGTGGGCCTCCAGCACCTCCCACGGAGCGGAGAGCAGGGCCGGGTCGATGTTGCCCTGCAACGGCACCGTGCCGCCCAGCCGGCGGTTGGCTTCGTCAAGCGGCAGCCGGTAGTCCACCCCGACGACGTCGACGCCGACGTCGCGCATGGCAACAAGCAGTTCCGAGGTGCCGGTGCCGAAGTGGATCAGCGGGGCGCCGAGGTGCCGCACATGGTCCAGGGCCCGGGCGGAGGCCGGGGCGACGAAGCGCTGGTAGTCGGCCAGTCCGAGGGACCCTGCCCAGGAGTCGAAGAGCTGGCCGGCCGAGGCGCCGGCTTCCAGCTGGGCGCGCAGGAACATGCCCGAGGCGTCAGCGGCCCAGTTCGCCAGCGCGGTCCAGGTCTCGGGATCGGCGTGCATCATGGTGCGCGGGCCGAGGTGGTCGCGGGACGGCTTGCCTTCCACCATGTACGCGGCGAGCGTGAACGGCGCGCCGGCGAAGCCGATCAGCGGGGTGTTCCCCAGCTGGGCCACGGTCAGCCGGACCGCTTCGCGGATCGGTTCCAGCGCCTCCCAGGTCAGCTGCGGCAGGGCGGCGACGTCGGCCGCGGTGCGGACCGGTTTGTCCAGCACCGGCCCAACACCGGGAACAATGTCCACGCCGACTCCGGCCAGCTTCAGCGGAATAACAATGTCCGAAAAGAAGATGGCAGCGTCGACGTCGTGCCGGCGGACCGGCTGCAGGGTGATCTCGGAGGCCAGTTCGGGGCGCAGGCAGGAATCCAGCATCGCGACGCCCTCGCGCAGCTTCAGGTATTCGGGCAGCGACCGGCCTGCCTGGCGCATGAACCAGACCGGACGGCGGGACGGCTTGCCGCCGCGGTAGGCGGTGATCAGCGGGGAATCCGCGGTGCGGCCGTCCATCAGCGGGTGCCCGGCGTCCAGGCCGGAAATTTCAGGTGTTGCCGCAGCGCTAGGAGTCATGCCTTCGATTGTGCCCAAAATCGGCCCCAAAAGATAACGACAGCTTGTCACCGACACCGGCAGCGACAAGCGCAGTGCCCCGGCCCGCGCCCCGGCGGTGACGGGAATCACCGACCGGTGTGTGCGATTACATGTCGGCTGGTTGTTCTACGGATGAACGAAAAAGCTATGATTGTCCTGCTGTGGTTCTTTTTTCTCTGGTGGCGACCCACGCCGACATCGACCTCGAGACCGTTGCTCAACTGAGCACCGGTGCTTCAGAGCTCGCCACATCCGCCCTCGCCGGATCGCCGGCCGTGGCGGGTGCCATTGTGCTTGCCACCTGCAACCGCTTCGAAATCTATGGTGAAGCGCCCCGCCCGGACGACGTCGAGAACGCCCGCGCTGCCCTCATCGCCCAGCTCAGCGGGTCCACCGGGCTCAACGAACAGCTCGTCGCGCAGTCCTTCAGCACCCGCACCGGCCCGGACGTCACCCAGCACCTGTTCTCGGTCAGCTCCGGACTGGACTCCGCCGTCGTCGGTGAACGCGAAATCGCCGGCCAGGTGCGCCGGGCCCTGATTACCGCCCAGCACGAAGGCACGGCCAGCTCCGGCCTCGTGCGGCTGTTCCAGGCGGCGTCGAAGACCGCCAAGGACGTCGGCGCCCAGACCGCCCTCGGCGCCCGCGGCCTCTCCGTCGTCTCCGTCGCCCTGGACCTCGCCACCGATCTCGCCGAGGACCCCGACTGGTCGACCAAGAAAATCGTGGTGTTCGGCACCGGTGCCTACGCCGGCGCCACCATGTCCCTGCTGCGCGAACGCGGCTGCACGGACGTCTCTGTCTACTCCTCCTCGGGCCGCGCCGCCGGTTTCGTCGCCACCCGCGGCGGAACCGCGCTGGATGGTGAAAGCCTTCCGGCTGCCGTCGCCGCCGCCGACGTGATGATCGGCTGCAGCGGCGCGGATACCCGTGTCGAAGCGGCAGAACTTGCCCGGGTCCGGGCGGACTCACCCCAGCCCCTGATAGCCATCGACCTGGCCCTCACGCACGACTTCGATCCCGCCGTTGGCGGACTCGACGGCGTCGAACTGCTGACGCTGGAGTCGGTCCGGCTGGCCGCCCCGCAGGAACAGGCCGAATCCCTGGCCCAAGCCAGCAGCATTGTGTCCGGTGCGGCCAGCGCCTTCGAGCAGGAACGCGAGTCCCGCTCGGTGGACTCGGCAATCGTCGCCCTGCGCCGGCACACCATGAATGTGTTGGACGCGGAAATGGAAAAGGTCCGGGCCCGGCACGGCTGCACCGCCGCCGCCGAGGAGGTCGAGTTTGCGCTCCGCCGGATGGTCAAGCAGCTGCTGCACGTCCCTACGGTCCGGGCCCGCGAGCTGGCCGCCAACGGACAGCAGGAAGACTATGTGGCCGCCCTGGAGGCGCTGTACGGCATCACCGTCGAACTGCCCGCAGCGAAAGCGCCGGACGCCGCCTGCCCGGTCGGGCACCTGGGGGTTCCGGCACCGGACAGCGTGCGGGAAACCGGCGGCGCGCGGGAAACCGCCTAAGCCCCGTTGGTTCCGGGCGGCCGGAGTTGTCAGCCGCCGAAGGCGTTGATTCCCGTCAGCTTTGCAGACAGCGTCCACAGCCTGGCGGCATCAGCGCGGTCCACTGCGTGGGCATCCACACCGCGGATCCGTGCCTCGGACGATCCCACCACGGTGGGCTCAGCGATGTCGCAGTCCTCGCAGTAGACACCACCCATGCCCTCAAGCGCCGGCGACGTCGCCGCCCAGACGGACGTCGCCGCACCCTGGGCGGGGGTCTTGAACCGTGCGTCGACCTTACCGGCCGCGTCCATCCAGCCGGAGGCAATCATTTCTTCCCTCGGCAGGTGGCGCTGGAGTTCCGTCATGATCCCGCCCGGGTGCACCGCGAAGGCATGCACCCCGCGGTCCCTGCCTTGCGCATCAAGTTGCACGGCAAACAGGGAGTTGGCGGTCTTGGCCTGCCCGTACGCCCGCCACTTGTCATAGCCGCTCTCGAAGTTGATGTCATCGAAGCGGATCGGCGAGAGCTTGTGCCCGGTGGAGGACAGCGACACCACCCGGGCCCCGGAGCCGGCAGCCAGCGCAGGCCAAAGCAGGTTGGTCAGTGCATAGTGGCCCAGGTGGTTGGTGGCGAACTGCGACTCCCAGCCGGGACCCACGCGGCCTTCGGGGCTGGCCATGATCGCGGCATTGTTGATCAGGATGTCCAGGCTGCCGCTGACGCCGAGGATGTCTGAGGCCAGGAAGCTGGCCGCGAACTCCTGCACACTGGACAGGTCGGCGAGGTCAAGCGCGGCGACGCCCACTCCTCCGGCGTCCGTCCCGGAAGCGACCCCGGCCTCCGCCAGGACGGCGCGGGCGTGGTCCGGCCGCCGGGCCGGAACCACCACCGCGGCGCCCGCTGACGCCAGTGCCCGGACGGTTTCCAAGCCCAAGCCGGAGTAACCGCCGGTGACGATCGCGGTCTTGCCGTTAAGGTCAATCCCGGCGATGACCTCCGCCGCCGTCGAGTCCCGCCCGAAGCCGGAGCCGATCTTGTGCTGCGGGGTTGCGCCCATGTCATCGGTCATGCCGCTGGCCTTTCCATCGGGTTCACGTCAGGCCGAGCCTCAGTAAACCGGTTTGCCGGGCTCGACGTCGCGCACCCAGGCCAGGATTCCGCCGTCGAGATGACTGACCCGCTCATACCCGGCCGCCCGTGCGGCGGCGAGGACGGCCGCGGACCGCGTCCCGGCCTTGCAGTGGAAGACAATGTCGGTGTCCTGGGGCAGCTCGTGCCAGGCTTCGCCGGCCAGGATCCGGCCCTGCGGGATCAGCTGCGCCCCGTCGATCCGGACGATCTCGTACTCCCCGGCCTCCCGCACGTCGATGAGCTGGAAGTCCTTGAGCCCGGCCTTGCGGGAGGCCAGCATCGTGGCCAGCTGGGTCGCCGTCACGGTGCGCCCGGTGCCAACCTCCGCGGCGGGAGTGATGCCGCAAAAAGCCTCGTAGTCGGTCAGTTCCGTGATCCGCTCCGCCTCGGGATCGCGGGAGACACGGATTTCCCGCCAGGTCCCGCCGAGCGCGTCGAAGAGCGCCACGCGGCCCAGCAGGGAGCGCCCGACGCCGGTGATCAGCTTGACGGCCTCGGTCACCATCAGCGCACCAACCGCGGCGCAGAGCATCCCGAACACTCCGCCTTCCCCGCAGGACGGGACGGATCCTGCGGGAGGGGCCTCCGGGTACAGGTCCCGGTAGGTGGGTCCGTACTGTTCCCAGAAAACGCTGGCCTGCCCGTCGAAGCGGAAGATCGAACCCCAGACGTAGGGCTTGCCCAGGATCGCCGCGGCATCGTTCACCAGGTACCGGGTGGCGAAGTTATCGGCGCCGTCGAGGATGAGGTCGTAGCCGGCGAACAGGTCCAGCGCGTTTGAGGCGTCAAGCCGGACATCGTGCAGCCGGACGTCGACCAGCGGGTTCAGCGCGGCAATGGCGTCGCGGGCGGATTCGATTTTGGGCCGGCCCACATCCGCCACGCCGTGGATCACCTGCCGCTGGAGGTTGCTCAGGTCCACGGTGTCGTCGTCGATGATGCCCAGGGTGCCCACCCCGGCGGCGGCCAGGTAGAGCAGCGCGGGAGAACCGAGTCCGCCGGCGCCAATGACGAGGACCCTGGCGTTTTTCAGCCGGCGCTGCCCGATCGCCCCGATTTCCGGAATGATCAGGTGCCGGGAGTAACGTTCAACTTCCGCCGGGCTCAGGCCGTCGGCCGGTTCCACCAGCGGCCCGGGCGCCCCGGGCGTTTTTTCCGGACTGGCGGGGGCTGCGTTTGGAGTCAACTTGGAAGCCATACTTCAATCTATGCCCGAAGATGCGCCAGGTCATATTACCGGCACGTAAAGTGAACGTAACAGCAAGCGAAAGAAGGCCGACAGTGGTTCATCAGGCACCGGTTGAGCGCGGTAATGCCGGAAAGTCGACGGAGCCGGCACGAAGCGGGCAGCGTTCCGCGCGGCTGCCGCGCGATGAACGCCGGACGCAACTGCTCGCGGCGGCGCAGGAAGTCTTCGTTGCCAACGGCTACCACGGAGCCGCAATGGACGAAATCGCCGAGACGGCCCACGTCAGCAAGCCCGTGCTGTACCAGCACTTCCCGTCCAAGCGCGAGCTGTACCTGGCCCTGCTGGACAGCGAGCTGAGCAAACTGATCGCCCTGCTGCTGGGTGCCCTCAACTCCACCACGGACAACGACGAGCGGGTCAAAGCCGTGATGCGCGCCTACTTCCGCTTCATCGCCAGCGACGACCAGGCCCACCGCCTGGTCTTCGAGTCCGACCTGGTCAATGACGTGGACGTCAGTGCCCGGCTGGAAGCCTTCAACAAGACCTTCGCCGACGCCGTCGCCCGGGTCATCGCGGAGGACACCAAGTTGCCCGAGCTGGAGGCCCAGCTGCTGGGCCGCGGACTCGCGGGAATGGCCCAGATCAGTGCCCGGTACTGGCTGGAAACCGACGGCAATCTTGACCTCGATGTGGCCAGTGACCTGATCTACCGTTTAGCTTGGCGCGGAATCTCACGCTTCCCCAAGGAAACCTAGACTACAAATAGACATAACACCCTGAGAACTTTGATTGGCTGGGAGGCCTTGCAGTGGAAGTAAAGATCGGCATTCAGAACATCGGCCGCGAAATTGTCCTGGAATCGGCCCAGGATGCCGACGCCGTCGCCAAGGTGGTCGGCGAAGCCCTCGCGAAAGGCGCCGAGCTGCGCCTCACCGACGAAAAGGGCCGCCTGATCATCGTTCCCGCCAACGCCCTGGGCTATGTTGAAATCGGCGCCCAGGAATCGCGCCGCGTCGGTTTCGGCGTCCTCTAGCCTTTATCCGGTGCGCGTTCACCCGGTGCGGCGGCAGATTCCGCCGCTGCTCCATCCCGACCCGCGAGGAGTCCGAACATGCTTTCCCTGATTGTGGTTGCCCTGGTGACCGTGGCCGCGGGCTTTGTGGTCTGGGCCAATGACAAGCGGCACGCCAAATACGGCATCGCCGTGCCGGCGGGAGTCGCGCTTGCCGTGGGGATGCTGAGCTGGATCATCTTCATCTCCGCCGGGCTGGGCTACCAGCCCGGGCTGACCTGGATTCCGTGGGTGCTGCCCATGGTCCTCGGCGCAGCCGCCGCCGCGGCGGCCGTGCTGTACCTCGGCAAGTCCCGCACCCGCCGGGATACAGCCCGGCTCACTGCCATCCTGCGCTATTAGCGGGCGCTGCTAGCGGGCGCTGCTAGCCCGGCTGCGGCCGGTTGGCGGGGGCTCAGGTCGCCGGCACGTCCGGCCCGGGCCCGGCTTCAGTGCAAAGGCACAGCTGATTACCCTGCGCATCCGTGACCACCACCCAGTTGGGTGCGTGGTCACGGTTCATTAACGCCCCGGTGGCTGCCGCTTTCTCCAGCACGGTGCCGGACTCGGCCCTGCTGCGGTGGATGTCGAGGTGCAGCCGGTTCGGGTTCGGGGTGGACGTCGATTGGAACCAGACCGTCGGTCCTCGTCCATACGGGTCCACCAGGTCATCGGAGCTGCCCCGGCGGTAGCCGAGGGCAACCCGCCAGACCTCCGAAATGGCGGCCGGGTCCTCCGTGTCGATCGCCACCTCGACGGTCCGGTACAGGCCAGGCTCCGCGGTGGCCCCGATCCCGGCTGCCGCTGCACCGGCGGCTGTGGCGGCCGCGACGTCCCGCGGCGTGACTTCGTCCCCGGCGTCGTGGGAGCTGTAGCGGAGGAAGACCCGGTTGAAGCGCCAGTCCAGATCCGGGTGATGGTTTTGCTCTTCGGCCAGGCGTCCGACGGCGGCGATCAGTTCCAGCGCCGCGGCCGCTGTCGGCGCCTTGTAGACCGTGACGAGGCCACCGAGCCGGTACCGCCAGTCCGGCAGCGCCGTCAGTGCCGCGTCAACCTGGTCCTCGGTGAGGACGTCCCCGGCTGCTGCCATGGCAGGCTCCTTTGCCTAAAGGAATTCGGCCCGGCCTTCCATCACCGAGGACGCCAGCGCATGCTCCCGGCGCGGAATCCTGCCGGCCCTTTTTGCCAGCCTACCGGCGATCACCGCGTGCTTGAAGGCCCCCCCCATCAGCACCGGATTCTGCGCCCGTGTTACCGCCGTGGCCAGCAGCACGGCGTCGCAACCCAGCTCCATGGCCAGGGCCGCGTCGGAGGCGGTGCCGATCCCTGCGTCCAGGACCACGGGCACCGAGGCGCGCGAAACGATCAGTTCGATGTTGTGCGGGTTCAGGATTCCCAATCCGGTGCCGATCGGCGCGCCCAGCGGCATCACCGCGGTGGCGCCCAGGTTCTCGAGCCGCAGCGCCAGCACGGGGTCGTCGTTGGTGTAGGCGAAGACCTTGAAACCGCGGCCCACCAGCTGCTCCGTGGCCTCGACAAGTTCCACGGCGTCCGGCAGCAGGGTGTGCTCGTCCGCGATCACTTCCAGCTTCACCCAGTCCGTTTCGAGGGCTTCGCGGGCCAGCTCGGCCGTCAGCACGGCATCCCGGGCGGTGAAGCAGCCCGCGGTGTTGGGCAGAACCCGGATGTTGTGCTCCAGCAGCAGCTGGAACAACGACCCGGCCTCCGCTGGCGAGTAGCGCCGTATCGCCACGGTGGTCAGTTCCGTGCCGGAGGCCAGCAGTGCATCCCCCAGACCGTGCAGGCTCGGCGCCCCGCCGGTGCCCATGATCAGCCTCGACCCGAGCTGCACGCCGTCGAGAGTGAACAGATCCGCTGCCGCCGGGGATGCTCCCGGCGCCGCTGCCGTGGTGTTCGCGATCCCGCTCATCCTCCCTGGACCGCCGTGACCAGTTCGATGTCGTCGCCGTCGGCGAGCGCGGTGCCGTGCCACTGGCTGCGGGGAACCACCTCGGCGTTGCGGGCCACGGCGACCCCGAGTTTGGTGCCGTCCGCAGACTGGCCGTTCGGGGCCAGCAGCCGGCCGGTGACCTGGCTGACCAGCGTGCCGACCGAGGCGCCCTCGGCGAGCGTTCGCCCGGTTCCGTTCAGGGTGATGTTCATAGCGTTTCCTTGCTGTACTCGGGGGTGGATGGGTGGTGGGGGTCCGCGGCGAACCTGTCCGGCCGGAAGCGGGCCCAGCGGGGGTCGGCGACGCCGTCCATCAGCTGGCAACAGATCTCCGCGGCGGCGGGCGTGAGCAGGATTCCGTGCCGGAAGAACCCCGTGGCGATGATCAGTCCCGCAACGTCCCCCGGGCTTCCCCGTTCCGCCACCCGGCCCAGTAGCGGCGCGTTGTCCGGAGTACCGGGCCGGGCCCTGGCGGTTGCTTCCAGCAGTTCCAGTTCCGCGACCGCGGGGAGCAGCTGCTGGGCGTCGCGGAGCAGCTGGTAAACGCCGCCGGCGGACACCGCAGTGCCGGCCGGCGCTGCCGGGTGGTTGTCACCGCCGGGAGCGTCCTCGCGCTGGGTGGCTCCAATCACGACCGTGCCGTCCTCCCGGGGCACGATGTAAACCGGCACGCCGCGGACCAGTCCCCGCACCGTTGAGGTCAGCAGCGGCCGCAGTTTTTGCGGCACCCGGAGCCGGAGAATGTCGCCGTGGACCGGCCGCAGCGGCAACCGGAGTCCGGCCGGCAGGCCCGTGAGCCCGGCGGCGCCCAGGCCGTTGGCCACAATCGTCTCGCGGGCCCGGACGGAGCCGCCGCCGGCGAGACGGGCGCCGGCCACGCGGCCGTCCTCCCGGAGCAGCCCCGCGGCGCGCCGCCTGATGGTGTGGCACAGGCTGTCCGCGGCCAGGAGTTCGCCAATCCGGGCGAGCAGCCGGCGGGGGTCCACCTGGTGGTCGGCGGGGATCTCGAAGGCGCAGGAGATCCCCGGGCTCAGCAGCGGCTCTCGTGCGCGCGCCGCACGGACGGTCATCGGCTCCACGGCGAGGCCGTACGACTGCTGGACGGTGCGCAGGTCCGCAAGTGCCCGGCGGTCCGCCGCGTCGGCCCCCACGGCGAGGGTCGGCGTCGTGAGGTACCCGGTAGCGGCGCCAACGAAGCCGCCGGAATCCGTTGCCGGCCCGCCGCCGCGCTCAAGTCCGGCAGCGAATCCCGGCCAGAGCCCGGAGGATTCCAGCATGAGCTCCAGGAGGGCCTCCTCCTGGTAGTGAAGTTCGCTCACCGGGGCGAGCATTCCCGCGGCCGCCCAGCTGGCGCCGCTTCCGGGGGCTTCGTCGATCAGGGCGACTGAACGGCCCGAGCGGCTCGCGGCCCAGGCGATCCCGTGTCCGACCACGCCGCCGCCGATCACGGCGACGTCGTAATACGGGCCGGCTGCGGCGTCATGTGTGGCGGCAGCCGGCGTGCTCCCGGTGCCGGCGGCCGGGCCGCGGGCGGATATTTCGCCCATAAAGTATTCCTTCCCTACGCCGGTACTAACCGGATCAGGTCAAGCGGTCGGCTCTGACGCCCTCTCAGCCTGCCGGTTCCGGACGCCAGGGGCGTGGACGGTTGCGGCGGGCTCCCGCGGTACCGGCCCAGTTTAGGGGAACTAGGCTGGAACCATGACTCCGGATGCCCTCCACACCACCGCCCGCCTCTACCTTTGCACCGATGCCCGCCAGGAACAGCGGGACTTCGCGGACTTCGTGGACTCCGCGTATGCCGGCGGGGTCGACATCATCCAGCTGCGCGACAAGTCGCTGGAAGCGGCCGAGGAACTGGAGTTCCTGGCCATCCTGCATCAGGCCGCCGAGCGTCACGGCAAGCTCTGGGCCGTCAACGACCGGGCGGACCTCGCCGCTCTCTCGGGCGCTCCGGTGTTCCACATCGGGCAAAAGGACCTCCCGCTCCCGGCAGCCCGGGACTTCATCGGCCAGGACGCCGTGATCGGGATGTCCACCCACAGTCCGGAGCAGGTGGAGGCAGCCATCGCCGCGGCCCCCGGCCGCCACGGCCTGGACTACTTTTGCGTCGGGCCGGTCTGGGCCACCCCGACCAAGCCCGGCCGCGCCGCCGTCGGGCTCGGACTGGTGCGCCACGCGGCGGACGCGGTCCGCCGGGCCGCGGGGAGGGCCGGGGACGAGTCCGAAGGCACCAACACCGTCACCAACTCCGACGCCGGCACCGGCGCCGCCGCAGGTATTGTGCCGTGGTTTGCGATCGGGGGCATTGACCTCGGAAATGTGGAGCAGGTGGTGGACGCCGGGGCCCGCCGGATCGTGGTGGTGCGCGCGATCACGGAGGCCGATGATCCCGCCGACGCCGCCCGGTCCCTGCTGGCTGCACTCGATGCCGCGGGAAACTGAGCCCGGTCCGTCCCCTCAGCCGGCCAGGCCGAGGTCTCTCATCCGGCGCGAATGGTTCGCCGCCAGTTCCGCCATCAGCACGCGCACAAGTTCCCCGGACCGGTCCCCGTCCGCGCCGGCCAGGCCGCCGACGAACGCATTCTCAACACCCACACGCTGCGCCTGGGTCAGGGCCTCCCCGAGCAGGCGCCTGGCCCACAGCGCCAGCCGCGAGGCCAGCCGCGGGTCATCGGCGAGGGCGGTCTTGAGCAACTCCCGCAGCACCGCCGTGGCCTCCTCATCGGCCTGGATCTGCTCCACCAGGGCCCGCGTGCCGGCGTCAACGTCGCGGGACACCGCGCGGTAGAAATCGGCGGAGACGGTGTCGATCACATACGCCTTCATCAGGGATTCGTACCAGTCCGAGGGGCGGGTGCGTTCGTGGAAGTGGTCCACGGACGGCTGGAACGGCAGCATTGCGGCCTCAACGTCCAGCCCCATGGCGTCCAGTTTGGCGCTCACCAGTTCATAGTGCTGGAACTCGATCACCGCGATCCGGCCCAGCACCGCCCGGTCGTGCAGCGTGGGGGAATACCGCGCATCGGAGGAGAGCCGTTCGAAGGCGGACAGCTCGCCGTAGGCCATCACGCCCAGCAGATCCCTCAGGAAGCTGTTGTATCGGGCAGGATCGACCGGGGATGTGCTCATGATCCAAGACTAATGGCGCAAATGAAGCTAATCTGATTTTCGTGTCCCATCATCGTCTGACCCCGAGTGTCCACCAGCAAAAGAACCAGCTTGCCGAGGCGCTCAATGCGCTGCGCACGACACTGGAGCTGCCGGGGCCCTTCCCCGAAGACGCACTCCGGGAGGCCAAGGAGGCGGTCGCCGGGCACGAGCTGCCGGAGCTGGATTTCACCCATATCGAGTTTGTAACCATCGATCCGGCGTCCTCCACCGACCTGGACCAGGCCCTCTTCATCGACCGTGCCGGTGAGGGCTACAAGGTCTTCTACGCGATCGCCGATGTCCCCTCCTTTGTCTCCCCCGGTGGTGCGCTCGATGCCGAGACGCGCCGCCGCGGCCAGACCTTCTACACCCCGAACGGCCGGATTCCGCTGCACCCGGAAGTCATCAGCGAGGAAGCAGGCAGCCTGCTGGCCGGCCAGCTGTGCGCCGCATTCGTCTGGGAATTCGAGCTCGACGCCGCCGCCGAGGTGTCCGCGGTGCTGGTCCGCCGCGCAGCGGTCCGCAGCCGGGCCAAGCTCAGTTACCGCGGGGTGCAGTCCGAGCTTGACGCCGGAACGGCCGCCCCCGTCCTCCAGCTGCTCAAGGAGGTCGGGATGAAGCGGGTGGAGCTGGAACGGCTCCGCGGCGGCGCCAGCCTGAACATGCCGGAGCAGGAAATCGAACAGCTGCCCGACGGCGGCTACCGGATTGTCGCTGCGCCGCCGCTGCCCGTGGAGGACTGGAACGCCCAGATTTCCCTGATGACCGGGATGGCCGCCGCCGAAATCATGCTGGCCGGCAAAGTAGGCATCCTGCGCACCATGCCGGCCCCGGATGAAGCCTCACTGGCGCACTTCCACCGCCAGACCCGCGCCCTGGGCAAGCCGTGGGACGGCCAGATGAGTTACGGCGAATACCTGCGCACCCTGGATCCCACGGACGCCCGGCAACTGGCGATCGTGCACTCGGCCGGCATGCTGTTCCGCGGCGCCGGCTACACCCCCTTCGACGGGACGGTCCCCGAGGCGGCCACCCAGGCCGCCATCGGCGCCGCCTACGCCCACTCCACCGCCCCGCTGCGCCGGCTGATCGACCGGTTTGTCCTGGTGATCTGCGAGGCGCTCAGCAACGGCACCGCCGTCCCCGACTGGGCCCGCGCCGCCCTGCCGTCCCTTCCCTCGATCATGGCGACCTCGGACCAGCTGGCCGCCAAGCTGGAACGCCTCGCGCTCGACACCGTCGAGGCTGCCCTCCTGGTCAACCACGTCGGCCAGGAGTTCGACGCCGTCGTGATCTCAGGCAGCAAGCCAGCCCGGAATGGCAAGACCGGCAACGGGAAGGGCGCTGATGGCAAGAACGGCAACGACAAGGGCGGGAACGGCAACGGCGGCGCCAAGGCTGGCAACGGAAACGGACCCTCCGGAATCGTGCAGATCGCCGAGCCCGCGGTGACCGCCCGCTGCCCCGGCGAACTGGAACCCGGCACCCAGGTCCGGGTCCGCATCGTCTCCGCCGACATCGCCACCCGCGAGGTCAAACTGGAGCTGGTGGGCTGAGCACCCGGCAGGTTCCCACACGCCGTCGGCGGTCTCCGTCGAGGTTCCGCGCTGCGTACAGCTAGACTGGGAAGGTAGATATGGATGCCCGGTCGTTGATTTCCTCGATTTTCGAATTCAACAAGCCCGCCCCTACGCGATCTTGAGTAAGACCCGCTGGTCCCCAGTGCCAGCATTTAGATAGCCCGCGATCGGCTTCCACTGGATTTGCTTGCGCGCCTGAGCGTGCTCCGGAACGGCCACCCGGCCGGCCCCGTTGAGCAAGCAGCGCAGCCCAAATGAATAAGGAAACTCCCCTAGTGAGTGAATTGCACACACACCAGCTTCTGACCGACGAATCCGGAACGGAAACGCTCGAGCCTGAAGAGACCATCATCTCGGATGAGAAGCCGCATGAGATCGCCGAGAAGACCTTCGCGGACTTCAACGTCCGCGCAGACATCGTCGAGTCGCTGGCCGACGCCGGCATCACGCATCCCTTCCCGATCCAGGCCATGACCCTGCCCGTCGCCCTCAGCGGCCACGACATCATCGGCCAGGCCAAGACCGGCACCGGCAAGACCCTCGGCTTCGGCATCCCGGCGCTGCAGCGCGTCGTCGGACCGGACGACGCGGGATATGACAAGCTTCCCGCCCCGGGCGCCCCGCAGGCCCTCGTGATCGTACCGACCCGCGAGCTGGCCGTCCAGGTTGCCAACGACCTGCAGAACGCCGCGCGCAAGCGCAACGCCCGCATCACCACGATCTACGGCGGCCGCGCCTACGAGCCGCAGGTCGAAGCGCTGCAGAACGGCGTCGAAGTCGTCGTTGGCACCCCCGGCCGCCTTATCGACCTGTACAAGCAGAAGCACCTCGTCCTGAAAAACGTCAAGATGGTCATCCTTGACGAGGCAGACGAAATGCTGGACCTCGGCTTCCTTCCGGACGTCGAAACCCTGATCGCCGGCACGCCCGCTGTCCGCCAGACCCTGCTGTTCTCGGCCACCATGCCCGGCCCGGTCGTCGCCATGGCGCGCCGCTACATGACCAAGCCGACGCACATCCGCGCCGCCGACCCGGACGACGAAGGCCTGACCAAGCGCGACATCCGCCAGCTGATCTACCGTGCCCACAGCATGGACAAGATCGAGGTGGTGGCCCGCATCCTGCAGGCCCGCGGCCGCGGCCGGACCATCATCTTCACCAAGACCAAGCGCACCGCCGCCAAGGTCGCTGAGGAACTCGTGGACCGCGGCTTTGCCGCCGCCGCCATCCACGGCGACCTCGGCCAGGGCGCCCGCGAGCAGGCGCTCCGCGCCTTCCGCAACAACAAGGTGGACGTCCTTGTCGCCACCGACGTCGCCGCCCGCGGCATCGACGTCGACGACGTCACCCACGTGATCAACTACCAGTGCGTCGAAGATGAAAAGATCTACCTGCACCGTGTGGGCCGCACCGGCCGCGCCGGCAACAAGGGCACGGCTGTGACCTTCGTTGACTGGGACGACATGCCCCGCTGGGGCCTGATCAACAAAGCCCTGGGCCTGAGCGTCCCGGAGCCGGTGGAAACCTACTCCTCCTCCCCGCACCTCTTCGAGGAACTCGACATCCCCGCGGGCACCAAGGGCCGCCTTCCCCGGGACAAGCGCGTGCTGGCCGGTGTTGATGCCGAGGTCCTGGAGGACCTGGGCGAGACCGGCAAAAAGAACGCCCCCCGCACCGGCCAGGCCGGCGGCCGTGACAGCGCCCGCAGCGGCGGACGCGACAGCGGCAGCACCGGCGGCGGACGTGACAGCGCCCGCAGCGGCGGACGGGACAGCGGCAGCACCGGCGGCGGACGTGACAGCCGCCGCAGCGGCGGCGGCACCGGCGGTAAGGACAGCGTCCGCTCGGGAGACCGCCGTCGTCGTCCGGCCGAAGCGGATGCCAGCACCGGCCCCGTGGCCGAGGCTCCGGCCAAGGCTCCCGCCAGCGCACCGACCGAGGTCGACCGCGCCACCCGCGCGCGCCGCCGCACCCGCACGCGCCGCCACAACGGCGAAGTTGTCGTCGGCGAGGCCGGAGCTCCGGCACGCAGCGCCGAGGCCTAAACCCCTCTATGACTGACACCGTCTGGGCGCCGGACGGCAGCAATCTGGTGGTGCACGCGGACAACGCGGAGTACCTCCCGACGCTGCCGGACGGCGCCTTTACACTCATTTACGTGGATCCGCCCTTCAACACGGGCCGGGTCCAGAAGCGCCAGGAAACTAAGATGGTGCTCAATGCCGGCGGCGATGGCGACCGGGTCGGGTTCAAGGGACGCTCCTACGACACGATCAAGGGCGCGCTGCACAAGTACGACGACGCGTTCAGCGACTACTGGTCCTTCCTCGAGCCGCGGCTCGTCGAGGCCTGGCGGCTGCTCGCCGACGACGGCACCCTGTACCTGCACCTGGACTACCGCGAGGTGCACTACGCCAAGGTCATGCTCGATGCCATCTTCGGCCGCGAGTGCTTCCTGAACGAGATCATCTGGGCCTACGACTATGGTGCCCGCGCCAAGTACCGCTGGCCGACCAAGCACGACAACATCCTCGTGTACGTCAAGAACCCCACAAAATACCACTTCGACAGCGCCGAAGTGGACCGGGAACCCTACATGGCCCCCGGGCTCGTGACTCCGGCCAAACGCGAACTCGGCAAGCTGCCCACCGACGTCTGGTGGCACACAATTGTCTCCCCCACCGGCAAGGAAAAGACCGGTTACCCCACCCAGAAGCCCGAAGGGCTGATCCGCCGCGTGGTGGCCGCCTCCAGCCGCCCCGGCGACTGGTGCCTGGACTTCTTCGCGGGGTCCGGAACCCTCGGCGCCGTCGCCGCGAAGCTCGGCCGGAAGTTCGTCTGTGTGGACCAGAACCAGCCGGCCATCGACGTGATGGCCAAGCGGCTCTCCCCGCACGCCAGCTTCACCGAGTTCCCGCGCACCTGACCCCCGCTGACCCATCACTCCCGGGGCTTATTCGGGCCGGGGGGCCGGGGCTACGTGCGGGCGGTGCGGGGCGCCTGAGGGGACGCCGGCGTCAGCGGACCACTGCGGTCCCGGTTCCCAGTTCCTCGATCCGGGCAAAAACCTCCGGCGTGGTCAGGTTCTCGCCCAGCCGGTTCGGCTTCCCGGTCCCGTGGTAGTCGGAGGACCCCGTGACCAGCAGCCCGTGGCGGGCCGCGAGTTTGCGCAGGAACACCCTGCCCTCCTCTGGATTGTCCCGGTGGTTGACCTCCAGCCCGGCCAGCCCGGCGTCGATCATTTCCTGGTAGATGCGTTCCCCCACGACCCGGCCGCGGGCGGTCGCCACCGGATGGGCGAACACCGGCACACCGCCGGCGTCCCGGACGAGTTCGACGGCGAAGGCCGGGTCCGGGGCGTAGTGCTGCACGAAATACCGTGATCGCGAGGTCAGGATCGATTCGAAGGCCTCGGTGCGGTCCGCGACCACACCCGCGGCGACGAGGGCATCGGCGATGTGCGGCCGGCCCAGAGTGGCGCCCGGCGCGACGTGGTGGATGACATCGTCCCAGCTCAGCGGGTAGTCCTCCGCGAGCAGGCTGACCATCCGTTCGGCCCGGGTGAAACGGGCGTCCTTGGCCTTGGTGATTTCCTCCAGCAGCCCGGGGTGCGCCGGGTCGTGCAGGTAGCAGAGCAGGTGGACGCTGATGCCCTCCGTCGTCCGGCAGGAAATCTCCATCCCCGGCACCAGCGCCACGCCGTGCTCGCGGGCACCTGCCGTGGCCGCGGCCCAGCCGTCGGTGGAGTCATGGTCGGTGAGCGCGACGACGTCGAGGCCCGCGTCCGCCGCGGCGGCCATCACGGCGCCGGGGGCTTGGGTGCCGTCGGAAACATTCGAGTGGGCATGCAGGTCAATCCTCACCTTCCCAGCCTAATAGATCGGCGCGCCGGCGCCCCGGGACGCACCGCCGGCCTGTTCGCCCCAGCCGCACCGCTGGTGAGACGATGGGACGGTGAACGATGCAGATAACACCCAAGTCTCCGCTTCCCAGCCCCTCGACGAGCGCGTCAACAACCGCTCACAGCGGCCCAGCTCCGACGCCTTCAAGGCGTTTATGGCCAGCAACTGGGCCCCGTCCCGCGTGCAGCTCCCGGAACGCGATGCCGTCGCCGGCCATGCAGCCACCCGGCGGCGCGCCATCTCAGAGCTGTTCAAAGGCGAACGCCTGGTCATCCCCGCCGGTCCGCTGAAGGTCCGCTCGAACGACTGCGACTACCGTTTCCGCCCGCATTCGGGCTTCGCGCACCTCACCGGCCTTGGTCTGGACCATGAGCCCGACGCCGTGCTCATCCTGGAACCCGCGGGGGAAGGCAAGGGCGACGACGGCGGCCACCATCACGCGACGCTGTACTTCCGGCCGCTGGCCGGCCGCGACACCGAGCAGTTCTACGCCGACTCCCGCGCCGGTGAATTCTGGATCGGCGCGCGCCCCACCCTGGCCGAGTTCGAGGCCCGTCTCGGCCTGGACACCGCGGATATCAGCGGACTCGAACTGGCGATCACCAAGAACGTTGGTGCCCCCGAAATCGGCGGGATCTCCATCCGGCTGGTCCGGAAGACGGACGAAAACATCGACGCCCTCGTGGACACCGCCCGGTACAACACGGCCAAGGACCCCGAGAACCTGGACATGGGCATCCTCGACGCCCTCGACGAGAAGCTCACCGAAGCCCTCTCCGAGCTCCGCCTGCTCAAGGACGAGTGGGAAATCGGGCAGATGAAAACCGCCGTCGCCGCCACCGTGCAGGGCTTCACCGAGGTGGTCAAGGCCCTGCCGCGGGCGCTCACCCACCAGCGCGGCGAGCGCGTCGTCGAGGGCGCATTCTTCGCCCGTGCCCGGGAGGAAGGCAACGAACTCGGCTACGACACCATCGCGGCCAGCGGCAACAACGCCACCGTGCTGCACTGGACCCGGAACACCGGCAAGATCACCGCGGGCGAGCTGTTGCTGCTCGACGCCGGAGTCGAGGCGGATTCGCTCTACACCGCCGACATCACCCGCACCCTGCCGGCCAACGGCACGTTCACCGAAATCCAGCGCAAGGTCTACGAGGCCGTGCTGGACGCCGCCGACGCCGGCTTTGCCGCCGCGCAGCCCGGCACCCGGTTCCGTGAGATCCACACGGCAGCGACAACCGTGCTGGCGGAACGGCTGGCCGAGTGGGGCCTGCTCCCGGTCTCCGTCGAGGAAGCCATCAGCGCGGAGGGCCAGCAGCACCGCCGCTGGATGCCGCACGGCACCAGCCACCACCTGGGCCTGGACGTGCACGACTGCGCCCAGGCCAAGCGTGACCTGTACCTCGACGGCGTGCTGACCGCCGGCATGGTCTTCACGATCGAACCCGGGCTCTACTTCAAGGCCGAGGACCTCGCCATCCCCGAGGAGTACCGCGGGATTGGGGTCCGGATCGAGGACGACATCCTGATGACCGCCGACGGCCCGGTCAACCTCAGCGCCGCCCTGCCCCGCAAGGCTGACGACGTCGAGTCCTGGATGGCGGGCATCTACCAGGAAGCTGACGGCCAGACGGCGTAATTCCGTGCCGGCCGGCAGTTGCGGCCGCTGCCATGCAGAAGGCCTCCGCCCGGATCATTCCGGGGCGGAGGCCTTCTGCATCGCCAGTTAGTCCTGCTTGGCCGGTTAGTGCTGCGAATCGCCCTCGTCGGGTCCCTGCTTGGGCGCATCGGTGACGCGGACCCCGTACTGCGGGCGGCCGTCCGGCAGGTCCGGATAGGCGAAGCCGGCCGGCTTGGCGACCTCTTCGGTCTCCGCCGCGGTAGCGGCAGATCCTGCCGGCCGAAGGTGGGGCTCTGCCTGCTGGCCTCCGTCCGGCTGGCTGCCGGTCTGCTGTCCACCTGGCTGCGGTCCACCAGGCTGCTGTGCCCCGGGCTGCTGCGCGCCGGCGTCGGGGGTGCGCTGCCCGTAGGGGTCGTTCCAGCCGGCCGGACGCTGCGGCTCCTGGCCCGGCTGATGGGAACCCTGCTGCGGGCCCGGCTGGTACGGCTGGTGCTGGTAATCGCGCTGGGAATATCCGGCCGACGAAGAGGCATCCTGCTGGGTCATCGGCAGCTGGTGCAGCAGGCGCCGCGCCTCGTTCGCCGCTTCGAAGGAGACCACGACGTCGTAATTGGTGGCCACCACCTGGCTCGTGGAGGTGAAGTCGCGCTTACCCCGCTGCATGGCGTAGGTAACGATGCCGAACAGCATAAAGAACGCCGCACCCATGAGCACCGACGTAATGATCGAGAAAGCACCGTCGGTGGTGGAGAAGAAGGACAGCATGATGCCCACGAACAGGCCGAACCACATGCCGCTCAGCGCACCCGAGAGCGCCACCCGGGGGTATGTCAGCCGGCCCGTCACACGCTCCACCATCTTCAGGTCGTTGCCGACGATCGAGACCATCTGCACCGGAAATTGCTGGTCCGCGAGGTAGTCCACCGCCTTCTGGGCATCCAGGTAGGAGTGGTAGGAACCGACGGTGTCGCCCTTGGGGACACTGCGGGCCTCGTCCGGGCCGTTGGGGGCGCCAGCCCTGGGAGCACCAAAAATGTTTGACATACGACCATTCTTACCTATCCGGCTGGGCACCGGCTGTAAATTCAGCTAAAAGAGAGCGGACTCGGTAGCCTGTAGAGGTGAGCACAAATCTAGCGCGGGTGTTTGTCGCGCGCCTCCTCGGCCTTGACGTCTTCGACCCTCTGGGCGACCGGCTGGGCCGGCTGCGTGACGTTGTGGTGCTCTCCCGCGGGTCCCGCGGCGCCCCGCATGTGGTGGGCATCGTTGTCGAGGTCCCCGGGAAGAAGCGGGTCTTCGTGCCGATGACCCGGATCACCTCGATCGACCAGACCCAGATCATCTGCACCGGGCTGGTGAACCTGCGGCGTTTCGAGCAGCGCGGCGCCGAAACCCTGGTCGTGGCCGAGATGTTTGACCGCCGGGTTACGCTGGCCGACGGCAGCGGGGACGCCACTATCGAGGACATCGCGATGGACCGGCACCGCTCCGGCGACTGGTTCGTCAGCAAGCTCTTTGTCCGCCGCGGCCATTCACTGTCCCCGTTGAGCAGGCTGCGCCGCAACGAAACCATGATCATCGACTGGGCCGATGCGCAGCAGGGCGCCCGCACCGAGCCCCAGGCCGCCACCCAGTTCGTCGCGACCCACGAGGATCTCAAGCCTGCCGACTTCGCCGAGGCCCTGCAGGAGATGAGCGACAAGCGCCGCTTCGAGGTCGCCAGTGAGCTGCAGGACGAACGCCTCGCCGATGTCCTGCAGGAGATGCCGGAGGGCGACCAGGTGGAGATCCTTTCCGCCCTCGACGTGAACCGGGCCGCGGACGTGTTGGAGGAAATGGACCCGGACGACGCCGCCGACCTCCTCGCCGAGCTGCCCAGCGCGCAGGCCGAACAGCTGCTTCAGCTGATGGAACCCGAAGGCGCCGAAGACGTCCGCCGGCTGCTTGAGTACGACGAGGACACCGCCGGCGGCCTGATGACCCCGGTCCCGGTCATCCTGCCCCCGGAAGCCACCGTCGCCGAGGCCCTCGCCCACGTCCGGCGCGAAGAGCTCTCCCCCGCCCTAGCATCCTCGATTTTCATCGCCCGGCCCCCGCTGGAAACGCCCACCGGCCGTTTCCTCGGCGTCGTGCACATCCAGCAACTGCTGCGCTACCCGCCGCCCGAACCGCTGGGCAACCTGGTGGACAAGACCCTGGAGCCGGTGTCGGACCAGGCCCACATCAGCGAGGTGGCCCGCACGCTGGCCACCTACAACCTCAACTCGCTCCCCGTCGTCAACAGCGACGGTCGGCTTGTGGGGGCGGTGACTGTTGACGATGTGCTGGATCATCTGCTGCCCGATGACTGGCGCGCCCACGAGGACGATGTCCCGATAAGGAAGCTTGGAGGCCGCATTGGCTGATAACAGCGCACCACGGAACCCCCAGGTCCGGCAGGGCAGCAAATCGGACAAAGGCGGCCTTGATACACCCCTGAGCGGCCGGCAACGGATCCTGCCGAAGTTCTCCCCCAACCCTGACGCCTTCGGCCAGACCACGGAAGGCTTCGCCCGCTTCATGGGCACACCGCAGTTCCTGGTCTACATGACGGTGTTCGTCGTGGTCTGGCTGGTCTGGAACACGTTTGCCCCGCAGGACTGGCAGTTCGACTCCCGGGCACTCGGCTACACCCTGCTGACCCTGATGCTCTCGCTGCAGGCCTCGTACGCCGCGCCACTCCTGCTCCTGGCCCAGAACCGGCAGGACGACCGTGACCGTGTCTCCCTCCAGCAGGACCGCCAACGCGCGGAACGCAACCTCTCCGACACCGAATACCTGACCCGGGAACTCGCCTCGCTGCGGATCGCCCTGCGCGAAGTCGCCACCCGCGACTACGTCAGGGCCGAACTGCGCAGCCTGCTCGAGGACATGCTGGAGGCGCAGGAGGAACTGCGCACCCACGATCCCTCCGCCGGTGTCCACGAGACACCGCGGGACAAGGTCAAGGACAAAATGAAGGAACGCCGCGACAAGCAGCGCAACCCCCGGACCCAGCAGGTCGCACGGGTCAAGTCCGGGGGCAAGAACGACCCCAGGCCGGGCAAAAGCGCCCAAGCCGCGCCGGACACCACCGCCAGCACCGCCCCGGACACCAACGGCACCTCAACGCCGGACACGCCGCCGGCTGCCGGACCGGACAGCGCCGGCGCACCGTTACCCTCCGCTTTCCCCGAGAACTGAGCAGCCACCGCATGAACCCCCGCCAGGACAGCACCACCCAGGGAGCTTCCCCGGCTTCGGCCAGGGAACGGGCGGTGCACGCCGCACTCGCCACCGTGATCGATCCCGAGCTTCGCCGTCCCATCACCGAACTGGGCATGCTGGACTCGGTAACGATCTCCGACGGCGGCCTGGTGCGGATCGTTGTCCTCCTGACCATCGCCGGCTGTCCGTTGCGCGGCACCATCACCGCCGACTGCGAAGCGGCCCTGTCCGCCGTACCGGGGGTCACCGGCGTCGACGTCGAACTCCAGGTCATGACGCAGGAGCAGCGCGACACCCTCAAGGAGCAGCTCCGGGGCGCCGGCGGCCAGCGCGGGATCCCGTTCAACGAACCCGGCTCGCTGACCCGCGTGTACGCCGTCGCCAGCGGCAAAGGCGGCGTGGGAAAGTCCTCCGTCACGGTGAACCTCGCCTGTGCCCTGGCCGCCCAGGGGCTGCGGGTGGGGATCGTGGACGCGGACGTCCACGGCTTTTCCGTGCCCGCGCTGATGGGGATCACCCAGGCCCCCACCCGGGTGGATGACATGATCCTGCCGCCGGTCGCCTACGGGGTCAAAGTCATCTCGATTGGCATGTTCGTCGCCGGCAACCAGCCGGTTGCCTGGCGCGGGCCGATGCTGCACCGGGCCCTGGAGCAGTTCCTCACCGACGTCTACTTCGGCGATCTCGACATCCTCTTCCTGGACCTTCCGCCCGGCACCGGCGACATCGCCATCTCCGTTGCCCAGCTGCTGCCGCAGGCCAAGATCCTGGTGGTGACCACACCCCAGGCCGCGGCCGCGGATGTGGCCGAACGGGCCGGCGCCATCGCGACCCAGACCGGCCAGAGCGTCGCCGGCATCGTGGAAAACATGTCGTACCTGGAAATGCCCGACGGCGGCCGGATGGAGCTGTTCGGAAGTGGCGGCGGCGCGGTGCTCGCCGAACGGCTGTCCGCCACGGTCGGGACCGATGTTCCGCTGCTGGGACAGATTCCGCTGGACATTCTGCTGCGGGAGGGCGGCGACGCCGGCGTTCCGCTGGTGCTTGGCCGGCCCGAAACGCCGGCAGCCCTGGCACTGCTGGACATCGCCGGGGCCCTCGCTTCGGTCCCGCGCGGGCTGAGCGGAAAGCCGCTCGGCCTGCAGCCCCGCTAAGTGGAGTCTGGGGCCAGATGGCGTCTGAGGCTAGGTGGCTTCTGAGTCGAAGGGCGCCGGATCGCCGTCCGGGAGCCGCTCAACCGTCCGCTCGGGCCGGCGTTCCGCAGCCGCCGCGGAGGCGGCCGCCACAGTGGCGACGGCGGCCGGGGCGCCGGCGCTCACCGGTTTGGTGTCATCGTCCAGCAGCGCTTCTTTGATGATCCGGCGCGGATCGTATTGCCGGGGATCATACTTCTTCCAGTCGACGTCATCGATGTCGATGCCGACTTCTTCCTTGATCTGCTCCCGGGCCCCCGACGCCATCCGGCGGACTTCCTTGACAATATTGGCAAGTTTCTGGGTGTATTCGGGCAGCCTACTGGGACCAATCACCATCAGGCCGATGATCAGCAGAAGTAAGAACTCCGGTCCATTGATTCCAAGCACTGTAGGAAGATTACCCTCTCCATCGGGGCCGGAACGATTCGGCCCCGACACACGGCGCCCGGCCCAGGCGGTTCCGCGGCCGGTGCGCGACAAGTGCGGCGGTCACGGCGCCAGCAGCTCCACGATCCTGGCCAGCCCGCGCTCCATCCTCCCGGCGATGTCGGGGCCGGCGTCGGATGCTTCTGCGCTGTTTTTGGCAGGCCCTGCGCCGGGGGCGCCGGGTTCCCCGGCTGTACCTTCACCGGCTGCCCCTTCACTGGCTGTCCGCGCTGCCGAGCTGCGGGACCGCACCAGCGCTGCCACACCATCGGCGGCCTGTTCCGCGGGCTGGTCCGTCACGAACGTGAAGGTGGTACCGCCGGCCTGGTAGATGGCGGCAAAGGGTGACGTGTGGTTAATCCACAGGGTCCCGCTGCCGGTCCCAGCCGCGGCACCGGCCACGGGGCCGCTCTCCGGCACCGTCGCGGCGGTGAAGCCGTCCGACGTCGCGAGGCGGCCCGTGAGCACGTTGACCGGGACCGGCGCGCCGGATAGTCCCCCGGTGCCCGGGCTGCCGGACTGCCCCGGCAAGTCACCGTGTTGTTCCAGTACGGTGACGAAATTCCGGCCGTTGGTCAGGCGCAACTCAATCAGTTCCCCGCCGGCGAGCTCCCCGGCCCGAGCCCAGACCATGCGGTAGCCGAGATCATGGAACTCGGGGCAGGTCCAGCCGGCGGAGCGCAGCGTGGAGAGCTGGGCGCCGGTGAGGGCACCCGCCGGAGTGAAATCGGGTTCCCCCGTGAGGCCCCAGCTGGTCGGCGCCCCTGCAGCGGCCCCCGGCTCTGTCCCCAGGGCAGCAGCCCCGGAGACTGCAAGGTCCCGCTGCAGCAAAACGGAGGCGGGTGCCGCGCCGGCCGCCGGGGCGGGATCCCCGCCCACCAGGTAGGCCGATCCGCCGAGCAGGACGGTCGCCGCTGCTGCCCCAACGGCAACGATCGCTGCCGCCCGGACTGCTGGACGGAAGCCGCGGCCCGGCGCCGGCCGGAGCAATGCGGGCGGTTCCTGGCGGGCAAGTTCCTCGGTGCGGGCCAGCAGCCGCGCGGTCAGGTCGTCGCTGGCCGTCGGCACGTCGGCTCCGCGCAGCCGCTCCAGGTACTGGCGTTCGCGGCGCTGCTGCAGCCGGCAATCCGGGCACGAATCCAAGTGCTGGCGGCGCCGGTCGTGGGGGCCGCGCAGCAGGCGTTGCAGCAGACGCATGGCCTGGTTCAGAGCAGGCCGGCGATGCGGGGCAGCTTAAGCCGCGGCTTCAGCGAGGTCTTGGCAGGCTGCTGCGGCCGCGGGTCGCGGTGCGCCAGCTTCTCCCGGAGCATGGTCCGGCCGCGGTGGATCCGGGAGCGGACCGTCCCCAGTTTGATGCCCAGGGCGACGGCAACCTCGTCGTAGGACAGCCCCTCGAGGTCGCAGAGGACGACTGCGGCGCGGAAATCCGGGGGAAGTTCCTCGAGGGCTGCCTGCACGTCGATGTCAAGGTTGTTGAACTCGAAACTCTGCTCCGGTCCCGGCTCGCGCCCGGGCAGGCGGGATTCGGCATCGTCGGCCAGGGCGTCGAAGCGGATCCGGCTCTTGCGCCGGGCCTGGTCCAGGAAGAGATTGGTGGTGATCCGGTGCAGCCACCCGTCCAGGGTGCCCGGCTTGAAGTTCTCCAGCGAACGGAACACGCGGACGAACACCTCCTGGGTGAGGTCCTCGGCGTCGTACTTGTTGCCGGTCAGCCGGTACGCGAGGCGGTACACCTTCGCGGAGTGGTTGGTGACCACTTCCTCCCAGGTGGGCCGGACCCATTCGGGCTCCGCCGCGGGCTGGGACTCTTCAGTTGCAGGGACAGCTGCCAAAACCGACATTGTCCGCTCCCCTCGTGGATGGTGCTTTCGCCGTGGACGGTGCTTGCGGGCGCAAGCTCCTGCGTCATTGATTCGGCGCCGATCACCACACGGATGAGCGGATACCCATCATTTCAAAACAAGCTGTGAATTTCCTGACGCCGGCAGCCCTTCAGCCCACGGCGGAACCGGCAGCCGGCGGCCCTGCCGCGGGGGCGCCTCCCGGGCCGGTACCACCGGACACAGTAGGCTGGGGGGAACAATCCCCTGCCGCCCAGAAAGCGAATTACATGAGCGCCGATAAGTCAACGAGCTGGTCCTACGCAGAAGATCTGCCTGCCGAGGACGAGGTCATGCTGCACGCGCGCGAACGGTCCTTCGAACTGGGCGTCACCCCGGTCGGCCCGGGCGTCGGAGCCGTCCTGACCGTCCTGGCCGCCGCCTCCAAGGCCCAGACGGCCGTCGAAATCGGCACCGGCGCGGGCGTCTCCGGCGTCTGCCTTCTGCGGGGCCTGGGTCCGCAGGCCGTGCTGACCACAATCGATGTCGACGTCGAACACCTGAAAGCCGCCCGGGAGGCGTTCCAGGAAGCCGGCAGCCCGGCCAACCGTACCCGGACCATTTCCGGCCGGGCCCGCGACGTCCTCCCCCGCCTGACGGACGGCGCTTACGACCTGGTCTTCATTGATGCCGACAAGCCGAACTACCCCGGCTATGTGGAACAGGCCGTCCGCCTGCTCAAGTCCGGGGGCCTGCTGATCGTCAATGACGCGCTGGACCAGGACCGCGTCGCGAACCCGGCCGCGCGCGAGGCTACCACTGTGGTCCTGCGCCAGGTGGGCAAGGCCATCCGCGACGACGACCGCCTCGCGTCCGCCATGCTGCCGACTGGCAACGGCCTGCTGGTCGCCGTCAAGAAGTAGGTTTCACGCTGCCCGAAAGAAAACAGAGGGCGGGGGGGGGGGAAAGACAGTCGCTACAGCCCCAGCCCCCCCCCACCCCCGGGAAGAAGAAGATTCTAAGCCAGAAA
>NZ_JBWZCG010000003.1:0-212242 GCF_059383415.1 Pseudarthrobacter sp. RHLT1-30-1
GAAGGGGTTCTAACGCTGCCCGAGAAAAAAGGGAGTGTGTGACTCGCTCCCCTCTGTTGCGGGCCCCCGCCCTCTGTCAAAAGTTGAGTGAAGCTATTCGGTAACGCCGACGAGGCATTCCTTCAAGTTGGTAGCTTCGGCAGAATTGAGTTCGACCACTAGCCGTCCGCCGCCTTCGAGCGGGACGCGCATGATCAAGCTCCGGCCTTCTTTGGTTACTTCCATCGGGCCGTCGCCGGTTCGTGGTTTCATAGCCGCCATAAGGAATATCCCCTTCATTAGTCCAGTGACATACCAGCCCGGCCGGGCTGCGTCCGCTTAGTCAATCAAGCTGCCCGGCGGCCCTGATAGTAGCCATCAGGGCCATAAAGTCAGTTTGCTTCTTGTCCTTGCTTACCATCTATTATCGCGTAACAACGCGGCGGTAGCTAATCGTTGGACTTTCCGCCGCGCCGTGTCACACCGGTCCGGGAGCCGCGAAACGTGCCGCCCGTCACGGCGGATAGTCCCCGCCGCCGGGCAAGGGCGCCCAGGCCCACAGCCAGACAATCCAAACGATCTGCAGCAGCAGGAACATCACCAGCACCGCGCCGCGGTAGGCACGGGAACGGGAGAGCAGGGCCGCGCCGAGGGCCAGCGGAAAGAGCGGCAGCAGCATCCGGAAAGTACTCGTCTGGGGATGCAGGAACAGCAGCAGGTAGCCCAGGTAGCAGGCACACCACAGCCGCAGTTCGGTGCCCAGGGCCCGCACCGGGCGGGACATCATCAACAGGGCGGACAGCGCAACGAAGACGAAGGGGGCCAGCAGTCCCAGGACCGGCCCGAACAGCAGGACCCCGGTGTCGAACCAGGGCTTGAACGGCACCAGGTCGTGGCCTCGCCAGACGGTTTCGGTCTTGGTATAGGCCTGGATATCCCCCGTGACGGCCCAGGCGATGGCCGGCCACAGCAGTGCCCCGGCTCCGCTGACCACCGTCAACCCCGCGAGCGACCAGAGCTGGCTGCGGCCGTGCGGTATCGAGCCGTGCGGCCCGGCGCCGGCCGTCGCTGCCCCGGGCGGAGTGCCGCGGGTTGCCAGGAAGTAGTGCCAGACCCGGTAGAGGAACAGCAGCCCGATCATCGCCGCGAACGGCACACCGGTCGGCCGGGACAGGCACATCAGCACAACGACCGGCATGGCCCACAGGTACCTGCGTTCCAGCACCAGCAGCAGGGCGGAGGCCAGCAGGAGCAGGTTCAGCGACTCGGCGTACGGCACCTGGAGCACCGGCGAAACCGGAAAGGTGGAGACGAACACCGTTCCCCACAAAGCGGTGGCGTGCGATGCCCGGCGCCGGAACAGGCGGTAGATGACCAGTGCCGCACCCAGGCCGCAGACCATGGCGATGAGCGTCAGGGCAAGCCCCGGATGCATGCCGGTCAGGCCCGAGAGGACGCGGCCCAGCAGCGGAAAAAGCGCATAAAAGGCCCAGGCATTTTCCTGCACGGCGCCGGTTCCGTCGGTCGGCAGGACTTCCGGGTAGCCGCTCTTCAGGACCTCGCCGTACCAGCGGGCATCCCAGATATTGACGAACGACCAGTAGTCCGGTTTAGCGGGAAACCAGGGGTTGACGCCCTGGTGCAGGGCCGCGGCCATAAAGATGCAGGCACTGATCAGCCGTGCGCCGAGATAGAGCCCGCCCACCTGGACCCACCACGGCCAGCGCGCCGCACTGATGGCAGCTGCCACGACTACGTTCCAGGCGGCGCCGGTGAGCCCCGGCTGCCCGGGGTGTCCGGCGTTCCCGGTCCCGCCGTCATCGCCGCCCGGGCGGCGGTCCCGCTGCGCGGTGTCCGGCGCCCCGGGAGGGAGGTGCTCCGTGCTCACGGAGCCTGCTCTGTGTCCACGCGCCGGCGTCCCAGTTCGGCGCCGAGTTCCGCGATCTTCCGGTCCCTGGCTGCCAGCTGGTCCCGCAAGTCGTCCAGCACCTGGTCGACCTGGTCCATCCGGTATCCCCGCAACCCCACGGCGAAGCGGAGACGGTCGACGTCGGACGGTTCCGCCTCGGCCGGCAGCAGCACCGGCGGGAGGTTCGCCACCGGAGCGTCGAAGCCGTCATCCAGGGCCCGCGGTACGCCGTCGTCGGCTCCGCGCAGGCCGCGGAAGACGCTCGACGCCCTGCCCGTGCCGAGCAGGAAAGCGGCGCCGGCCAGCGCAATCGCAAGGAAGACCAGGAAGAAGCTCACACCCCCATCGTGCCAGACGGCGGCGTGCCAGGCTGGTGGCCCGTCAGCTCCGCGAGCCCCCGGGACCTCCGTTGCCGGTGCCGCCGTTGGGGTTCCGGTGCCGGGCGGAGCCTTCCACCACCAGCTCCACGGCGAGCGCCGGATCATCGACCATCTGGATCAGGTCCAGGTCCTCCTCGGACATCATGCCCTCGGACACCAGGGTGGACTGGATCCATTCCACCATCGGGCTCCAGAAGGCCGTTCCGATCAGGACGATCGGGAAAGAGGTGACCTTCCGGGTCTGGACGAGGACCATCGCTTCGAAGAGTTCGTCCAGGGTCCCTAGGCCGCCCGGCAGCACGATGAACCCCTGGGCGTACTTCACGAACATGGTCTTGCGGGCGAAGAAATAACGGAAGTTGATCCCCAGGTCCACCCACTGGTTCATCCCCTGCTCGAAGGGCAGTTCGATACCGAGTCCCACCGATACGCCGTTGCCCTGCACCGCCCCCTTGTTGGCTGCCTCCATCGAGCCGGGGCCACCGCCGGTGATCACCGCCAGCCCGGCTTCGGCCAGCTGGCGCCCCACCTCGACGGCGAGTTCGTAGTTCATGCTGCCGGGCACGGTCCGTGCCGAGCCGAAGACGCTGACTGCCGGCCCGAGATCTGCCAGCGCGCCAAATCCTTCGACAAACTCGCTCTGGATCCGCAGGACGCGCCACGGGTCGGTGTGGACAAACTGGCCCGGCCCCTTCGTGTCCAGCAGGGTCCGGTCCGACATCGTGACCTTGGCAGCCTTGCGCCGAAGCTCCAGCGGCCCCTTGTGCCGGATCCCGGCAGGGGGTGGCGTGCCGCGGGGTTCGCCTGCCGTCGCGGCGGCGGGCCTTTCGGCAGTCGTGCCAGCTGTCTTTCCGGCTGGCTTTCCGGACGTCACGTCGGCCGACGTGCCAGCTGTCTTTCCGGCTGGCTTTCCGGACGTCACGTCGGCCGACGTGCCAGCTGTCTTTCCGGCTGGCTTTCCGGACGTCATGTCGGCCGACGTGCCAGCTGTCTTTCCGGCTGGCTTTCCGGACGTCATGTCGGCCGACGTGCCAGCTGTCTTTCCGGCTGGCGCCGGGTCTCCCTGTTGCTGTGGATCGGTACTCATGCCCACAGGGTAGCGCGGATGTTGGTCCGCGCCGGCGGGGCAGCCCCGGGCAAGTTCCCGGCGGCAACGGCTACCCCGACCGGCCGGTCAGGTTACCTGAAGGCCCCTCAGGCAAGCTGACCTGCAGGTATCTCTTGAATCACGATCTCCATGAAGTGTGAGTGATTGCAGTCATATCGCGGCAATGTTCGCTAGATTCTACTTATGACTACTCAAGTGCCCGGCGACGCGCTCGTCTCCCTGAACGCCGTCAATAAGCATTACGGCCAGTTGCACGTCCTGAAGGACATCAACCTGAATGTCCGCAAGGGCGAGGTTGTTGTCGTCATCGGACCGTCGGGTTCCGGCAAGTCGACTCTTTGCCGGGCCATCAACCGTCTCGAGACCATCGACGACGGCGTGATCAAGATCGACGGCAAGGTCCTGCCCGAAGAGGGCAAGGAACTCGCTAAACTCCGCGCCGACGTCGGCATGGTCTTCCAGTCCTTTAATCTCTTCGCCCACAAGACGATCCTCGAGAACGTCACGCTGGGCCCGATCAAGGTCAAGGGCATCTCCAAGACCGAAGCGGACAAGGACGCCATGGCGCTCCTGGAGCGTGTCGGCGTCGGGCACCAGGCGCCCAAGCTTCCGGCCCAGCTGTCCGGGGGACAGCAGCAGCGCGTGGCGATCGCCCGCGCCCTGGCAATGAAGCCGAAGGTCATGCTCTTCGATGAGCCCACCTCCGCCCTGGACCCGGAAATGATCAACGAAGTCCTCGACGTGATGATCCAGCTGGCCAAGGAAGGCATGACCATGATTGTGGTCACGCACGAGATGGGCTTCGCCCGCAAGGCCGCGGACCGTGTGGTCTTCATGGCCGACGGGCAGATCGTCGAGGACGCCACGCCGGAGGAGTTCTTCACCAACCCCAAGAGCAGCCGCGCCAAAGACTTTCTCTCCAAGCTGCTGACGCACTGATTTCCCCCTGATTTTCCCTTTGATTTTCCCTCCGGGAGTTCCCCCGATTTCGCACCCTGGCCGCCGTATGGCGGCCGTCCAATGAAAGGAATGTCATGAAGGCATTTTTGACCCGAAGGAAATCCCTTCTGGTAGCCGCATCAGCGGCTCTGGCCCTCAGCCTGAGCGCCTGTGGCGGCGGCACCACGAGTTCCAACCCGCCTGTCGCCGAGAAGCCCAGCTTCGCTGCCGACACCACCATGGCCAAGCTTTCATCCGCCGGCAAGATCGTCATCGGCACCAAGTTCGACCAGCCGCTGTTCGGGCAGAAGGGCCTCGACGGCAAGCCGGTCGGGTTCGACGTCGAAATTGGCAAACTGATCGCCGGCAAGCTGGGCATCCCCGCCGACAAAATCGAGTGGGTCGAGACGGTCTCCGCCAACCGCGAACAGTTCATCAAGCAGGGCAGGGTCGACATCATTGTCGCCACCTACACGATCAACGACAAGCGCAAGACTGAAGTCGACTTCGCCGGACCGTACTACGAGGCCGGCCAGGCGCTGATGGTGAACAAGGACAACACGACCATCACCAAGCCAGAAGACGTCAAGGGCAAGAACGTCTGCTCCGTGACCGGTTCCACCCCGGCCGCCACGATCGTCGAGAAGTACGGAGCAGTGCTGGTTCCGGCTGCGACCTACTCCGCCTGCCTCGAGCCGCTGCGCAACAAGCAGGTTGAAGCGATCACCACCGACAACGTCATCCTGGCCGGTTTCGTGGCCAAGGAGCCGGAGGCCTTCAAGCTGGCCTCGGACGAGACCTTCACCAAGGAGCCCTACGGCATCGGCCTGAAGAAGGACGACACCGCCTTCCGCACCTGGATCAATGACCAGCTGGAAGCCTTCGATAAGGACGGTTCCTACAAGAAGGCCTGGGGGGCCACCGCCGGTACGGTCATCAAGACCGCGCCCGCGCTTCCCGCGATCAACCGCTACTAGCCCGGTATGGCGGTTGCCGGGGCACGCGCCCGACGCGGCCCCGGCAGCCGCCACTCCCGTCTCCCGTCCCACCCCTCTCAAGGCAGCCGAAGGAACCTATGGACGTCATCATTGAAAGCCTCCCGCAGTATTGGGACGGCTTTCTCAGAACCCTTTTCCTGTCCGTGGTTTCGGGGATCTTCGCACTGATCTTCGGCACCCTGCTGGCAGCCGCCCGCGTCTCGCCGATCGCCGCGCTGCGCGGCTTCAGCATGACGTACGTGGAGATTGTCCGGAACACGCCGCTGACCATCGCTTTCTTCTTCGCGGCCGTGGTTCTGCCCCGCCTCGGGGTGACGTTCCAACAGTTCGAAGTCGCCGCGATCATCGCCCTGAGCGCCTACACCTCGGCCTTCATCGCCGAGGCCGTGCGCTCCGGCGTCAACAGCGTCCCGGTCGGCCAGGCCGAGGCTGCGCGCAGCATCGGCATGAAGTTCAGCCAGGTCCTGAACCTGATCATCCTCCCGCAGGCCCTGCGCACAGTGATCCCGCCGATGATCAATATCCTTATCGCCCTCGTGAAGAACTCCTCGGTGGCCGGCGCCTTCTACGTGCTGGAACTCTTCGGCTACGGCCGCCAGCTCGCGAACTCCAACGGCGACGCCGTGCTGTGGGTCCTCGTCGGTGTCGCCTTCTTCTACCTGCTGATAACCGTCCCGCTTGGCTATGTGGCCAACCTGGTTGAACGAAAGGTGGCGATCGCCCGATGAGTTCAGTTCTCTACGACGTCCCCGGCCCCAAGGCCCGCCGTGTGTCACTGATCGGTTCGATCGTCGGTGCCGTTGTGATTGCCGGGCTGCTCTGGTGGGCCATCACCATCCTCGCCCGGCAGGGCATCTTCGAGGCCGACCGCTGGGCCGTCTTCCAGATTCCCGACGTGTGGGCCCTGATCGGCAACGGTATCCTCGCCACACTCTCAGCGGCGGCCCTTGCCGCGGTCATCGCCTTCCCGCTGGGCCTGCTGCTGTGCCTCATGCGCATCTCCGATATCGCCTGGATCCGGGTCCCGACCCGCATCGTGCTGGAATTCCTGCGCGGCATGCCCGTCGTCCTGATGATGTTCTTTGTGCTCCTGGTGTTCGCGACCGGATCGTTCGTCGCCGTCGTGGCCGGCCTGGTGCTCTACAACTCCGCGATCTTCGCGGAGATCATCCGCGCCGGCATCCAGTCCCTGCCCAAGGGCCAGCGCGAGGCGGGCCTCGCGATCGGCCTCACCAGCTTCGCCTCCCGGCGCAGCATCGAACTGCCGCAGGCCATCCGGCGCATGCTGCCGTCCCTCGTGGCGCAGCTGGTGGTATTGCTGAAGGACACCTCCCTGGGCTACATCGTGTCCTACGAGGAACTGCTGCGCAAAGTGCAGATCATGGCCGACTTCCTCGGCCCGGACTACCTGTTCCCGGTGTTCTTCGTGGCCGCGGCGATCTACATCGCCATCAACTTCTCCGTCTCGCGCCTCGCGATCTGGATCGAGAAGCGCGGCTCCAAGAAGGCCGCCGGTGGCGTGGCGCACGTGCCGGTCGCCGGGATCCCCGCCAAATAGGGGCCCCTCCACGAACGGTCCCCGCCGGTCGGCCTGCTCCCGTGCCGGCCCCCGGCGGGGCCGCCCGTAACGCAAAAGGTCCGGAACCCCGATCGGGTTCCGGACCTTTTGCGTTGCCTCTGGTGTAGCCTCCGGCCTTACGCTGTGAGCCAGGTGCGCAGCACCCGGAGGCATTCGCGGATCGCGTCGGCCTCGACGTGTTCGTTGTCCTTGTGCGCCAGCAGGGCGTCGCCGGGCCCGAAGTTCACCGCGGGGATGCCCAGTTCGCTGAAGCGTGCAACGTCGGTCCAACCGTATTTCGGCTTGGGAGCGGCACCTACCGCGGCGACGAAGGACGCCGCCGCCGGGTGGTTGAGTCCCGGCCGCGCGCCGGCGGCCGCGTCGGTGCGGACGACGTCGAACCCGTCCAGCAGCTCCCGCACGTGCTGCTCGGCCTGGTCCGGGGTCTTGTCCGGGGCGAACCGGTAATTGATTTCCACCACACACCGGTCCGGGATGACGTTGCCGGCGGTCCCCCCGTTAACCTTCACCGCGTTGAGGCTCTCCCGGTAGTCCAAGCCGTCCACGGCGATGGTCCGGGGCTCGTACGCGGCGAGCCGGGCGAGGATCGGGGCCGCCGCGTGGATCGCGTTGCTGCCCATCCAGGCCCTGGCGGAATGCGCGGCTTCGCCAACCGTGGTGGCTTCGAAGCGGATGGTGCCGTTGCACCCGCCCTCCACCGTCCCGTCCGTGGGTTCCAGCAGGATCGCGAAGTCCCCGCCCAGCAGGCTGCCATGGTTCCGGACGAGCCGGCCCAGCCCGCTCTTGACGGCCTCGACTTCCTCATGGTCGTAGAACACGAAGGTGACATCTTTGTCCGGTTCCGCGCCGCCGTCGAACAGCCCTGCGGCCAGCGCCAGCTGCACCGCGACGCCGCCCTTCATGTCGGTGGAACCGCGGCCGTAGAGGACCCCCTCGCCGGGCGCCCCCGAGGGCCAGTAGGACGGGACGGTCCCGAGCGAGCCGTCCGTGGTGGGCAGGGGCACCGTATCCAAATGCCCGGCCAGGATGACCCGCTCGGCGCGGCCCAGGTTCGTGCGGGCGATGATCGAGTCGCCGTCGCGGACCAGCTCCAGCTGCGGGACGGACCGGAGGGCATGCTCCACGGCGTCGGCCAGTTCCCCCTCCGCGCCGGAGACGCTGTAGATGTCGATGAGCTCCGCGGTCAGCAGCGCCACGTCCTGGTGCAGATCCAGGCGGGGTGCCGTATGCGGGCGGGCGGTCGTTTGGGCGTTCAGGTCCGGTGCAGTCACGGTCCCACTTTATCCGCTGCACTCCGCTGTCGCGCTGTCACGGGTTTCGGGGAGCGCGGGCGCCGTCTATAGACTTGGGGCATGACTGAAACCGCTTCTTCCGCTGTGCCCGCAGACGCCCGCTCCGCCTATGGTTACGGCGTCGCCACGATCGCCACCGGCAACGGTGAAGCCACCGTCCTGGACGTCTGGTTCCCGGCCCCTGCCCTCGGCACCGCGACGGAGCTCCTCCGCGATGTGGCCAACGCGGACCAGACCCTGATCGACATCGCCGAGACCGGAGCCGACGCGGACCGCGGAACCGAACAGAAAGTCGTGTTCGTCCAGATCCACCTCGACGAAGCGCCGGCCGACACCGCCGACGCGTACCTGCGCCTGCACCTGCTCTCGCACCGCCTGGTGCTGCCGAACAGCATCAATCTCGACGGCATCTTCGGCAATCTCCCCAACGTGGTGTGGACCAACTTCGGCCCGGCCGCCGTCGACGGCTTCGAGCTGACCCGGGCACGGCTGCGTAAGCGCGGCGCCGTCACCGTCTACGGCGTGGACAAGTTCCCCCGGATGGTCGACTACGTCATCCCCTCCGGCGTGCGCATAGCCGACGCCGACCGGGTCCGCCTCGGCGCGCACCTGGCCGAGGGCACCACGGTCATGCACGAGGGCTTCGTCAATTTCAACGCCGGCACCCTTGGCACTTCGATGGTGGAAGGCCGGATTTCGGCCGGTGTCGTCACCGGCGACGGGTCCGACGTCGGCGGTGGCGCCTCGATCATGGGGACACTGTCGGGTGGCGGCAAGGAAAAGATCTCCCTGGGCAAGCGGGTGCTGCTGGGCGCCAACTCGGGCGTGGGTATCAGCATCGGCGACGACTGCGTCGTCGAGGCCGGGCTCTACGTCACGGCGGGTACCCGCATCCGCGTGGTCGGCGCCAAGGACGCCGACGGCGAGGACACCTCCCAGATCGTCAAGGCCGTGGAGCTTTCCGGTGTCCCCAACCTGCTCTTCCGCCGCAACTCCTCCACCGGTGAAGTTGAGGTCCTCCCCCGCAAGGGCCAGACCGTCGAACTCAACGAGGCCCTGCACGCCAACTAAGCTTGGCTTCGCAAAGCCAGGTTTTGGCGGAAGATACCGGCCCGCATTGGGCCCGAGGGAGTAGTTACGTGGCACGCAGAGGAAAGTGGCGGCGTTGGATCGTGCTGCTGCTGACCCTGGCCCTGGTGGGGGGCGGGATCTACACTGCGGTGGCGTTCGTGCAGCGCTCGGAAGTTCTCATCACCGAACGCTGCACGGCGGTCGGCGCGGGCAGCTTCGAGCTGGCCACGGACCAGGCCGCCAATGCCGGCCTGATCAGCGCGGTGGCCGTCCGCCGGGGATTACCGGCCAGGGCGGCGAGCATTGCGCTGGCCACGGCCATGCAGGAGTCCAAGATCCGCAATATCGGCCACGGCGACCAGGCCGGCCCGGATTCCCGCGGGCTCTTTCAGCAGCGGCCCTCACAGGGCTGGGGCACCTCGGAGCAGGTGATGGATCCGTACCATGCCAGCAACGCGTTCTACGATGCGCTCGTGAAGGTCCCCGGCTACGAGACGCTGGAAATAACCGTCGCCGCGCAGCGCGTCCAGCGCTCCGCCTATCCTGATGCCTATGCCCAGCACGAGGTGATGGCCCGCGCTTTCGCCTCATCGCTCACCGGGCAGACCGCTGCGGGCCTCGACTGCACCTTGCGGGACCCGGAGGCGGCCGGCGATCCGGCTGTCGTGCAGGAACGGCTGACCGCTGATTTTGGCGGCCTGCCGGCCTCCACGGAGAGCAGCACCCTCGTGCTGGAAGCAGAGGGACCCCGGGCCTGGGCAGCCGCGCAGTGGGCCGTGGCCAATGCCAAGGCGCTCGCCATCACGGAAGTGGAGGCGGAGGGGCGGAGCTGGACCCGGGAGGCCCGCAACGGCTGGCAGGCCGCCGAGACACCTGCCGGTCAGGTCAGGATCACGGTCGCCCAGGCACCGTAGCTTCTCAGACCAGCAGGTCCACGACCGGCTGCACGTAGCTGCGGAACAGTTCCGGCTGGGACAGCAGGTCGGCGCTCATGATGATCTTGTCGGGCTCCAGGTACCAGGCCCGCGGCTCGGCAAGGGGCAGCTCGATGATGGTCAGGGTGAAGTCATTGGCGGCGCGGCCCACCTCGAGCAGCCTGTCGTCGACCATGTCCTGCAGCAGCTGCACACCGCCGGCGGCTTCACGTTCCGCCTCCGCGGCGAGGTACTCGGAGCGGCGTTCCCGGGCCCAGCTCAGTGCCGCACCGAAGTGCGCCTGCAGCACCCGCCGCAGCGCAGGGGAATTACTGAAGTCGCGGAACCCGGGCGGTCCCAGTTCCGGCGACATCTCGGGGTGCGCTTTCAGGATTTGCTCCCACCACGCTTCCCATTCGGTCTTGAGGGCGCTGAGCCCGCCGACCTCCGCGATGAGGTGGGTGTGGTCGACCGGCCGGATCTTGGGTGCCGCATGGCTCAGAGCCGGATGCCCCGCACTGTCCAGGCCGACGGCGTCGCGAACGTAAAGTGCAATAAGCATCGGACCCGAAGTGTCCATGGTGATCCGCCAGCCCGGCCCGCCTGTGTGGTGCATCCGATTGCCTCCTTGGCAAGACGTACGTCTCCAGTGTATTCCTCAAGTTAACGCAGGTTAATGGCCCGCAGGCGCAGCGCTGAGTCCGGCCAGGTGGGCCTCCAGCACGTCGCTGCACATCTGCGCGGTCATCCATTCAGGCTGCAGCAGGGCGTGCATGGTGAGCCCGTCCAGGGTCGCCAGCAGCCGCTCCGCCTCCGTGACCAGCCGCTGCTGGTCGTTGCTGGCGTTGTCAATGTCGTTGTCGTTGTCGGGGTCGGCCTCGTCCGCGCCCGCCAGGTCCATAACGATCCGCCCCACGATCGCTGCCACGGCCCGGTGGCTCCGGTCCGCTGCCGGAACCAGGAAAGGCTTGGTCCGGGCGGCGTTCTTGAACGCCATCCAGACACAGGCGTCCACGGCGCGTTCGTCATCCAGCGGAAGAAACTCACCCAGCAGGGTTAATACGCCCTGCCGGTGTTCCGGGGTGCCCGGCAGTTCCTCCGCGAGCCGCTCATCGGCTGCCGCCAGCCGGGTCAGGATCCGGTCAACGACGACCCCGAAGGAATGCGAAAGGAGTTCGTCGCTGCTGGCGAAATAGTGCCGGACCGACCCGACCGCGAGTTCGGCCTCGTCCGCGACTTCGCGCAATGATGCCCGTTCCAGTCCGTCCGCTGCGACGATCCGGAAGACCGCTTCGACGACTTCCTGGCGCCGCAGTGCGGCGTCGACAAATTTGGGCATTCGTCCTTTTTAGCACGGATGTGCCTGAACGGCTGCGGGCCACACCGGCAATCGGCCTCCCACCTCGGCCGATGGGCACTTCAGCATCCCCGGGGCACCGTCCCCGGGGCCTGTCCCCGGACGCAAACGACGCCGGCCACGCACCCCGTGAGGTGCGTGGCCGACGTCGTACTGCTGTTGCTGTTAAAGCATTTAAACCGATGGGTAGTTGCGCTCCGGCTCACCGATGTAGAGCTGCCGCGGGCGGCCGATCTTGGTGTTCGGGTCGCTGATCATTTCGCGCCACTGGGCGATCCAACCGGGCAGCCGGCCGATCGCGAAGAGCACTGTGAACATTTTCTCCGGGAAGCCCATGGCCTTGTAGATCAGGCCGGTGTAAAAGTCCACGTTCGGGTAGAGCTTGCGCTGGATGAAGTAGTCATCATTCAGGGCCTTCTCTTCGAGGCGCAGGGCGATCTCCAGGAGTTCGTCGTTGCCGCCGAGTTTGGAGAGGATCTCGTGGGCCGTGGCCTTGACGATCTTGGCGCGCGGGTCGTAGTTCTTGTAGACACGGTGTCCGAAGCCCATGAGGCGGACGCCGTCTTCCTTGTTCTTGACCTTCTCCATGTAGTCCTCGGGCTTGGTGCCGTCGGCCTGGATCTGGCGGAGCATTTTCAGCACGGCCTCGTTGGCGCCGCCGTGGGCGGGCCCGAACAGCGCATTGATCCCTGCGGACACGGACGCGAAGAGGTTGGCGTTGGACGAGCCGACCAGCCGGACCGTGGAGGTCGAGCAGTTCTGCTCGTGGTCTGCGTGCAGGATCAGGAGCAGGTCCAGCGCCTTGGCGACGACCGGGTCCACCTCGTACTGCTCGGCCGGCAGGCCGAAGCTGAGCCGCAGGAAGTTCTCCACGAGGTTGTGGGAATTGTCCGGGTAGAGCATGGGCTGGCCGATGCTCTTCTTCAGGGCGTAGGCGGCGATGACCGGCATCTTGGCCAGCAGCCGGTAGGTGGAGACCTCCACCTGCTCGGCGTTGAAGGGGTCCAGTGAGTCCTGGTAGAACGTGGACAGCGCGGACACGGCCGAGGACAGCACCGGCATCGGGTGGGCGTCACGCGGGAAGCCGCTGAAGAAGCCCTTCAGCTCTTCGTGCAGCAGGGTGTGGTGGCGGATCCGCTGGTCAAATGCTTCCAGCTCGGTGGCGCTCGGCAGGTTGCCGTAGATCAGCAGGTAGGAAACTTCCAGGAAGCTTGAGTGCTTGGCGAGCTGCTCGATCGGGTAGCCGCGGTACCGGAGGATACCGGCGTCGCCGTCGATGTAGGTGATCGCGGAGGTGGTCGCCGCGGTGTTCATGAAGCCGGGGTCAAAAGCCACGGCGCCGGTCTGCTTGAGCAGCTTGGAAACGTCGTAGCCTTCGTTTCCTTCTACAACCTGGATGCGCGGGAGTACGAGCTCGCCGCCGGCATGGCGCAGGGTTGCGCTGGTGGTCTCAGTCATGGAGTCTCCTCTGAGGCCTCGGGGCCTCTGTAGAAAGCTGGTCCAACTTGGTGAAGCCGCCCACGGAACCTGTTTAGACACGGATTCCAACGGCTGCGCTGCCTTCTTGTGGAAAGCCACCATTGATAGTCAGTTAAAAACTACCGCCAGTTACCGGGTGGAACTAATCCGAGGCGGTCCGTCACTACCCAAAACGCGCCGGTTGTGGCGCGTGTCACAGCTTTGTTACGGGCCGGCGGCCAGACGTGATGCCGCGGCGTCGATCCGCTCGTCGTTGGCGGTCAGGGCCACGCGGATGAATCCGTTGCCCGCCTCGCCGTAGAACACCCCGGGGCCGACGACGATCCCGCGGTTCGCGAGCCGGCCGACCGTGTCCCAGGTGGGTTCGCCCGCGGTGGCCCAAAGGTACAGTCCGGCCCGGGATTCGTGGATGGTCAGTCCGAAGCCCTCCAGTGCCGGCACGATCCGTTCCCGGCGCCCGCGGTACCGGTCCTTCTGGGCCTGGACGTGGCCGTCGTCGCCGAGCGCAACCCGCATGGCTTCCTGGACCGGGTACGGGACGATCATGCCCGCGTGCTTCCGGCTGTTGACCAGGTTCGCCATGATGGCGGGGTCTCCGGCGACAAAGGCGGCACGGTAGCCGGCAAGGTTGGACTGCTTGCTCAGCGAGTACACGGCCAGCAGGCCCTCGTGCGAGCCCTCGGCGACCTGGGGATCCAGGATGCTGGGCACCGGGGCACCGCCGCGCTGGACGTCCCATTCGCCCCACCCCAGTTCGGCGTAGCACTCGTCCGAGGCCACGACGGCGCCGAGCTCGCGGGCCTGCCGCACGATCCGGCGGAGCGACGCGGCGTCCCGGACGCTGCCGGTGGGATTCGCCGGGGAGTTCACCCAGACGAGGCGCACCCGGGCCCGGGTGGCGGCGTCGAGCTCATCCAGATCGTCCGCGGCGATGTGCTCCGCACCGGCGAACGTGGCGCCGATGTCGTAGGTGGGGTAGGCGACGGTGGGACGGACGACGACGTCGCCCGGCTTGAGGCCGAGCAGGAACGGCAGCCAGGCCACCAGCTCCTTGGAGCCCACCGTGGGCATGATGTCCCGCGGATCCAGCCCGGGCACGCCGCGGCGGCGTTCAAACCAGGCAGCAATCGCGTCGCGGAGCCCGGCCGTGCCGTGGACCGTAGGGTAGCCGGGGGCGTTGGCCGCCGCGCGGAAGGCCTCCTGGACCACTTCGGGGGTGTCGTCCACCGGGGTGCCGATGGACAGGTTAGCGGCTCCCCCGGGGTGCTTGGCTGCCCTGGCGATGTACGGCCCCATGGCTTCCCACGGGTAATCGGGCAGGCTGAGGCCGAAGCTGCGCAGCGCAGATGTCACCGACGCCCCGCCTTAGCTCTCTTGGTTCTGCGGCGGCAGGGCGGCGATCATCGGGTGGTCCGTGTGCGTGTTGCCGACCTTGGCTGCCCCGCCCGGTGACCCCAGAACATCGAAGAACTCCACGTTGGCCTTGTAGTAGTCGGCCCATTCCTCGGGGGTGTCATCCTCGTAGTAGATGGCTTCGACGGGGCATACCGGCTCGCAGGCACCGCAGTCAACGCACTCGTCGGGGTGGATGTACAGGGAACGCTCACCCTCGTAGATGCAATCGACGGGGCACTCTTCAATACATGCCTTGTCCTTGACATCTACACACGGCTGCGCGATTACGTACGTCACGTCCCTGGCCTCTCCACGTTGGTTCCGGCGACGGCCGGATCACTGCTCCCGGCCTGAGCGCCGGGCTGCTGACTACTGAGCCTATTATCTCCCAGCCTATTACCGCGAACCTAGCCGGGCGTCACACGGGGCGGGACTGTCGGATCTCGCGGACCTAGGATGAAGGGATGGATTCCCCGATGCCGTTGCCCCAGGCGTTCCTCTCCGCCGCTGAGCTGGGAACCCGGGTCGTTGTCAGGTACCGGATCGAGGGCGGCCTGACGGACGCCCTGGGCGACCTCGTGGGTCGCACCGACAGCGACTGCACGATCCGTACCCGCCGCTCCGAGGTGGTGGTCCCGCTCGCCCTGGTGGTGGCCGCCAAGCAGGTCCCGCCCGCCCCGCCCCGGCGCTCCACCCGGCCCAGGGGACATGCCCTCCCCTGACCCCGGCCCAAGGGACATGCCCTCTCTTCAGCCCCTCACCCACGGGACATGCCCTCCCCTGACCCCGGCCGATGGACATGTTGCCGCTATGTCCATCCCTGCCCGGGACCGGTGGACATGCCCGGTATTCCGGGCGGCGATCGATGGACAAGTCCCGGCGATTCGGCACGCAACGTTGGACATGTCCAGCGGCTGCTGTGACAGCAGGGAATCACCGGCGGGACCGGACCGTGTTTCGGCGGAAAAGACTGGTGTTAGGCGGCGGCGGTGAGCTGGTTCAGCGTGTCGCGGACCATGGCAATGAACTCTTCGGGCCGGTACCGGAGCATTGGATAGCTGACAACAAGGGTGGGGATTCCGCGCCGGGTCGTGACGTTCCACCGGCGTCGGTCTTCCTCAAAGCTCGCGCGGTCCATGTGGAATTTTGCCCCATCGGTCTCGATACCGAGCCTGCCGTCGACCATGAGATCGATGTGGCCCATGCCGGGGATGTTGACTTGGGACTCCACATGAAAGCCTGCCCTCCGCAGCCAGTAGCGGGCCATGCACTCGATGATCGACTGTGACTGCGGGACAATCCTGGCCACCATCCGACGCGGCCCCAGATCGTTGCGGCCTGCCAAGCGTTGTCGGAGCCCGGAGAGCGGCAAGCCTTTGACGACTGCGGACTCTGCAATGACGAGGCCGTCGAGCTCGGGAAGGCAACGCAGGCTTTGCACCACGGTGTCGAGCAGGGTTGGCGGTGCGGCGGACCGGTGGCAGACGAACCCTGGATAGCTGCGGCTGTGAGGGACCGAGATATGCGGGAGCGAGGGCGGTTCAAGAACCCAAAGGCCCTGGAACTGCGCTGCGGTGACACACGCGGGCTCCGCAGGCAGCGAACGGATGGCGACGAGTCCGGCGTCGGCGTCCGGGACCGCATAAACGCCTCGTGCCACCCTGGACACCGTGCCTCGGGCGAGGGCTGACTTCAGCTCGAAGTCCGAGACTCCCGCGGCAGCCAGATGTTTGGCGCGGGCGACGCCGTCGTAGTTTGCAAGCACATCGGTGATATTGACCATGCTGCCATCGTGGCGCCGGCACCGGCACCCCGAACAGGGCACAGCACCGCTATGTGCAAAAGGGCATGTCCGGTGTCGGCACGAACGGAACATTTTCCGCGGTCAGCACTGGGCATGTCCCCCCGGTGTGGCGGAGAGTGAAGGAGGGGGCATGTCCTGTGGCGGGCGCGGGCGGTGGACATAGTGGCGTTATGCCCACTCGGAGCCCTAAGGAATGGGCATGTCCCGCGAGTGGGGCGGAGGGCGAACGCGGGGCATGTCCCGTGGCGGGCGCGGGCGGTGGACACAGTGGCGTTATGTCCACTCGGAGCCCTAAGGAATGGGCATGTCCCGCGGGTGGGGCGCCTAGGCTCTGGCCGGCCGGTAGCGCCGGCACCAGGCCAGCATGCCGACCGTGACCACCGCGATGCCGTAGATCCAGAGATTCCCGGCCAGGTCACCAATGATCAGGCGCTTGCCGTTCTCCAGAGTGGACCACCAACCTGCCAGCGCGTAACAGAGGGCACCGCAGACCGCCGTCGGGAGCACCGAACGGAAGGCGGCGCCGAGCCAGAGCTGGACGGCGCCCAGCAGCACCAGCGCAGCCGCGGCACCCCACGGCACCTCGACCCCGGCCACCAGCCAGTCCTGGCCATGCAGGGCGGTGCCCGCGAGGGCAGCACAAAGAGCTGCCGGCACGGCGGCGGCAAGACCGCCTGCCGTACCGGCAGCTCTCTTATTCACAAATGATCCGTTGTTTTCAGCGCAGGACGCGGAGACTAGACCTTCGCGCGGGCGCGGTTGGACTTGGCGCGCTGGTTGACGTCCAGGATGAGCTTCCGGATGCGGATGGAATCCGGGGTGACCTCAACGCACTCGTCTTCGCGGGCGAATTCGAGTGACTCTTCGAGGGTCAGGTCGCGCGGGGGCGTCAGGTTCTCGAAGGTGTCGGAGGAAGCGGCACGCATGTTGGTGAGCTTCTTTTCCTTGGTGATGTTGACGTCCATGTCGTCGGCGCGGGAGTTCTCGCCGACGATCTGGCCCTCGTAGACCTCGGAGGTGGGGCGCACGAAGAAGGAGCCGCGCTCCTGCAGGTTGATCATGGCGAACGGCGTCACAACACCCGCGCGGTCGGCGATCATCGAACCGTTGGTGCGGTACTCGATCGGGCCGGCCCAGGGCTCGTAGCCCTCGGAGATGGAGGCTGCGATGCCGGCGCCGCGGGTGTCCGTCAGGAACTTGGTACGGAACCCGATCAGGCCACGGGCCGGAACGATGAACTCCATCCGGCACCAGCCGGTACCGTGGTTCGCCATGTTGGTCATGCGGCCCTTGCGGGCGGCCATGAGCTGCGTGACGGCGCCGAGGTACTCTTCCGGCACGTCGATGGTCATGTGTTCCATCGGCTCGTGGATCTTGCCGTCGACGGTCTTGGTGACAACCTGCGGCTTGCCGACGGTCAGCTCGAAGCCTTCGCGACGCATCTGCTCGACCAGGATGGCCAGCGCGAGCTCGCCACGTCCCTGGACTTCCCAGGCGTCCGGGCGCTCGGTCGGGAGCACCTTGAGGGAAACGTTACCGATCAGTTCCTTGTCCAGGCGGTCCTTGACCTGGCGGGCCGTGACCTTGGCGCCCTTGACCCGGCCGGCGAGCGGCGAGGTGTTGATACCGATGGTCATCGAGATGGCCGGGTCGTCGACGGTGATCAGCGGCAGCGGCTGCGGGTTGTCGACGTCGGTCAGGGTCTCACCGATGGTGATTTCCTCGATACCGGCGACGGCGACGATCTCGCCGGGGCCGGCGGACTCGGTCGGAACACGGTCCAGTGCCTTGGTGGCCAGCAGTTCGGTGATCTTGACGTTCTTCAGTTCACCGTTCGCGCGGGCCCAGGCAACGGTCTGGCCCTTGCGCAGGGTGCCGTTATAGATACGCAGCAGCGCCAGGCGGCCGAGGAACGGGGAGGCGTCCAGGTTGGTGACGTGCGCCTGGAGGACACCGTTCGGGTTGTAGGTCGGGGCCGGGATGTGCTCCATGATGGCCTGGAAGAGCGGCTCGAGGTCCTCGTTCTCCGGAGCGGAACCGTTGGCGGGCTGCTCGAGGGACGCGCGGCCGACCTTGGCGGCGGCGTAGACAACCGGAACGTTGAGGATCTTGTCCAGGTCCAGGTCCGGAACTTCGTCGGCGAGGTCGGAGGCCAGGCCCAGGAGCAGGTCCATGGACTCGTGCACAACTTCTTCGATCCGCGCGTCGGGACGGTCGGTCTTGTTGACCAGGAGGATCACCGGCAGGTGCGCGGCGAGGGCCTTACGCAGAACGAAACGGGTCTGGGGCAGCGGGCCCTCAGAGGCGTCAACGAGGAGGACAACGCCGTCGACCATCGACAGGCCGCGCTCGACCTCGCCACCGAAGTCGGCGTGACCGGGGGTGTCAATGACGTTGATGGTGATGGTCTCGCCCTTGGAGGACGGTCCATTGTAGGCCACGGTGGTGTTCTTGGCCAGGATGGTGATGCCCTTTTCGCGCTCGAGGTCGCCGGAGTCCATGACCCGGTCTTCGAGGTGGTTGTGTGCGGCAAAGGAGTTGGTCTGCTTGAGCATGGCGTCGACCAGGGTGGTCTTGCCGTGGTCAACGTGGGCCACGATCGCGACGTTGCGCAGGTCACTGCGCGATGCAGTGGCTACCGCAGTGTTGGTGGTGGTTTCAGACATGCGTTATTGCTCGATTCAGTGGTGAAGTCAGCTGTTGTATCGCGACATTTCCAACCGGAACGCACGACGGTTCGCCCCTTTGGCACAGGGCACCTTCATCCATTCTAAACGCTAGGGGTTTTATTGGCCTAAATTCGCTCAATCCCGCGGCCCGGCCGGGGTAGTCAGGACGGGAAATCGAGCCGCAGGCGTGAGCAACATCACGCATTCCCCGGCCACCGGCAGCTGGCCACGTTCGTTAAAGCGGCGGAGCCGGCGCCCACCCCAATGGGGCGGGAACCGGCTCCGGCGCACTGCACCTGACATCGGTCAGGGTACTGCTGACAAGCTCACCTCAACCTGTTCAGGCAACTTCCGGCGGCAGCATCAGCCGTGCACCCGGGATCGCGTTGAGCAGCGCCCGGGTGTAGACCTGCTGCGGCGCGTCGAACACGTCATCCGTTGACCCGGTCTCGACCAGCCTGCCCTGCTCCATCACGCACACGTGGTCGGCGATCTGCCGGACCACCGCGAGGTCATGGGTGATAAAGAGGTAGGTCAGGCCCAGCCGGGACTGCAGCTCCGCGAGCAGGTTCAGCACCTGCGCCTGCACCAGGACGTCCAGCGCGGACACGGCCTCGTCGCAGATGATCACCTCGGGGTCCAGTGCCAGTGCCCGCGCAATTGCGACACGCTGGCGCTGCCCGCCCGAGAGTTCGTTCGGGTACCGCTGCATCGTGGACTGCGGCAGCGACACCTGGTCCAGCAGTTCGCGGACCTTTTTTTCGCGGCTGGCCTTGTCCCCGATCTTGTGCGTACGCAGCGGTTCCTCGATGGTCCGGAAGATGTTGTACATCGGGTCCAGGGAGCCGTAAGGGTCCTGGAAGATGGGCTGTACCCGGCGCCGGAAGGCGAAGATCTCCTTGCTGTTCAGCGTGGAGGTGTCCACGCCGTCGAAGATTATCTTGCCGGCGGTGGGCTTGAGGAGGTTCAGCACCATCTGCGCCACGGTGGACTTTCCGGAGCCCGACTCGCCCACGATTGCCGTCGTCGTCCCCCTTTTGACGCTGAACGAGACGTCGTCAACAGCGGTGAAGTCCGTCGATTTGCCAAAACCCGAGCGCAGTTTGAAGACCTTGCGCAGGTTCTGGATTTGCAGCACGTCTTCCGTCATGGTCGGTTCCACCACAACGGCCTCGGCGGGGGCCAGCAGATCGTCGGTCTCGACGCCCAGTTCCTTGGCGACCTGGATCCGCCGGGATGCCAGCGACGGCGCCGAAGCCACCAGCCGCCGGGTGTAGGGGTGCTGCGGGTTCTGCAGGAGCTCCAGGGACGGCCCGGATTCCACCACCTGGCCGCGGTACATAACCACCACTTTGTCCGCGCGCTCGGCGGCCAGGCCGAGGTCGTGTGTGATGAGCAGCACGGCGGTGCCGAGTTCGCTTGTCATCGTGTCCAGATGGTCCAGGATCTGCCGCTGTACGGTGACGTCCAGGGCGGACGTCGGCTCGTCGGCGATCAGCAGGCGCGGCTGGCAGGACAGTCCGATGGCGATCAACGCACGCTGGCGCATCCCGCCGGAGAACTCGTGCGGGTACTGTTTGGCCCGACGCGCGGCGTCGGGCAGCCCTGCCTGCGAGAGGACCGTTGCGACGTCGTCCTGGCCGCTGGGGAGTCCGTTGGCCTTCAACGTCTCGCGGACCTGTTGGCCGATCTTCCACACCGGGTTCAGGTTGGACATCGGGTCCTGCGGGACCATGCCGATGCTGTTTCCGCGGAGTTCGATCATCCGTTGCTCACCGGCGTTGGCGATGTCTTCGCCGTCAAACAAGATCTGCCCGGCCGAGACGCGGCCGTTGCCGGGAAGCAGCCCGATAGCGGCCAGCGCCGTCGTTGACTTGCCCGAACCGGACTCGCCCACGATGGCCACCGTCTCGCCCGGCATGATGGTCAGGTGTGCGTTCCGCACCGCCTGGACGTCGTCGTTGGCGGTGGCGAAGGTGATCGCCAGGTCCTTGATTTCAAGCAGCGGGCGCTTAGCGGCAAAGCCCGCTTCCTGGATTTCTACCGAGGTGTTCAATGAGTCCCCTTTCATCGCTTGCGCGCTTTGGGATCGAGGGCATCACGCAGGGCGTCGCCCAGCATGATGAAACTCAGGACAGTGATGGACAGCGCGATTGCCGGGTAGAGCAGGGGCATCGGGTTGGACCGCAGCGAGGCCTGGGCCGACTGGATGTCATTGCCCCACGACATGACGCTGGGCGGCAGCCCGATGCCGAGGAAGGACAGCGTGGATTCGGCCACGATAAACGTGCCCAGCGAAATGGTGGCGACGACGATGATCGGCGCCAGCGAGTTCGGCATGACGTGACGCATCAGGGCGCCGAACTTGGAGACGCCGAGCGACCGGGCGGCCGTCACGAAATCGGCGTTGCGGACCTCGATCACGGCACCCCGGGTGATACGGGCGATCTGCGGCCAGCCGAAGGTGACCAGGATCAGCACCAGGGTCCACACCGTCCGGTTGGCCCGGAACATCGGCAGCTGCATCAGCACGATCGCGCCAAGGATGAGCGGCAGGGCGAAGAAGATGTCGTTGATGCGAGCCAGGACGGCGTCGACCCAGCCGCCGTAGTAGCCGGCCACGGCACCCATGACGCCGCCGATGAGGAGGACGCCGAGGGTGGTGAACAGTCCCACCGTCACCGATGAGCGTGTCCCGAAGATAACGCGCGCATAGACGTCACAGCCCTGCTGGGTGAAGCCCAGCGGATGGCCGTCGGCGGGGCCCGCGTCCGAATTCGCCAGCTGGCAAGCCTCGGAAGTCGGGTCAATCCCGGAAAACAGCCCGGGGAACAGCGACACGGCCACCACGACGAGGATCAGGACCGCGGAGATCAGGAACAGCGGCTGCCGGCGCAGGTTCTTCCAGGCCTCGCCCCAGAGGCTCAGGGGTGCCTTGTCCTCCTTGAGCCGGTCGGTCGCCTCAAGGGGCGTCTCGGCGAGGTCTGCGACAAAATGCTCATTGTGGCGCTCCGCAGTAGCGGGGGCGCCATGCTTTGTGTTGTTCACGTCAGGAGTCATAGCGGATCCTCGGGTCAAGCCAGGCGTACAGCAGGTCAACGAGCAAGTTGGAAAGGCAGTAGATCAGCACCAGGACGGTGACAATCGAGACCACCGTCGGGCCTTCCCCTGACAAAACGGCACGGTAGAGCCGGTTTCCGACACCGGGGATGTTGAAGATGCCTTCAGTGACGATCGCGCCGCCCATCAGGGCACCCAGGTCGGCACCTAGGAACGTAATGACGGGAATCAGGGAGTTGCGCAGAATGTGCACGCGGACGACCTTGAAACGGGACAGGCCCTTTGCCGAGGCCGTGCGCACGTAGTCGGCGTTCATGTTCTCAACCACGCTGGTCCGGGTGAGCCGGAGCACATAGGCAAAGGAGCCCAGGCCCAGGACGATTGCCGGCAGGATCAGGTCCTGGACGGTCGCGGCCGAGCTGACGGTGGGTTTCGCCCAGGCGAGCTGGACACCGATGAAGTACTGCAGCAGGAAGCCGAGCACAAAGATCGGGATGCCGATGACAATCAGCGATGCCACGAGAACCGTAGCGTCGAACAACTTGCCTTTTCGCAGGCCGGCGATGAGACCGAAGAGGATGCCGAAGAAGGCTTCAAAGATGAGGGCCATGACGGCCAGCCGCGCCGTGACCGGGAAGACCTCGGCGAGCACAGCGGCAATGGGGCGGCCGGAGAAGTCCAGGCCGAGGTCGAAGGTGAAGATGCTCTTTAGGTAGAGCAGGTATTGGATCCAGAACGGCTGGTCCAGGTGGTACTGGGCCCGGAGCTGCGACGCCACGGCCTCATTGACCGGCTTGTCGCCGAAGAGTGCCACGATGGGGTCGCCGGGGAGGCTGAAGACCAGGAAGTAGACCAGCAGCGTCGCGCCCAGGAACACGGGGATCAGTTGCAGGAAACGCTTGAGGATGTATGTCGCCATCAGCGCTCGACACCCCCGCGGGCATGCATCGTATCCAGGGATGCGGTGGAGTTGTTCATCAAAGAACCTTTTCACTATGGTGCGGACCGGCGCCGGTTTCATTCACGGCGGGCGGTCCGCTAAAAGTTCGCCCGAAGAGCCGGGCCATCAAGAATTGCCGGAAAACACGACGACGGCGGAGACCCCAGTCTGGGCAGCCCCCGCCGTCGTTGTGGTGTTACTTGCCGGTGATGTTGTAGTACAGCGGGACGCCGTCCCAGCCGTAGTCAACGTTGGTGACCTTGTCGCTCCAGCCGCCCTGGGCAACCTGGTACCACAGCGGGATGGCCGGGAGATCCTGCAGCAGGATTTCCTGGGCCTTGTTCATGGCCTTGTTGCCGTCAGCGACGGACGAGGCGTTCAGGCCATCGGAGATGGCCTTGTCGAACGCCGGGTTGGCGTACGCGGCGTCGTTGGAACCGGCACCGGTCTTGTAGATCGGTCCCAGGAAGTTGTACAGCGACGGGTAGTCCGCCTGCCAGCCGGAGCGGATGGAACCGGTGAGGGTCTTGGCGGTTGCGTCGTTGCGGGCTTCCTTGAAGGTCGCGTACGGCTTGCCCTCAACCTTGATACCGAGGGTGTTCTTGAGCTGGTTGACTACAGCCTCGACCCAGGCCTTGTGTCCGCCCTTGTCGGCGTTGTAGGCAATGGTGAAGGTCTTCTCGGCATCCCACTTCTGGATGCCGTCTGCCTTGGCCCAGGCTTCCTTGGCCTTGGTGGCATCGAACTTCAGGTTCTCCGAGCCCGGGATCGAATCGCTGTAGCCGTCAAGCACGGGGGCCGTGAAATCCTTGGCCGGCTGGCGTGCGCCGCTGAAGATTACCTTGGTGATTTCTTCGCGGTTGATGGCCATGGAGATGGCCTGGCGGCGAAGCTTGCCAGCCTCACCGGACCATTCCGGCAGGTATTCCGGGATGGCAATCGTCTGGTTGCCGGCATACGGCTTGTTGATGGTGCGGTCGCCAAGGTCAGACTTGAAGTTTTTCAGGGCGCTGGTCGGGATCGTCTGGAGTACGTCCAGGTTGTTGCCCAACAGATCCTGGTACGCGGCGTCGTCGTTCTGGAAGATCTTGAAGGTCACGCCGGCGTTCTTGGCCTTGCGGGCGCCGTTGTACTCCGTGTTCGGTACGAGCTGGATCTGCACGTTGTGCTGCCAGCCGCCTTCGGCCATCTTGTACGGGCCATTGCCAACGGGCTTCTCGCCAAAGCCCTTGGGGTCCGCGAGTGCACCGGAAGGAACCGGGACAAAGGCCGTGTAGCCAAGGCGCAGCGGCCAGTCGGACTCGGGCTGCTTGAGTTCCACGGTGAACGTCTGGTCGTCAACGACCTTCAGGCCGGACATGGTCTCGACGGTGGAGCCTTCGGCGCTGGCTTCGTCGTAGCCCTTGATGCTCTCGAAGAAGCTGCCGCTGAGCTGGGCGTTCTTAGCCGCCGCACCGAAGTTCCAGGAGTCGACGAACGTCTTGGCCGTGATGACCTCGCCGTTGGTGAACTTCTGGTCCTTCTTGATCTTGATGGTGAAGTTCTGGCCGTCCTTGCCCTCGATGGACTCAGCGAGTTCATTGACGGGCTTGCCGCTCGGGTCGTAGCTGACGAGGCCCGAGAACATCATCTGCATGATCTTGCCGCCACCAACCTCGTTGGTGTCTGCCGGCATCAGGGGACGCTGGGGCTCAGAGCCGTCAACCAGGATTACTTTGCTGGTGTCGCCACCGGTGCTGCCGCTACCGGAAGTGGTGCCGCCTCCGGCGCCGCATCCGGTCAGGGCGAGAGCGGCGATGGCCGCCATGCCCAGTGCTTTGGAAGTGCGCGAAAAACGCATTCCGCCTCCTATGAGTTGTGGGAGTTCGTGAGGGAAAAACTTATGCTTCCCCGCAGGCAGGCACAGAGATATCCCCTGTGACGTGGCCTACATACCCGAGTAGCTTAGCCCCACAGTGTCCAGATGGTGGAACTCTGTTGCCAAACCGTGACCCGACAAAAGCGTGACTGGTTCGTCAAGCGCGACGTATTTTAGGTCACACCTACCGGCTGGTAATATTCCGTTTCCCCATCAGCAGGGTTAAGCGGGGTTAACTCTTTCCGGCCTGCATCAGCCGGGCGCGCAATTCGCGGCGTTCCCGTTGTTTTTCAGGATCCGGCAGCGGCACCGCGGCCAGGAGCCGTTGGGTGTAGGGCTCCTGCGGATTGCGCAGAATTTGGTCACGGGTGCCCTGCTCGACGATCCGGCCGCGCTGCATCACGCAAATCCGGTCCGCCAGCACATCCACCACGGCAAGGTCATGGGTGACGAAGAGGCAGGCAAACCCGAGCTCCTTCTGCAGGTTCTGGAACAGGTCGAGTACCTTGGCCTGCACGGAAACATCCAGGGCCGACGTGGGCTCGTCGGCGACCATCAGCTTCGGCTTCAGCGAAAGCGCCCGCGCAATGCCAACCCGCTGCTTTTGGCCGCCGGAGAGCTCGTGCGGGTAGCGGTTGCGGTAGTTCCGCGGGAGCTCCACCTGGTCCAGCAGCGCCTCGATCCGCTTCTGCAGCTCACCACCTTTCGCCACCCCGGAGAGATACATCGGTTCGCCGATGCTTTCCCCGATCGGAAGCCTTGGGTTCAGCGACGACGACGGGTCCTGGAACACCATGCCAACGTGCCGGCGCATTTCGTGGAGCTGCCGGCCGTTCCGCTTTGCAGCGGAAATGTCCTGGCCGACGACCCTCATGGTGCCGGCCGCCACCGGCAGCAGCCCGACGGCGGCGCGGCCGATGGTGGTCTTACCGGAACCGGATTCCCCCACGAGACCGACCACCTGGCCCGGAAAGATCACCAGGTTGGCGCCTTCAACGGCCCGGAACGCCGGCACTCGGCCCTGCTTGGGGTATTCGATCGCGACGTCGGTGAGCTCCAGCACCGGCGTCCCCTGTGGCCTGGCGGCTTCCGCGGCGGCCAGGGCCGCGGCGTTTTCCCGCTCGCGCTGGAGCAGCTGTTCCTCCGGGATCGTGCTGAGTTCGACGTGGGTGGCTGCGGCGAGGGCTGCGGTGACATCCACTTCCGCGGCGGTGTCCGTGCCGCCCTGTCCGAGGTGCGGAACGGCCGCGAGCAGTGCCTTGGTGTACTCGTGCTGCGGGTTGTGGAAGATCTCCGCCGCCGTGCCGGTTTCCACGATCACCCCGCGGCGCATCACGGCGATCCGGTCAGCCAGGTCGGCCACGACGCCCATGTCATGGGTGATCAGGACGATGGCGCTGTCCAGCTTGTTCCGCAGGTTGCGCATGAGGTCCAGGATTTCCGCTTGGACGGTCACGTCGAGGGCGGTCGTGGGCTCGTCGGCGATCAGCAGTTTGGGGTCGCAGGACAGGGACTGGGCAATCATCGCGCGCTGTCGCTGGCCGCCGGAGAGCTGGTGCGGGTAGGAGCGGAAGGCCTTCTCCGGATCCGGCAGCTCCACGAGCTCGAGCATCCGCAGGGCGCGCAGCCGCGCATCGGCGGGTGAGACCTCGCTGTGCAGCCGGACGGTCTCAACGATCTGGGCGCCTACCGTGTAGACCGGGTTCAGGGCGGTCATCGGCTCCTGGAAGATCACCGCCACCTCCTTGCCGCGGACGGCCCGGATGTTGGCCTCATCTGCGCCCAGCAGCTCCTTGCCGGCGAGTTTGACACTGCCGCTCACGCGGCTGTTGCTCGGCAGCAGACCCAGCAGGGCCATTGAGCTGGCACTCTTGCCCGAGCCCGACTCCCCCACGATGGCGAGCACTTCGCCGGCCCGCACCTCGTAGTTCAGCCCGATCGCAGCCGGCACCCATTTCTTGTCCACACCAAAGTCGACGCTCAGGCCGCGGACTTCCAGGACGGGTGCGCTCTTGCCCGGAGCCGGGGTGATGGCCGGATCGAGGGTGATGAAGTCAGTCATGAGGGGGTCTTCCTTCCATCCGGGCCGCCGGTCCACCGGGGATTAGTGCTGCGGCTCGGAATACTGAATTATTGGGGGCATGAGCTCTGCGCCGCACGCCGGTAACGTCGAAATCTTTAAAGCCCGCACGAACACCTGGTTCGCATGGCTGTCGTGGTCGGTCGCTGCCCTCGGAATCGCCGTTACGATGATCGTGGCCGGCCCGGCGGCCCTGGCCGGAACGGCGCCGCTGCTGCTGGTCGCGTTCCTGGGCTGGCAGCTGTTCTGGTTGCCGGCCGTCATCGTGCATGACGGCGGGATCACCCTGGAGAATCCGTTCCGGTCGATCCTGGTGCCCTGGGAAGCCCTGGTCCACGTCGACACCCGTTTTGCCCTCACCCTGGTCACAGCCCACAAAAGCTACGGGGCCTGGGCAGCGCCGGCGCCCGGCATCTGGGGCGGGCGCAATGCCCACCCGGAGGACCTCCGGGGCCTGCCGGCAACCACCTACGGTCCCGGCCAGTCTGTCCGTCCCGGGGATCTCAAGACCACGGACTCTGGCCAGGCGGCCCGCCTGGTGCGGACGCGCTGGCAGGAGCTGGCGGAGAGCGGCGCACTGGCGGCCGGCGATGCCGCCACCACGAAGGTCACGGTGCGCTACCGCTGGGCGGCGTCCGCCGCCGTCGTACTGTTGACGGCGGCCAGCTACTGGGCTATCGCGGCCCAGTAGCTTGGCCGTGCCGGCACTGCGGGGGGCAGCCATCTAGTCGCCCTTGGTTCCGTCGAACGCGGTAACCGGGGTCGCTTCGACGGGGTGCTTTCCGGTGTCTTTGGCCTTCTTGGCGTTGAATTTCTTCTGCCGCGGATCGAAGGCGTCCCGCAGTCCGTCGCCGATGAAGTTGATGCTCAGGCAGATCAGCACAATAAACAGGCCGGGGAACCAGAACAGCCACGGCCGGGTGGCAAAGGCCTCCTGGTTCTGCGAAATCAGCAGCCCGAGCGAGGTATCCGGGGCTTTGACCCCGACGCCGAGGTAGCTCAGGGCCGTCTCGGTGAGGATCGCGGCGGACATCGTCAGCGTGACATTGACGATCAGCACGCCGACGGCGTTGGGCAGGATGTGCTTGAAGATGATGCGGGCATTGCTGGCCCCGGAAATCCGCGCCGCATCGACGAATTCGCGTTCGCGCAACGAGAGGAACTCCCCGCGCATCAGCCGCGCGAGTCCGACCCAGGTGATCAGGCCGAGGAAGATGCCCAGCGCCAGGATGCCGTTGTTGCTGGCGAAGGAGGCGAACCAGCTGCCGGAGTCCCGCCGGCCGGCCATCTGTGCCATCACCGCGGCGAGCAGCAGCCCGGGAATGATGATGATGACGTCGGTGAGGCGCATCAGCACCGCTTCCGTCCAGCCGCGGAAGTAGCCGGACAGTGCACCGATCACGACGCCGACCAGGCCGGCAATAAGGCCGATCACGACCATAACGGTAATGGATTGCTGGGCGCCGCGCATCGTCATGGCGAAAAGGTCCCGGCCGATCCGGTCCTGGCCGAACGGGTGCTCGCCCCAGGCCAGTGGCCACAGCGAGGCGGTGGGCACCCCGTCGTTGACCAGGGGCGTGACCTGGTCGTGGCTGTATTTCCACCAGCCGGGGATGCCCCAGTAGCCGACGGAGGTGAAGGCGGTGAGGAAGATGATGGCGAAGACGACAAGCCCGATGATGGCGCCGGAGTGGCCCAGGAACCGTTTCCGGACGATTTGGCCCTGGCTCAGGCCTTTGGCTTCGAGGATCGGCTCGACGCCGGCCGCCGGCAGCCCGGCGTCCTCGGCCATGATTTCGTCCTGCTGACTTGGCTGGCTCATGCTTTTACCCTTACGCGTGGATCAAGTGCGGAGTACGCGAGGTCCGCAATGAGGTTGAAGCCCATGGCTGTGATGGCCACACAGATGAAGACGCCCATCACCGGGTTGGGATCGATGTGCTGGATGCCGTCCAGGAACAGGAAGCCCATCCCCCGGACCGAAAAGACCGTTTCGGTGATGACGGCGCCGCCGATCAGCCCGCCGATGTCGAAGGCCACAATGGTGGCGATCGGGATCAGTGCGTTGCGGAAGGCGTGGCGCATCACGACGGTCCGCTCCGACAGGCCTTTGGCGCGGGCGGTCCGGATGTAGTCCATGTTCATGATTTCCAGCATTGAGGCCCGGGTGAACCGGGTGTAGCCGGCCAGCGAAATCAGGATCAGCGCCATGGTCGGCAGGATCAGGTGCGTGAAGGAATCCAGGCTCAGGATCCAGAAATCGCCCTCGATGTTCGGGGTGCCGGCGCCGATGGTGGCAATGGGACGGCCCCGGACCCGGCTGTTGTTGAAGTACGTCGGCCACGCCTGCATGTAACGGTCCAGCAGGATCAGGAAGCCGACCAGGAACGAGGTGAGCGCAGCGGCCCGCATGGACTGTCCGCGGTCGTAGCCGCCCATCAGGTAGCCGATGCCCAGGCCGACGAGCACGGCGGCCCCCGCGAGGAGCACGATCATCAGGAAGGTCGCCTCATTGAGCAGTGGCTGGATGACGAAGTAGACCACCAGACCGACGCCGACTGCGATCAGCGCCGACTGCAGCGCCTTGCGGTTTTTGAGTCCGGCCGACAGCAGGGTCACGGCGAACGCAATGCCGACGCCGGCGATCGCAATGACGACCGGTCCCAGCCCCGGGGTCTTGAACCACTCCGTGGCAGAAAAATACACGAGCACAGCGGCGACGAACAGAAAAACGACGCCGCCGACGAGCACCCTGCGCTTCAGCTCGCCACCGAGTGCCACTGCTGTCAGCACGCCGACGACAGCACCGATGAGCAGGGCTACCGGCATCGGCACCTCAGGATCCCTGAGGAAGTTGTTGAACCCGATGGCGCCGAACTCCTTCAGCAGGACCGCGACCCAGAAGATCGGCAGGGAGAAGAACAGGAAGGCCATAAAGGTCACGCCGTAGTCCAGCGTGCTGTACTGGCGCAGGGCCGTGATGATGCCGAGCGTGATGCCGATCAGGATCGCCAGCACGGTGGCGCCCGTGACAAGGGTCAGGGTCTGGATCAGCGCGTGCCCCAGGGCATCGGTGATGGGCTGGCCGGCGATGTTCTTGCCCAGGTCGCAGGAGTCGGCGAACGGGATAAGGCACTTGGCCGCCCCGCCGAGCCACTGAAAGTACCGGAGCGGGGCGGGGGTGTCCAGTTGCAGCAGCTCGGTGCGTGCGTCCATCAGCTGCTGTTTGTTGGGGGCGCTGCTGGCACGGAATTCCTCGAGGGGATCGCCTGACGCCGCTGTCAGGAGATACACCAGGAAGGATGCGCCAAGGAGTATGAGGGCGGCGGTAATAAGCCGCCGGACTATGTAGGTCACCATGGGAATAGAACCTCGGAATTGGGGCCCAGGGGTTGCCCGGACCGGTCGCAGAGTTTGGCCGTTTCCCCGCGGATGGTGTGGCAGGGCCCGCCATCATGAGGGGGTATCGCTAGAAAGGCGCCGGAACCAGAATGCCCGGTCCCGACGCCTTTAGCTAGCAAGTGTCACTTGCGGTCGTCGGCTACTTCTGTGCCCACTCCCAGAAGTTCCACCAGACACCGGTCTGGTTCGGCATGTACTTCACGCCGGTAATGCGGTCGCTGTAAGCGTCCACGCCGACTGCCTGGAACAGCGGAAGGCCGTAGGCGGAAGCCCAGATCTTCTTGTCGATCTGCTTGATCAGGGCGTCCTGCTTGCCCTTGTCGGTGGTGACAATCAGTTCATCCATGAGCTTGTCGGCTTCCGGATCGCTGAACTGGTTGAAGTTGGAGTCGTTGCCGGTCTTGAAGATCTGCGGAACACCGGAAACGCCAACACCCGAGTTGATCCAGCCGAAGATGGTGGCATCGTAGCTGCCGTCGCCCAGGGCCTTGCCCCAGTCAGACTTGCCCAGTCCGCCGTCGACGATCTTGAAGCCTGACTTGGCGGCGGACTCGCTGATCAGTGCGAACATGTCGGCACGGTTTGGGTTGTCCTTGTTGTACATGATGCGGACTTCAGGCGTGGCACCGTTGAGGAGCTTCTTGGCGCCCTCGATGTCGACATCCGCGTAGGCCGAGGATCCGTTGTCCTTGACGGACTCGGTGTACAGGGCCTGGTCCGGCACGAACAGCTGAGAGTCCAGCGGTGCAGCCTTCGGGTCGAGCTTCTTGACGATCTTGTCGACGATGTCCTTGCGCGGGACGCTCTTCATGAACGCTTCGCGGACGCTCTGCTCAGCAAAGACGCCGCTGTAGTTGAGGTCGATGTGGTCGTAGGAGAGCTGGTTTCCGATCTCGACCGTGACGCCCTGGCTTTCCAGGGCCTTCAGCTGCTCCACCGTGTCAGCCGAAGCCTGCGGTGCGATGATGTCGGCTTCGCCGTTCTTGAGCGCCTGTACCTGGGCCGGCGCGGAACCGATGTAGCGGACGGTGATTTCGTCCAGCTTGGCTTCCGGCCCCCAGTTGTAGTCCTTGTTCTTGACCATGGTCAGGGACTGGTCCTGGTTGACACCCTTGACAATGTAGGGGCCGTTGGAGAGGTAGAGGCTGGGGTCCGCCGGTAGGGTCTTGGAGTCGAAGCCGGTGTTCCACAGCTCGGCCATGGCCTGGAGCTTCGCGTTGGCCGGCGCGGGCGCCTTGGCATCGCCGCGCGGCATGCCCTTCAGCAGGTCAACGAACGCCTTGGCATCCGTCAGGCCGGCCTTTTTGGCGAGCACGTGGGCCGGGATGTCGATGCCGGGGCCGCCGAGCGCGATTTCCCAGTCGGAGAACGGCTTGGAGTACTTGACCGTCATGGACTTGCCGTCGTCGCTGAGCTCCGGGAAGTCAGACAGCGCGATCCCGGTCGGATCACCGGCGTAGGAGAAGTAGGCGGTTCCAGTCTTTGCCTCTGCGTCGGCATCGTTGTAGTACCCGGAGAAGGCGGCCCACTGCAGCAGAAGATCAGCAGTGGTTACGGGGGTTCCGTCCGACCATTTAACGCCGTCGTTGATGGTGTACTTCACCGTCAGCGGATCGTCGGAGGTCTTCTCCATCTTGCCGAACTTCTCGTTCCGGACGACATTGAGCTTGTTGTCGATGTAAAAGAAACCCGAGTGGGTGGCGTAGCTGACCTTGGAGTTGATGTCCGTGTTGCCGTCAGCCGTGTTGGGGTTGAACGTGTTGAAGGCGTTCACCTCCACGACTGTTGCTGATCCGCCTGATTTGCTTGCTGCCGCAGCAGTGGACGGGGTTGACCCGCCGCTGTTGCCTGCACAGGCGCTGAGGGCGAGGGCAGCTGCTGCTGCCACACCCACTGCTTTGGAAATACGACCGAAGCGCATTCCGCCTCCTTGTTTCTGTGGTGTGGTTGAGACCGAGGCCTGAGGCACCGGGCAGACGTCCACACTCCCCCATCGGCAGTGTGGGCCGTCTCACATGGGATGAAGCGTAAACCCAAATCCGGCGATCGGCACGCAAAGTTGACCCACTGTAAAGTTCGTTACCGAGCTGCAACATTCGCCGGAAAGTCCCCGGTCGAATTCCGCCAACAGTCTTGACGCGCCGCATGCTCGGCGCTAATGGGCTCCGGGCACAGAAAAGCCCCAATTAGAAAATCGGGGCTCCTCGAGTTAATCCTTAATTACTTGATGAAATCATCACGCCATCACACGCTAAAGCGGAACCCCACGGGGCCTGCAATTCCATGGGTTCCCCGCCGCGCCCGCCCCGTCGCTGCTCGGCGTGGGATTCCCCGGAAGCACTGCGGACGAACGGCTCACTTCCAGCGTCAATGTCTTGGCGGGTAAACGTCCCACCATTGTCGGAACCAACCTCTGATCCCCCACCTATCATGGGCATCAGCCGCACCCCGATCACGGAAGGAAGCCCATGCCCGACTCCTCACGACCGCTACGCAAACTCGGATTCCTCACCATCGGCCTGTTCGATCCGGCGGATCCAGCCGCGGGGCACGAATCGACGTTGCAGATCATCGAACTGGGCGAGCGGCTGGGATTCGACAGCGCCTGGCTTCGCCACCGCCATCTGCAGTTCGGAATCTCCTCGCCCATTGCGGTCATGGCCGCGGCCAGCCAGCGCACCTCCCGGATCGGGCTAGGAACCGCCGTGACCCCGATGGGCTGGGAAAACCCGTTGCGCCTGGCGGAGGACCTGGCCACGGTGGATCTGCTCGCCGGCGGACGAATCAATCCGGGCCTGAGTGTTGGTGAACCAATGCACTACGACACGGTGAAGCACGAGTTGTACCCGGATTCCGCCGAGCTGGAGGACTTCAGCTACGCACGCTTGGATCGGCTTGCCCGCTTGATTGCAGGGGAACCGCTCCGGGATTTTTCCGGCAGGCAGGGTGTCGTCGAGGAATTCTCCAACCGCGTCGAGCCGCACTCTTCCGGGCTACGCGAACGCCTTTGGTATGGGGCGGCAAGCAGGAAGTCGGCTATCTGGGCCGGGGCCAACGGATTCAATCTGCTCACCAGCAGTGTGATGTTCGCCGAAAAGAATCAGGAACCGGCGTTTGCCCAAATCCAGCAATCACAAATCCGTGCCTACCGGGAAGCTGCCGCAACATCAGCCCACCCGCACGGGCCGGCCCGGGTCTCGCAAGGCCTGGTCGTGATCCCAACCGATTCGGCGTCAGCGACACAGCGGGAAAAGTACCAACGATACGTCGATGAACGCACTCCCCGGACTCGGTCACCACAGGGGCCAAAAGGGGTGCTGTTCGCCCCCGATCTGATCGGCACCAGCGATCAGATTGCCGAACAGCTGCACGCTCACGCGGGGTTCCGGGAGGTCGACGAGGTGGCGTTCGCGCTGCCCTTCAGCTTCGCCCATGAGGACTACGTCCAGATCCTCACCGACATGGCCACCAAACTGGGTCCCGCGCTGGGATGGGCTCCGGCCCCGGCGGCGGTTGAGGAATCAAAACGCACCCAGCGGCCTAGTTAAATCGGCCTTAAATCGGCAAAATATGAAGTGTCCACACACGAAAATCGCGCCCCGGCCTTGCCGGGACGCGATTTTCGTGGCTTGGGCTAAACGTTGAAGCGGAACTCCACCACGTCGCCGTCGGCCATAACATATTCCTTGCCTTCAATCCGGACCTTGCCGCGGGACTTCGCCTCCGCCATGGACCCGGCTTCGATGAGATCGTCGAAGGAGACGACTTCGGCCTTGATGAAACCGCGCTGGAAATCGGAGTGGATCACACCGGCCGCCTGCGGGGCCGTGTCGCCCTGGTGGATGGTCCAGGCCCTCGTTTCCTTGGGGCCAGCGGTCAGGTAGGTCTGCAGCCCGAGGGTGTGGAAGCCGACGCGGGCCAGCTGGTCAAGGCCGGATTCGTCCTGGCCGTTCATTTCGAGCATTTCGCGGGCTTCTTCCTCGTCCAGCTCAACGAGGTCGGATTCAAGCTTCGCGTCCAGGAAAATGGCGTCCGCGGGGGCCACCATGGCGCGCAGTTCCGCCTGCTTCTCCGGGCTGCCCAGGATGCCTTCGTCCGCGTTGAAGACGTAGATGACCGGCTTGGCGGTCAGGAGGCTGAGCTCCCTGAGGTGCTCCATCTCCAGCTTGTCCTTCTTGACCGAGGAGAAGATGGTGTCACCACGTTCCAGCACGGCCTGGGCTGCCTTGATGGCCGTGAGCTCGGCGGCGTCCCGCTTCTTGATCTTGACTTCTTTTTCGATCCGCGGGATGGCGTTTTCGATGGTCTGCAGGTCAGCCAGGATCAACTCGGTGTTGATGATCTCCATGTCCGAGCGGGGGTCCACTTTGCCGTCGACGTGGATGACGTCGGGGTCATCAAACACGCGCACCACCTGGACGATGGCCTCGGCCTCACGGATGTTTGCGAGGAATTTGTTGCCCAGGCCTTCGCCTTCCGAGGCACCCTTCACGATGCCGGCGATGTCGACGAAGGATACCGGAGCGGGCAGCAGGCGCTGGGATCCGAAGACGGCGGCCAGCTTGGCAAGCCGCGGGTCCGGCAGGCTGACGACGCCCACATTCGGCTCGATGGTTGCGAACGGATAGTTCGCAGCGAGCACCTGATTGCGGGTCAGTGCGTTGAAAAGGGTTGATTTGCCGACGTTGGGCAGTCCGACGATGCCAATAGTAAGTGCCACGAGGCCTAATTCTACCTGCTCTTCCAGTTCTCCCCCACGCCCTCCCCGCGCCCGTCCAGCCATCGTCGGACGGATGCCCGCAGGGCGTCGGCCGGAAACTGTCGCAGGGGCGTGCCAGAGTGAAGACATGGACGCTTTCGCACTGATTCTTTCCCTCCTCATGCTGCTTGTCGGCGCAGTCGCCGGCGCAGCCGTGGTCTACCTGCTGGTCCGCCGGCGCACGCTCGCGGTTGAGCAGGACTTCGACGCCGTCTCCGGCCGGTTGTCCGAGGTCAGCGCGCAGTTCGCCGCCGCCGACGCCGAGAGGCGGCTGCTGGCCGTCCAAAACCGGGAACTCGGCGAGTCCCGGAACCAGGACGGCAGCGTGCTGCGTGCCCTGGCGCCGGTGGCGGAGAAGCTCACGGCAGTCCAACAGCAGGTGTCGCTGCTGGAGCGCGACCGGCTGGAGCAGTATGGACAGTTGGCCCAGCAGTTGCAGGAGGCCCGGCTGTCCGACGAACAGCTGCTGCGCTCAACACATGCGCTGGAGTCCGCGCTGCGGTCCAACAGTGCCCGTGGCCAGTGGGGCGAAGTCCAGTTGCGCCGCGTGGTCGAAGCGGCCGGCATGTTGCGCCACGTCGATTTCCACGAACAGGTGCACAGTGCCCAGCAGCAGGGCGCCGCGACCGACTCGAGCCTCCGGCCGGACCTCGTCGTGCAGCTTCCGGGCCAGAAGCAGTTGGTCGTGGACGCCAAGGTGCCGCTCGCCGCCTACCTGGCGGCGCAAGAGCTCGGGGCGTCCGGCGTCGGTCAACTGCATGCGCAGGGACCGGGCAGCCAGCAGACCCATCTGCTGGCGCATGCCAAGGCCCTGAAGGCGCATGTGGACGCGCTGAGCAACAAGAAGTACTGGGACATTCCGGGCAACTCCCCGGAACTTGTGGTTTGCTTCCTGCCGGCCGAGTCGATTCTGGCGGCCGCGCTGTCGGCCGACCCGGCGCTGCTGGACTACGCGCTGTCACGGAACGTGGTGCTGGCGTCCCCGTCGACCCTGCTCGCGGTCCTGAAGTCCGTCGCCTTCACCTGGCGCCAGGACGTCCTGACGGACAGCGCGCGGGAGCTCTTCGAGCTGGCCCACCAGCTCTATGAGCGGATGGGAACGCTCGGGGAGAATGTCAGCAAGCTCGGCGCCTCGCTCAAAACGTCGGTGGACCGCTACAACTCCATGGTCGGCACGCTGGAGGCCCGCGTCCTGCCGACCGCCCGGAAACTCAATTCACTGGACGCGGCCGGGCTGACCACGCCCGCGGCAGTGGAGGTAACGCCGCGTTCCGTTGCCGCCCCGGAACTCCAGCCCGGGCACGCGCCCGGGCTCGGGTCCGCCGTAACGGACCAGGAGTCCGCGGCGTAGGAAACAGGCCCGCGAAGGCGCCCCCGGAAGTCCGGGTAGGTGCAGGCGCGGGTGGACTAGGAGGTCTGGGCAGCGCGTGTGCCGCGGCCCCCGAGGGCACGGGTGACGTCGCCCGCCTGCTTCAGCGTGGCACGAAGCTCCTTGGGCAGCGAGAAGAGCAGGTCCTCCTCGGCCGTGACGACTTCCTCGACCGATCCGTAGCCGTAATCGGCGAGCAGCCGCAGGACATCCTTGACCAGGACTTCGGGGACCGAGGCGCCCGAGGTCACGCCGACGGTGGCGACTCCCTCGAACCAGGTTTCGTCCACCTCATTGGCGAAATCCACCCGGTAGGAGGCCTTGGCGCCGTACTCCAGCGCCACCTCCACCAGCCGGACCGAGTTCGAGGAGTTGGCCGATCCGACCACAATCACCAGGTCGGCCTGCGGCGAGATCTTCTTGATGGCCACTTGGCGGTTGGTGGTCGCGTAGCAGATGTCGTCGCTGGGCGGGTCCTGCAGGGTCGGGAACCGTTCCTTGAGCAGCCGGACGGTTTCCATTGTTTCGTCGACGCTGAGCGTGGTCTGGGACAGCCAGATGACCTTCTCCGGGTCCCGGACCGTGACCTTGTCGACCTCATGGGGGCCGTTGATGATCTGGATGTGTTCCGGGGCCTCACCGGCCGTTCCTTCGACTTCCTCGTGGCCGTCGTGGCCGATCAGCAGGATGTCGAAGTCGTCCTTCGCGAAGCGGACCGCCTCTTTGTGCACCTTGGTCACCAGCGGGCAGGTGGCGTCGATGGTCCGCAGCCCCCGGTCCTCGGCGGACTGTACGACGGCGGGTGAGACACCGTGCGCGGAGAAAATCACCAGGGCCCCTTCAGGGACCTCGTCGGTCTCGTCCACGAAGATCGCGCCCTTTCCCTCCAGGGAACTGACCACGTGCACGTTGTGGACGATCTGTTTGCGGACGTACACCGGCGGCCCGTAGTGCTCCAGGGCCTTTTCCACCGCGATGACCGCACGGTCGACGCCGGCGCAGTAGCCACGGGGGGCCGCGAGCAGGACCCTCTTCGCGCCGGAGACGGTTGCCGCCGCCAGCACTTCTTCCGGCGAACGCCGCCTTCGCGGAACGGTGGGCATCGGGATGGAAACAGCGGTGGAGGTCATGCCCCAATGCTACCGGTGTTGGGCGGGCACTACCGTGGCCCGGTAGCGGGCCCTCGCCGGCGCCCGCCGACGAGGCGCAGCACGAGGCCGACTGCCAGCAGGACGCCGCCAACCACAACGGCCGTCAGGGTCCACTGCCCGAAACTGGCGCTGGCGGCCGAGACGAACTCACTCTTGAAGATCTCCGCCATTTCGTTGCCGCTGCGGGTTCGCGCCACGGCACCCCCGACGGCGTCGACGGCCAGCGTCCAGGCACCGGCCAGCACAAGGGTCCCAAGTCCGATGCCGGCCACGACCGTCCAGCGCCGCCGGGCGGAAACGAAGGCAAGCGCGAAGGCGATGAGGGCGCCGGCTGCCGCTGCGTACCCCATCGGCGCGAAGGCGGCCACCCGGTCGAGGATCTGCCGCTGCTCGGGCGCTCCGATGGTGATCAGCAGCTGGTCGGGGGCTTCCAGGGGCAGGGTGGTGGCATCAGCCACTTGTTTCGCCACCAGGCCGACGAGCGGCGCAAGGTCCAGCGTCAGCGCGGTGCCGCCGCCGGCCTCGGCCGGCAGCGTCCCGGCGTCGGAAAAATTCAGCCGGTGGCTCTTGCGCAGGGTGTCGGTCCAGGCATCAGGGTAGCCGGGCATGCTGGTCAGGGAACGGGCCGCGCTGTCCAGGATCGGCGTGACCAGTCCCCTCAGCGATTCGGGGATCCGCTCGGCGCCCAGGCTGCCGACGGCGGCCGCTGAGAGCCTCTGTTGAAACACAGGGTCCGTGCCCAGCGGCGCGGTGAAGGCCACGAAGCCGTCCTCCTGGACGATGTTCCGGTCCACCCACATGGCCGGAACCGCGACGGCCGCCAGGACGAGCCCGATGAGTACCGCTGCAGCCGAGATAAAAGTGCGCACGAAATTCCTCGCTGGTTGGTGGGTGGTTCCCATCATATGGGGGTGGCGCACGGAACGATAAAGTCGGTCCCCGGTGATAGAGCTATGGATAGAGTTGAAACCGACAAGTTCGGGTTGTCCGCCGGTCGTAACTCCAGACGAGCAGTCGCTGGGGGCGTACCTGCTGACAGCCCCCCGGCCCCGGCAAAGGACACAACCACATGCACAAGGCAATCTCCGCACGGAGGCACCGGCATGTCTGAGAGTACCGCCGCTGCCAGCACGGTTCCGGGCACGGCGGCGGAAACCAGCCCGGATAACCCCTGGCCGCTTCAGCTGCTGTCCCAGAAACTGAAGATGCACATCGACCGTGCGCCGTCCGCGTGGGTCGAGGGCCAGGTGATCGAACTGAACCGTCGCGGAACCAACGCCTATCTGACGCTGCGGGACATCGACGCCGAGATTTCCCTCCCCGCCTCGGTCTGGACGAAGGTGCTCGACCGGCAGGAAATCCCGCTGGAACGCGGGTCCCGGGTTGTGGCGCTGATCAAGGCGGAATTCTGGCTCAAGACAGGCCGGCTGAACATGTCGGTAAAGGACATCCGGCCGGTGGGGCTCGGGGATCTGCTCGCCAGGATTGAGCGGTTGCGCCATGCCCTGGCTGCGGAAGGCCTGTTCTCCGAGGCCCGCAAGAAGCGCCTGCCCCTGCTCCCCCACCGGATCGGCCTAATCACCGGGCGCGACTCGGATGCCAAAAAGGATGTGCTGCGCAACGCCGCCCTGCGCTGGCCTGCCGTCGAATTCGAAATCCGGGAGGTGGCCGTCCAGGGCAACACCGCCGTCGCGCAGGTGATCGCGGCGCTGCGCGAGCTGGATGCGCACCCTGTGGTGGACGTGATCGTGATCGCCCGCGGCGGCGGTGCGCTGGAGGATCTGCTGCCGTTCAGCAGCGAGGAACTTATCCGGGCCGTGTCCGCCGCGTCCACCCCGGTGGTGAGCGCGATCGGCCACGAGGCGGATCGGCCGATCCTTGACGACGTCGCGGACCTGCGTGCCTCCACGCCCACCGATGCGGCGAAGCGGATCGTTCCGGACGTTGTGGAAGAGCTCACGCGGGTGCGCCATGCCCGGGATCAGCTCCGGCGGGGCGTCACCCGGCTGGTGGAACGTGAAACGGACCGGATGGCATCGCTGCGCTCCCGCCCGGTGCTTGCCTCCCCGGACGTCATGGTCAGCATCCGGCACGAGGACGTCGAACGCCTCAAGGGCCGGTCGCAGGCGGCCGTCACCACCGCCGTTGCCAGGGCCGCCGATCAGCTCGTGCATCTCAAGGCCCAGGTGCGGGCACTCTCGCCGCAAAAGACCCTGGACCGGGGGTACGCCGTGGTGCAAACCGCCGACGGCGGCGCGGGTCCCGGCAGCCACCGGGACGTTGTGCGGCACCCTGACCAGGCACCGGAGGGCACGGCCCTGACCGTCCGCGTGGCCGGGGGCCGGTTCACCGCGGAGTCGACCGGCGGCCAGGAACCTACCGAAGACTGATAATCCATCCCAGCCGAACAGACCATCCCACCCGAACCATCGTCCAGCGGGACACAGCAAGGAGAAGCACACCATGACAGCAGAAACGAAGCCCAACACCGACATCGAGGGCCTGAACTACGAGGAAGCCCGCGAGCAGCTCGTTGGCATCGTCAGCCGGCTCGAAGCCGGCGGGGCGAGCCTGGAGGAGTCACTGGCGCTGTGGGAACGCGGCGAGGCCCTGGCCAAGCGCTGCGAGCAGTGGCTCGAAGGTGCCCGCAAACGCCTCGCCGCGGCCCGCGACCAGTCTTCCCAGACCTCCCAGGCCGGCTGACCGCTCGGCCGACCGAACAGGCCTCCCGGGCCGGCTGACCGGCGGCGGGTCAGGACCGCTCGACCAGATCCCGTTCCATCGCGACGTCAAGGTCGGGGACCGGCCACTCCAGCTTCATGCCCTCCAGCGCGTCGAGCAGCAGCTGCTGGACCGCGATCCGGGCGTACCACTTCTTGTTGGCGGGGACCACGTGCCACGGGGCGACCTCGGTGGCCGTCTTCTCGAAGGCCTTCTGGTACGCGTCCATATAGTCGCCCCAGAACGCCCGTTCCTTCAGGTCGTTGCTGCTGTACTTCCAGACCTTCGCCGGTTCATCCAGCCGCGCGAGCAGCCGTTCCTTTTGCTCGTCCTGGCTGATGTGGAGCATGACCTTGACGATTTTGGTTCCGGCGGCCGTCTGCCTGGCCTCGAATTCGTTGATCGCCGTGTAGCGGCGCTCCAGTTCCTTCGGATCTGCCCAGCGGTGGACGCGGTGGATCAGCACGTCCTCGTAGTGCGAGCGGTCAAAGACCCCCACCATGCCGGCGGCCGGCACTGCCTTTTCGATCCGCCAGAGAAAGTCATAGGACTTCTCTTCCGGCGTGGGCGCCTTGAACGACGTCATGCTCACGCCTTGCGGGTTCATGGCTCCCATCACGTGGGTCACGATCCCGCCTTTGCCGGCCGTGTCCATGGCCTGCAGGATTAGCAGGACGCGCCGGGTCCCGCCGAAGCGCGATTCGGCGAAAAGCTTCTCCTGGAGCTCGGCGAGGGTGTCATCCAGGGCGTCGAGCAGCACCTCGCCGTCGTTCTTGTCCCCCGGGTAGCCCGGGGTGGAGTCCGGGTCCATGTCCTTCAGTTTGAAGCCCTTGCCCACCCGAAGGGTGTCGGACGGGTGCTCCTTGAATCCCACGACGTCTGCCATCACAAGCCTCTTTCCGGTTCGGGCAGCCTCCGGCCGGATCGCCGGGACAACCGCCCGCGCCGCGCTGCTGAGCTCAGGCTAGTTCCCTTTGTACCGGCTCAGGAAGTCCGCCATGCGGTTGATTGCCTCTTCGAGGTCCTTCACGAGCGGCAGGGTGACCATCCGGAAGTGGTCCGGGCGGACCCAGTTGAAGGCCCGGCCGTGCGAGACGAGGATCTTCTGCTCGCGCAGCAGGTCCAGGACGAACTTCTCGTCGTCGCGGATGTGGAATACCTCGGGATCGAGTTTCGGGAAGAGGTACATAGCGCCCCGGGCCTGCTGCGTGCTGACCCCGGGGATGGCATTGAGCATGTCGTAGGCCTTGTTGCGCTGCTCGAGCAGCCGGCCTCCGGGAAGGATCAGGTCGTTGATGCTTTGGTAGCCGCCGAGCGCCGTCTGGATGGCGTGCTGGGCCGGCACGTTGGCGCAGAGCCGCATGTTTGCCAGCAGGCTGATGCCCTCGAGGTAGTCCGCGGCGTCCTTCTTCGGCCCGGAAATAGCCATCCAGCCGGCCCGGTAGCCGCACACGCGGTAGGCCTTTGAGAGGCCGCTGAACGTCAGGCAAAGGACGTCGTCGCCGGTGAGGCTGGCCATGTTCACGTGGACCGCGTCCTCATAGAGGATTTTCTCGTAGATCTCGTCGGCGAAGAGGACCAAGCCGTGCTTCTCGGCCAGCGCAACGATTTTTTTGAGGGTGTCCTCCGGGTAGACGGCGCCGGTGGGGTTGTTCGGGTTGATCACCACGATGCCCTTGGTGCGCGGGGTGATCTTGGCCTCCAGGTCCTCCAGGTCCGGCTGCCAGCCGGACTCCTCGTCGCAGAGGTAGTGCACGGGCCGACCGCTGGCCAGGGCAACGGAGGCGGTCCAGAGCGGGTAGTCCGGGGTGGGGATCAGGACCTCGTCGCCGTCGTTGAGCAGGGCCATCAGGGACATCGTGATGAGCTCACTGACGCCGTTGCCCAGGTAGATGTCGTCTACGTGGATGTTCTGGATGCCGCGGGTCTGGTAGTACTGCGAGACGGCCGTCCGGGCGGAGAAGATGCCGCGGGAATCGCTGTAGCCCTGGGCGTGCGGCAGGTGGCGGATCATGTCCACCAGGATCGCGTCCGGGGCTTCGAATCCGAACGGGGCCGGGTTACCGATGTTCAGTTTGAGGATGCGGTGACCCTCTGCCTCCATCTGCTGGGCGGCCTGAAGAATCGGTCCACGGATGTCGTAAAGGACATTATGAAGCTTGGTGGACTGCTTGAATTCTGCCATCCATCAAATATGCCATATGGAGGATGTACTTCTGCTGAGATCTGGCTCACAGGGGGTGCCCGGCCGTCACAGGCCTGCGCCGGCCACCCGGCACGGGCACCAAACACCCGACGGCGGCCGCCGCGTTCCCCCGTGAAGCAGAGGAGCGGGCAGCCGCCGTCGGGCGTCATACGGTGCGGAAGCGCCGCTTACTTGACCAGTCCCTTGTCCTTGAGCCAGGCAGCCGCAGCATCCTTGGGGTTCTGCTTCTGGCTGCCGCTGACCGCCCGGTTAAGGTTGATCAGGTCCTCCGTGGTGAGGATTTTGGACACGGCGTTCAGGGTCTCCTTCGCCTTGTCCGTCATCTTGGATTTGTTGTAGAGCGGGAGGACCTGCTGGGCGATGAAGTTGTTCTTGGGATCCTCAAGCACTACCAGGTCATTGTCCGCGATGGAGGGGGTGGTGGTGTAGATGTCGGCCACCTGGACCTGGTCGGAGAGCAGGGCCTTGAGTGTCACGGCACCGCCGCCGTCGCTGAACGGTTCCAGCTTCTTGGGCGCGCAATTGTAGTTCTTCGCCAGGCCCGGGAGCCCGTAGGCGCGTTCGGCGAAGGTCGCCGGGGCGCCCACCACGAGTTCGCTGCAGACCTTGGCGAGGTCCTCGATCGACTTCAACTGGTACTTCTCCGCGGTGGCCTTCGTGACGACCATCGCGTCCTTGTCCTCGGCCTTGGAGGGCTCCAGCACGGCCAGTCCTTCCGGCAGCTTGCCGGGCAGGGCCTTGTAGATGTCCTCGGCCGAGACCTCGGTGGCGTCCTTGCTGACGTGCAGCAGCAGGTTTCCGCTGTAGTCGGGGATGACGTCCACGGATCCGTCCTGGACGGCCTTGAAGTAGACCTCGCGTGAGCCGATGTTTGGCTTGGTGCTAGCCGTGACGCCGGCGCCGTTCAGGGCCCCGGCGTAGACCTCGGCGATGATCTGGCTCTCCGGGAAATCGGCGGAACCGATCACGAGGGCCGTACCCGCACCGGACGTGGCTCCGCCCGTCGCCGGTGCGGTGGAGAGCGGATCGGACGAGCCTCCGCAGGCGGACAGTGCCATGGCCAGGCCGACGCCGGCGGCCAGGCCGCCGAATGCGCGCCTGCCGAGTGCTCGTTGGCGGGTTTCCTTCATGACGTACCTCCTTGAACAGCAGTCCCCGCGGTTACGGGGTCTGTGAGATCAACCGCAGCCTGCTGGCTCCGGTTTGGCTGGGTAGAGGCGCCCCGGGACAGGAACAGCCTCTGGATGAGGGCCAGGACGAGGTCGACGGCGATCGCCAGGCCGGCGATCAGCAGGGACCCGCCCAGCATCTGGGGAAAGTCGGAGAGCACGAGCCCGTCAAACAGGTACCTGCCGAGGCCGCCGAGATTGATGTAGGCCACGACGGAGACGGTGGCGATGGCCTGGAGCACGCCGGTCCGGAAACCGCCGAACATAACAGGCAGGGCGTTGGGGAATTCCGCGCGGAACAGCACCTGCAACTCCGTCATGCCCATGGCCCGGGCAGCGTCGACGACGTTCCGGTCCACACTGGCGATGCCGGCGTAGGTGCCGGCCAGCAGCGGGGGGACCGTCAGGATCACGAGGGCCCAGATCGGCGGCATCAGCCCGATCCCGGCGAGGAGTACGAAAAGCGTGAGCAGGCCCAGGGTCGGCAGGGCCCGGAGGGCGCCGGCGGCGGCCACCGCGGCGACCCGTCCGCGGCCGGTATGCCCCACGTACAGGCCGATCGGGACCGCGATGGCGGTGGCGATCAGCATGACCAGGCCCGTGTACATCAGGTGCTCGGCCAGCCGTTCCGGGATTCCGGCACTGCCGGACCAGTGCTCCGGATTGCCGAGCCAGTCGAAGGTGTCGGTGACGACGTTGCTCATGCGTTTCCCCCGCCGGTCTTGGGGCGCGCGAACCGCAGTGCCGTGGCCGCGGTGCCGGTCGTGGCGTGTCCCTCGACGGAGGCGGTGTCGGAACCGCTGCCAGTCTGGTTGCCGGACTCGCTGCTCGCCCCCGTGGCTGCCGCGGCCCGGGTCCATGGTGTCAGCAGCCGTTCCAGCAGCACGAGGACGGCGTCCATCAGCAGGGCGAGGATGAGGATGGCGATGATGCCCACCACCACTTCGGTGACAAAATCACGCTGCAGTCCCGAGGTGAAGAGCATCCCGAGGTTGCCGATGCCGAGCAGGGCCGCGACGCTGACCAGCGAGATGTTGCTGACCGAAACCACGCGGAGGCCGGCGAAAAGGACCGGAAGGGACAGCGGCAGGTCGATCTGCAGGAAGCGGGCGAACGGCTTGAACCCCATGGCGACGGCGGCCTGCCGGAGGTCCTCGTCGACCGAGTCGAAGGCATCCAGGGTGGCGCGGACCAGCAGGGCGACGGCGTAGATCGTCAGGGCCACGACAACGTTGAGCGGATCCAGAATCCGGGTGCCCAGAACGGTCGGCAGGATGATGAACAGTGCCAGCGACGGAATCGTGTACAGCAGCGAGGACGCCGTCAGCACCACCGACCGGAGCCCACGGTTCTGCCGGGCGACCTGGGCCAGCGGAACGGCAATCAGCACACCGAAGATCATCGGCAGGATGGCCAGCACCAGGTGCTGGCCAGCGAGGCTGAAGACCTGTGTGCTGTTGGCCAGGAACCAGTCCATCAGCGTGCGCCCTGCCGGGTACGGCGGTCCGACTCGATCACGGCAAGGACTTCCTCGGCGGTGATGACCCCGGCCACCCGGCCGTCCGTGTCCACGGCGACGCCGAGGCCGGAGGGCGACGAGAGAGCGGCGTCGAGGGCGCGGCGGAGTGTGTCGCCCTTCCGGAAAAGGGATCCGCCGGGAATCGTCGCGGAGCCTTTGCCCGGACCCGACCAGCCCAGGGGGTGCAGGTCGCCGTCGACCACCAGTTGCCATTCGGCCGAAGCATTGCCGTCCTGCTCGAGTTGAGCGGGGGTGATTGTCCGGGCCCGGTGCACGGTGACGCCGTCGGACGGGCTGAAGCCCAGGTGCCGGAAGCCGCGGTCCCGGCCCACGAAGGCCGCCACGAAGTCGCTGGCGGGGGCACGCAGGATTTCCTCAGGCGTGGCGTACTGCGCCAGCCTGCCGCCGAGGCCGAACACCGCCACCTTGTCCCCCAGGACGGTGGCCTCGTCGATGTCGTGGGTGACGAAGACAATGGTCTTGGCCAGGTCCCGCTGGAGCCGGAGGAGTTCCTGTTGCAGTTCGTCGCGGACCACAGGGTCCACGGCGCTGAAGGGCTCGTCCATCAGCAGCACGGGAGGGTCGGCGGCGAGCGCCCGGGCCACGCCGACCCGCTGCTGCTGCCCGCCGGAGAGCTGGGAGGGGTACCGTTTGCCCAGCACGGAGGCCAGACCGACGACGTCGAGCAGCTCCTGCGCACGCTTGCGCGCCTCGGCCTTCGGCACGCCGTTGAGCCGCGGCACGGTGGCGATGTTGTCCAGTACGGAACGGTGCGGCATCAGCCCGGAGGACTGCATCACGTAGCCCATGGAGCGGCGCAGCTTGGCGGCCGGCACCGAGGTGACATCCTCGCCGGAAACGGTGATCGTTCCGGAGCTCGGCTCGACCATACGGTTGATCATCCGCAGCGACGTGGTCTTGCCGCAGCCCGAGGGTCCGACGAAAACCGTGATGGCTCCCTTGTCGATGGACATGGTCAGGTCATCCACGGCAGGCTGCCCGCCCTGGTACTGCTTGGTGACGCTCTGGAACTCGATCATGGCTTCAGCCATTTCCGGGCTTACCTAACTGTTGGCGGCAACATCGGACGGTCCAGCCAACTGATCATAGACACGCTGATTTTTGGCTGTAAAGACGGTAGAACACAGCCTAGCCAGCGCGCTGGCAAAGTCAGGGACCTGAATAAGGGCGCCGGGGCTGACTTAGCCATTCGTAGCGCCGGCGATTTTGGATGGGTGCCGCGCCGGAAATGTTTTCCGCCGCGGCCCATCCACAGCCATTTCGGGTCCACCCAGGCGCCACGGGCATGCAACGCGGGCCCGCTACGCGGGGTGCAACGCGACGTGCAACGCGGGGTCACATCGCGCCCATCCCCTCGGGCGGAATGGACGCGATGTGACCCCGCGTTGCTTCCTGGGACCCCGCGCCCGGTCAGCGCCTCCGCCGGCCGGGCCCGGTCACCCTGCCCGCCCGCGGCCCTTGCCGCGACCCTTGGCACCCTGTCTGCCAGCCTTCTCGTGGCTGTCCCTTTCGGCCGCGCGCTGGCTCTTGCCGGCGGCCGAGATCGTCTGGTGCCACTCCCGGGCGTAGGCGCGGCTGGCGGCGGCGTCGTGCCGCCGGGCCAGGGCGGCGAGTTCACGCTGGAGTTTCAGGTAGCTAGCCCAGCGCCGGTCATCGAGGGATCCGTCCAGGAGTGCGGCCTGCACGGCGCACCCGGGTTCAGTGCCGTGGGCGCAGTCCGAAAACCGGCACTGCCCAAAGAGCTCCTCGAGATCGCCGAACATCTCCGCCATCCCGCCGTCGGCGTCGAACAACCCGAAGCCGCGCACCCCCGGCGTATCCATCAGGACGGCACCGCCCGCCAGCGGCACGAGCTCCCGGGAGGTGGTGGTGTGTTTTCCCTTTCCGTCACCGGCCCGGACGGCCCCCGTTTCCTGGACCTCGATGCCGGCCAGGGCATTGATAAGGGTGGATTTGCCGGCCCCGGAGGGACCCAGCAGCACGAGCGTCCCGCCGGCCGGCAGGTGGCTGAGCAGTTCGTCGAGGCCGTCGCCGTGTTCGGCGGAGGTGGTGACCACCGCGACGCCGGCCGCCTGGCGGATTACTTTGCCGACGACGTCGTCCGCCAGGTCGGCAAGGTCCGCCTTGGTGATGATGACGAGCGGGGTGGCCCCCGAGTCCCAGGCCGCGACGAGGGTGCGTTCAAGCCGGTTGTGGGTGAGCGGCCGGTCCACGGGCACCACGACGCCGACGACGTCCATGTTGGCGCCCAGCACCTGCGCTTCCGATGAGGCTTCGAAGGCCCGTTTGCGGCTAAGTTCCGAGTGCCGCGGCAGGACCCCCGTGATGGCAGGCTCCCCCACGGCATTGGATCCGAGCCAGACCCAGTCCCCGGTCGCGGGCAGCTCCCCGGTAGCGGGGTAGGGCAGATGCAGGGGCGAGTCGTGCGTGGCAACCAGGACGAGGTTGCGGTCCACGCGGATGACCCGGCCCGCGCCGGTGCCGACCGGTACGGGATGGGCCGCGAAGCGTTCGGCCACGGCGGCGGTGAACCCGAAGCCCGCCGGACCCTCCGGAGCCGCCGGATCGTTGGTGTTGGTGCCGGGGTGCGGGGCGCCGGTCGCGCCCGAATGTGCAGAATTGTGCGCAGGAATACGTGCAGAAGTAGCAGTCAACGAAAACCCTTTGATGGGGCCCCGGGGCGCGTGCCGCTCTGCCGGTGAATCCGGCAGCTGGAGAAGCTAGTGGGTGCGGGTGGCCGGGGCAGGAATAATGACTTGGCTGATGGTGCGCTGGGCGCACAGGAGTTCTGCAGTCATCGTCTCCACCTCCCCGTTTCCGCTTGCTTGTCGCTTGTTGGACCGGCGGCTGTCCCCGGTCGTTGCAGGGTGCCGGTCGGCCGGAACGTCCCGGCGGCTTCTTCAGAATAGACCGGCCCTGCAGGCCCTGGCTAGGAACCCGTCAGAAAAGTTTTCCGCAAGGTGTGCGCCGTCAGGAAGTTTCCGCTCAGGAGAGTTTGCCGTCCAGCGGCCGCTCGCGGTAGAGCCGCAGCGCCGCGTCGACCAGAGAGACCTTGTTCAGCCCTGCGACGTCGCCCAGCGGGATCCAGGCCGCGTGCGTGGTGCTGCCGTTCACCTCATGCCGCAGCTCCCCGCCGGTGATGGTCGCTTCGTAGACGAGCCGTAAGGACTGGAAATCGCGTTCGCCGCCATCGATCCGGATCTCCGCGGGCCAGTGCCCGACGTCGATCCCCAGCATCGCGCCGACCTCCGCGTGGTACCCGGTTTCCTCATGGATCTCCCGACGGCAGCCGTCCACGGGATGCTCGCCCAGGTCCAGACCGCCACCCGGCAGGGTCCACCCTTCCTTGCCGCCCTGCTTCCAGTACGCCAGCAGGATGGCACCGTCGCGGATGATAACCGCGTAGGCAGCGGGTCGGGTGTCGAAGTTCAGGCTCATCCCTCCAGCGTAATAGCCCGCCGGCGTCGCCGCCCGCCGGGCCGGGTCAGCCTTGCTCGGCGACGAGTTGGAGCACCCCAAAGACGGGGTCCCGGTCCAGGACGCGGACGTCGGTGATCCCTGCGGCAGCCAGGGTCGAGCGGAAGGATTCCTGCAGACGCGGGACGTTCATGCCCAGGCCGCCGCCCAGAATCACCGGGCCCTCGATGCCGAGCTGCCGGACCGTCTGGAGTGCCAGGGCCGCCAGATCTTGTCCGGCCCGGTCCACGAGTTCCCGGCTGGCGGCGTGGCCGGCGTCGGCGGCTCCGACCACGAGGCGGGCCCGCTCGGCCCAGTAGCGGCGCCCGGTGTCGGGTGAATGAAAGAGTGCGATCAGCTTGTTCGGGTCATCCTCGCTGCAGGAGGCCAGCAGTGCGGTGGTCAGTTCGTCCGCCTCCAGCCCCTGGTTCATCCGGCGCAGGCTGTGGCGGACTGCCTCGCGGCCCAGCCAGTAGCCGCTGCCTTCGTCGCCCAGCAGGTATCCCCAGCCGCCGGCGCGGGCTTCCTCGCCGTGGCTGTTCCTGCCCCAAGCGGCCGAGCCGGTCCCACCGATGACGGCGACTCCGGTGCCCGCGCCGCCGGCCGCCAGGAGGAGCCTGGAATCGTGGACCACGGTGATCCGGGATCCCGGCACGTGCGGGGCGATCAGCGCGGTGAGTGCCGCGGCGTCGTCGTCGGTGTCGATGCCGCCGGCGCCCGCGTAGACCTGGGCGACCGTTCCGCCGCCGATCAGGGCAAAGAGCTCCGCGAGATGTCGGGCCGCGGCCTCGCGGCTGACGTTCTGCACATTCGAGCTGCCCACCGATTCATCGGCCACGGCCCGGCCGTTTTCGAAGCGGACTCCGCGGGTCTTGGTCCCGCCGATGTCGAGGCCGATCACGGCACCGGCCGGGGTCATGGACGATGGGTCGGGGTCCGCCGCCGGCGGGATGTCAGAATGGGTCACCAGAACAGACTACTGAATCGTCCCCAGGAGTGACCCATGCCGCACGCCCTCTTCGGCTCCCCCATCCTTGCGGCACCGATGGCCGGCGGGACCACCACACCTGCCTTCGTGACGGCCGTGCATCAGGCCGGGGGCCTGGGCTTTCTTGCCGCGGGCTATAAGACGGTCGAGGCCATGCAGGCAGAGATCGGCGCAGCCCGGGAATCGGGGGCACGGTTCGGCATGAATCTCTTCGTCCCCGACCCGGCCCAGCTGCCACCGTCCGCGGACGTCCGGGCCCGGCTTGAGGAGTACCGCGGCCGGCTGGCACCGGATGCCCTGCGGTACGGCGTGGAGGTCCCTCCGCTGCGGCTCGACGACGACGACCACTGGCAGGGCAAGATCGAGGCGCTGCTGGCAGACCCGGTGGAACTGGTCAGCTTCACATTCGGGCTCCCCGGTGCCGATGTCGTTCGCGCGCTCCGGCGGGCAGGTTCCGCGGTGCTGGCCACTGTCACCACGGTGGAAGAGGCGCTTGAGGCCGCCGGGCAGGGCGTGGATGCGCTGGTGGTGCAGCATGCGAGCGCCGGGGGCCACAGCGCGGGCTTCCAGCCGCGGACCGGAGGGCCCGGGGCCTCCCCGGACGCCGCGCCGGATGCCGGCGGCGGGCGCGGCGACGGGCGCTCTGACTGGGCCAGTGACGGGCGCGGCGGGATCGTTGACGGGTCCGGCGGCAGTAGGCCGGGCACGACGGCGGAACTGGTCGCCCAGGTGCGGGCCGCCGTCGGGCTCCCGCTGGTTGGCGCCGGCGGGGTAATGGACCGGTCGGGGCTGGAGGAGCTGCTGGCCGCGGGGGCACAGTCCGCCCAGCTGGGCACCGCGTTCCTCCGGACGGATGAGAGCGGCGCCCGGCAGCTGCACAAGGACGCATTGGCCAGCCCGCGTTTCACGGCGACCGCGCTGACGAGGGCATTCACCGGACGACCGGCCCGGGCGCTGGTCAATGAGTTTGTCCGGGACCACCCCGACGCACCGGAGTCCTATCCTGCCGTGCACCACCTCACAGCTCCACTGCGCGCCGCGGCGGCCGCCGCCGGGGATGCCGAACGGCTGAACCTCTGGGCCGGGACGGGCTGGCAGCGTGCTCGGACCGGTTCCGTGGCGGAGGTCATGGCCGAGCTGCTGGGCTGACAGGCCACTAGCCCCGCCCCCGCCCGCCCCGCGCCCGCCGCCCCGCACCAGCCCCCACCCGCCGTGCCCTCGGCCGCCGCCCCGCACCCGCCCCGCGCCCGCCTGTGCCCGTGCCCTCCGCCGCCGAAATCGCGGGAGCACTGCTGGAGTCGCTGTAGATTTCCCCGCGATTTCGAAGTGGTCCGGCGATCTCGCGCGGTGAGTGGTCCGGCGATCTCGCGCGGTGAGCGGCGCGGTGAGCCGGCTTCAGCTGCCGGAGCGGTCGCGGACGAACCCGGCCAGCAGTGCCGGGCCTTCGCTGAGCACCAGCTCCCGGAACAGCCGCACAGGGTCCGGCTCGGCGTCCGGTCCGCCACGTCGTTCCCGCCAGGCCAAGCCGATTTCGCGGAAGGCAAGGCCTGAATCCAGGGCGAGCTCGACCCAGCCGAGGTCTCCCGACTGCCCCGGCGTGTGGCGGCCGGGGGCCAGTCCGCCGGGCGGCAGGATGCTCACCCCGAGTCCCGCCGAAACGAGCCCCCTGGCCGTGTGGGTGTCCTGGCTCTCGAAAGCGATCCGGGGCCGGAAGCCCGCCTCGCGGAACAGCGCGTCCGTCAGCGAGCGCATGCCGTAACCGGAGCCCAGTGCGACGAATGGGTCCCGCCGGATGTCCGCCAGGCGTGCCCGACGGCGGCGCGCGAGGGGATGCCCGTGGTGGACGACGAGCCGCAGCGGTTCCCGGTACAGGGCGGCCGAGGAGATCAGCCGGCTCGGCGCCGCGACCGGGGCGGTCAGTGCCAGGTCCGCGTCGCCGGCGGCCAGTTCCGCCAGGCAGCCGTCCCGCGCTCCCTGGCTGAGGTCGAAGGCCGGCTGGGGATGCCGGCTGCGGAAGGCGCTGATCAGCAGCGGCAGCATCGCCTCGCCGAAGGTGTGCTGGAAGGAAACCGCTATGCGGCCCCGCACTACCTCTGATTCGTGCCGGACCAGATCCAGCCCGGTCTGGAACTGGCCCAGTGCGGCCTCGATGTGGGGCAGGAGTGCCCTGGCTGCGGGAGTCAGCCGAACCCCGCGGCCGTCGCGGATCAGCAGTTCCGTTCCGATGATGCTGCTGGCCCGGGCGATTCCACGGCTCACCGTTGACTGAGGCAGTCCCAGCACTTCGGCGGTCGCCGTGACGTGCTGGGTGCGCCCGAGCTCGGCCAGCAGCGGCAGCAGGGGCAGCAGTTGGACCAGCTGTTTGTGCTCGACGGCCGTTCACCACTCCCACATCGTTCCAAATTTGCTATTGATTCTATGCGAATCATGCATTGGAAGCATGTCTGGGCAGAGCATATTCTGGGGAGATGCCACAATTCCCGCCGCTCCGCCGCCGTGGCCCCGCGCCCGCCCCTGATGCCGCCGCCGCTGCGTGGCCGGGGCATCCGAAGGGCTCCGCGGCGTACAACAAGATTCTCGCCGGACTGGCGTTCGCCGGTGTCGCCACCTTCGCCCAGCTGTATTCCACCCAGGCTGTGCTGCCGATGATGGCGGCGGAGCTGCGGGTCACGGCTGCCGAGGCTGCGCTCACGATCTCGCTGGCCACCGTGGGGCTGGCCGTGACGGTGCTGCCGTGGTCCTTCCTGGCCGACCGCATCGGCCGGGTCCGCGCCATGATGTGGGGCATCTCGGCGGCGACGCTGCTGGGTCTGCTGGTTCCGCTCGCTCCCACTTTTCCGATGCTGCTGGGACTGCGGATGCTTGAAGGTATGGCGCTGGGCGGCATTCCCGCCATTGCCATCGCCTACCTCAATGAGGAGGTCAACAAGGCCCACGCCGCGCTGGCGGCCGGAACCTACGTCGCCGGCACCACCCTGGGCGGGCTGGCCGGCCGGCTGCTGGCCGGGTTTGTCGGCGAACTCTGGGGCTGGCGGGCCGCCGCCCTGTCCGTTTCGATCATGGCCGCAGTGGCCGCCGCCCTGTTCCTGGTCCTGGTCCCGCAGGCACGGGGCTTCACCACCGCGGCAGCCAGCGGCTTCCGCGGGGCGCTCCGGACGCTGGCGGGCCACGGCAGGAATCCGCGGCTGCTGGCCCTCTATGTCCAGGCGTTCCTGCTGATGGGTGGGTTCGTGGCGGTCTACAACTACCTCGGCTTCCGGCTGTCCGGGGAACCCTTCAGCCTGCCGGCCACCATCATCAGCCTGATCTTCCTGGCCTACCTCTCCGGAACCGTGTCCGCCCGCTGGGCCGGCGGACTGACGAAGCGGTTCGGGCGGCGTACGGTGCTGATCACCGGAACGGTGCTGATGGTGGCTGGCCTGGCCCTGACGCTAACGCAACTGCTGGCCCTGATCCTGGTGGGCCTGCTGCTGTTCACCGGCGGCTTTTTCGCGGCACACAGTGTCGGCGCAGGTTGGACCGGGGTGATCGCAACGACGGGCCGGGCACAGGCTGCCTCACTCTACAACCTCGCCTATTACCTCGGCTCCAGCGTCATGGGCTGGGCCGGCGGGCTGGTTTTCCAGTCCCTGGGCTGGACGGCGCTGGCCCTGAGCGTGATCGGGCTGGCGTGCACGACGGCGGTGGTCACCGCCGTCGTGCATCCCGCCCGGCCGGCGGCTGAGGCGCTGGCCGGCGGCCGGCGCTAGCGGGTAGCCTCAATCGCCTGCACGAGGTCTGCCACGACGTCGGACGCGTCCTCCAGGCCCACGGACACGCGCAGCAGGCTGGCATGCGGCTTGGCGTCGGCAGCAACCGGCCGGTGGGTCAGCCCGGCAGGGTGCTGGATCAGGGTGTCAATGCCGCCCAGCGAGACCGCATGCGTGATCATGCCGACGGCGGAGGGAACGCGTTCGGCATGCTCCGCGCTGCCCACCTCGAAGGCGATCAGCGAGCCGGGGCCGGACATTTGCGTCCCGATCAGGCCCTGCGGGTCGCACTCCGGGAGCCCCGGATAGAAGACCCGCCGGACCAGACCGTGTTCAGCCAGGGCTGCTGCGACCTTCTGCGCGCTTGCCTGCTGGGCACGCACCCGCACCGGCAGCGTGGCCAGTCCGCGGTGGAGCAGGTAGGCGGGCCAGGGCGTGAGGATGCCGCCGGTGACGGCCCGGATCTGGCGCAGCCGCGTGGTCCACTCGGGCGCCGCGGCCACCACGCCGCCCATGGCATCGCCGTGTCCGCCGAGGAACTTGGTGGCGCTGTGCAGGACCATGGCGGCACCGTGCCGGAAAGGGCGCTGGAGGATCGGGCTGGCGAACGTATTGTCGACCAGCAGCGGGACGCCGTCCGCCGCCGCGGCCACGCGGGCGATGTCGACCAACTCAAGGCTGGGATTGGCTGGCGTCTCGAGGATCACCAGGCCGGTGTCGGGCCGCAGCGCGGCGTGCACGCCCTCCGGCGTCGTAAACGTGACGTCGTTGCCGAGCACGCCCGAGGCGAGCAGGTAGTCGCTGCCGCCGTAGAGCGGCCGCACGGCGACCACGTGCTTCTTCCCGGTGGCGACGACGGCGAGCAGCACCGCGCTGAGCGCTGCCATGCCGGTGGCGAACGCCACGGCCTCCGGAGTTTCCTCAAGGACGGCAACACCCTCCTCGAACCGCGCCACGGTGGGATTCCAGAGCCGCTGGTAGACGGTGCTCTGGCCCTCCTGGTGGGTGCCGCCGGTGGCCATATGCTCATACGCGAGCCCGCCGTCGTGCACGGAGGGAAGCGGTGCAGTGGTGGACAGATCGATCGGAACGGCGTGGACGCCCAGTTCCGTGAGGCCGTTGCGGCCGGCGTGGACCGCCAGCGAGTCTTGAGAAAGCACCTTGCTCCTTATGAATATTCACCGTTGAATTCCGCAAGTATCTGGCAATAATTCGGGCTTTTGTAGGGCCGGCGAATGGAAGTGCCGGAATGCCCTGTTTATGATGAACTGACAACACTTCAAGGAGGACCCGTGAGTAGCAGTGCGAAGAATCTTCGGCCGGGCGTGGGTGCCGGAGAGCCGCTGGACGCGATCGATAAGAGGCTGCTCGCGGCGCTGGTGGCCGACGCCCGGATCTCGAACAAACAGCTGGCCGAGCTGGTCGGCATCGCACCGTCCACCGCCCTGATGCGCACCCGGGCGCTTTCCGAACGCGGGATCATCCAGGGATTCGAGGCGAAGCTGAGCCTGTCCGCGATCGGCCGCTCCGTGCAGGCACTCATCGCGGTCCGGCTCCGCGCCCACGACCGCGAGCAGATCGACCGCTTCACGGCCCGGGTCCCGAAGCTCCCGGCCGTGCTCTCGACCTTCCACACCTCTGGTTCGGTGGACTACTTGCTGCACATCGCCGTCGCCACCACCGAGGACCTCCGCGACTGGGTGCTGGACAACCTTGCCACCGATCCGGTCGTGGGACACACCGAAACGACCCTCGTGTTCGACCACATCCAGGGCAACCAGGGTCCGCTGCCGGACTAGGCGCGGCGTGCGCGGCGAGGGCGCCGACCGTCTGCGGCGGCACGGCGGCTTGCGCCGGGGCCGTCTGCGGCGGCTTCCGCCGGCGCCGTCGGCCCGGCGCGGTCAGGCCCGGCGCAACGCGCCGCGCAGCGTGATCGCGGCCAGGGTGACCGCCGTGATCGAACACAGCACAACGAAGCCGGCGACCGCAGCCTGCAGGCCGACCACCCCCGCGGCGAGCCCCAGGCCGATCACGGGAAAGGCGCTGCCCAGGTACGTGATGACATAGACGGTGCTGATGATCTGGGCATGGCGGGCGGCCTCGACCTTGCCGGCCACGTCATTGAAAACGGTCCGGAAGGACACCCCCTGGCCAAACCCGGCGGTGATGCTGGCGATGATGAGCAGCCACGGGCTGCTCCAGGCGGCGGCCGCCGCGATCAGCAGCACCGAGACGGCCAGCATCCCCAGTCCGACCGGCACCACGAAGCGTCCCCGCACGGCGGTCAGCTGGCTGAGGGCGGAGGACCCCAGGGTCAGTCCCGCCAGCAGGCCGATCAGCGGGCGTGAATCGGCGTGGACAATCTGGGCGAAATAGCCCGGCGCGAGGGAGAGGCAGAAACCGAACACGGCGAAGCTGAGGAACCCCACCGCGGACGCCAGCCAGAAGGCGCCGCGCGCCTCAGCGGACACCGAGGGCCGGCGCGGCGCCAGCACGCTCAGCGGCTGCGGACCCGAGACCGAGGTGATGGCGGGACGGGCCTTGAGCAGGTACAGCGGTACCAGCAGCGCGGCCAGGAGCAGGGAATGCAGGTAGTACGGCGTGGAGGTGGGCCCCGGCAGCAGGGAAAGCACTCCCCCGATCGCCGGACCGGCAGCCACCCCGCCGGCGGAAGCCAGCAGGGTGAACCGGGAGGCCCATTCGGGACGGCTGGGCAGCAACTCCCGCAGCGCCGCCGAACTCGCGCCCGTGGCGAGAGCCACCGCAACCCCCTGCAGTGCCCGGCCGGCACACAGTGCGAACAGGCTGTCCGCCGTGGCAAAGACCGAGCCGCCGGCAAGGCCCACCAGCACGGCGAGGACCAGGGCCGCCCGGCGGCCGATGTGGTCGGACCAGTGACCGGCCAGGATCAGGGTGGCCACCAGCGCCAGGACGTACGCGGAGAAGGCCACGGTCACGTCGAGCGCGGTGATGCCCAGTTTTGCCTGCAACAGCGGATAGAGCGGCGTGGCGAGATTCGCGCCGACCAGCAGCGTGAAGATCACGACGCCGGCCATCACCAGCCGTGCGGTGGTGGATGCATCCCAGCCCCAGCGGTCTGCCGTGGCCGGGCGCATCCGGAGTTCGCTGAAGACAGTCATGGCCGAGCCCTTGCGTGGAAGCGGGCCGCGTGCTCCCTGTGATGGGGGAACCGCCAGCCCGGAAAGATTTGATAGATCAAGAATGCGCCATTCCTGACCTAACCGGCTGAATTTCATGCCAAGATTGATCAAAATAGTCAATCAGCTGACGCGCGAATGAACCGGAGTGATGATTTGAACAGCCTGGACGCCACCGACCTCAAGATCCTGCTGGAACTCATCCGCGATCCGCGGATCCAGATTGGCGAACTCAGTGAGTCACTGGGCATCGCACGCAACACCGCGCAGTCCCGGGTGCGGCGCATGCAGCGTTCCGGGCTGCTGCACGACGGCGGCCGCGAAATTGATCTCGAAGCGGTGGGATATGACGTCGTCGCCTTCGTCACGATCGAAGTCAACCACCGGGAACTGGATGGCGTGGTGGGTGCCCTGCGCCTGATCGCACAGGTCCTGGAAGTCCATGAGATTTCCGGCCGCGGCGATGTGTGGTGCCGGGTGGTGGCGACCGACACGCACAACCTGCAGGCAGCCCTGCGCTCCATTCTTCGGATCAAGGGCGTCATCCGGACGGAGACTGTGCTCGCCCTGCACACCCACATCCAGTACCGCACCGAACCGCTGATCAGCCGGCTGGCCCAGGGCAGTTCGCTGGCCCCCGTCCGGGCGAGGTGATCCCCGGCCGGCCGCCGCGGCGGGCCGGCTGCGCAGCACCGCCCGCGACAGACAGGATAATGAGCCCGTGACTATCATCGATAACGCCGTCTACGTCGACGGCGTCCGCAGCGCCGAGCCGCAGAGCCTTGAGCAGACCTTTGAGACCCTGAACCAGCACGGCGGGATGGCGTGGATCGGGCTCTACCGGCCGACGGAGGGCGAAATGGCTGCGGTCGCGGCGGAGTTCGGCCTGCACAGCCTGGCCGTGGAGGACGCCATTTCGGCCCACCAGCGCCCCAAGCTCGAACGCTACGACGACATCCTCTTCACGGTGCTGCGGCCGGCCCGGTATCTGGACGCAACCGAAACCGTGGAATTCGGTGAAGTCCACGTATTCACCGGCCGGAACTTCGTCGTCACCGTCCGGCACGCCGAAACCGGCGGGGTGGCCCAGGTGCGGCGGAAAATGGAGCATCACCCCGATCTCCTGTGCCACGGGCCGGAGGCTGTGCTCTACGCCCTGATGGACCAGGTCGTGGACGATTACCTCCCCGTCGTCGCGGGTCTGGAAAACGACATCGACGAGATCGAGGACCAGCTGTTCAGCGGCGACCCGGCGGTTTCCCGGCGGATTTACGAACTGGCCCGCGAGGTCATCCAGTTCCAGCGCGCCATCCATCCACTCCCCGCGATGATCCAGCTGCTCCGGCGCGGCTTTGAAAAGTACGAGGTGAAATCGGAGCTCCAGCACAACCTCCGCGATGTCGAAGACCACATTGAAAGGCTGATCTCACGGGCCGATTCCTTCCGGGACATCCTGCAGAACGCCCTCACCCTCGACGGCACGCTGACGGCCACCCGCCAGAACGAGGCCAGCGCCGAGCAGAATGAGCAGGTCAAGAAGATCTCATCCTGGGCGGCCATCTTCTTCGCGCCGTCCTTTGTCGCCGGCGTCTACGGCATGAACTTTGACCGGATGCCCGAGCTGCACTGGAGCTTCGGCTATCCGATGGCCATCGGGATGATGGCCGCCACCGCCACGCTGATGTACGGCATCTTCAAGAAGAAGGGCTGGCTCTAGCGGTCGCGTCCGGCGGAAGGGCCCGCGTGTAGTCTGGCGTCATGAGCGCGCGGCGGGACCGGTTCCGGGACATCGTGGAGACCCTGACGAGGCACGGCCTGGGTTTCGCACTGGGCAACCTTGGACTGGACGGGCTGATGCCCGACGACGGGACCTTGGGGCAGCACCGGCTTCCGCCCCGGGGCGCGAGCCTGCCGGTGCGCATCCGGCTCGCCCTGGAAGATCTCGGAGCCGTCTACATCAAGTTCGGCCAGATCGTGTCCGCCCGCACCGACGTACTTCCGCCGGAGTATGCCACCGAACTCGCGAAGCTCCAGGATGACTCCCCTCCCATCACTGCCGCCGAGGTCCGTGCCGTGATCGCCGAGGAGCTCGGCGCCGCCTCGGACCTGCTGCTCCGTTCGCTGGATGACACTCCCCTTGCGACCGGGTCCATCGGCCAGGCCCATTGCGGCCGGATCGCGGACGGGAAGTCCGCCGCATCAGGGGTCTCCGGTGGCGCTGCCGGCGGAGGGCAGCCCATCGACGTCGTGGTCAAAGTCAGGCGGCCCGGCGTGGTGGCCCAAATCAATGAGGACCTGGAGATCATGGCGGAGCTGGCCAAACGGGCGGAGCGGGCCTCCAGCCGGGCCGCCGGCGTCCACTTGGCGGCGCTCGTGGATGAGTTTTCCCAGACCCTCCGCGCGGAACTGGACTACCTCCAGGAAGCCCGGAATGCGGAACGTTTCGCCGCGAACTTCGCCGGTGACCTCCGCGTCCATATCCCCCGGGTGTTCTGGCACACCACCACGTCCCGGGTCCTCACGCTTGAGCGCATCCGAGGCATCAAGGTCAACGACGCGGCCGCGCTCCGGGAAGCCGGGATCGACGCCGGGCTGCTGGCCCGGCGGGCCTGCAACATCCTGCTCAAGATGGTGTTCGAGGACGGCTTCTTCCACGCAGACCCCCATCCGGGAAACTTCTTCGTGGAGGCAGACGGCCGTCTGGGCATCATCGATTTCGGAATGGTCGGCCAGATCAGCGATACGACGCGCGATCAGCTGGTCCGGATGCTCCTGGCCATCGTTGAGCAGGACGCCGCCCAGCTGACCACTGCCCTGGTCCGCATGTGCGGCGCGGAAACGGCTGGCGGCTTCGCCGGGCTGCAGGGCGCACTGGCGCGGATGGTGGACCGCTACGCGGGACGGCCGCTCGGGGAGATTCCGATTGTGGCGGTGCTGACCGAACTCGCGGGCCTGCTGCGCGAACACCGGCTCCGGCTACCGCGGGAGACGGCCCTCATGCTGAAGATGCTCGTGATGGCGGACGGCCTGGGCAAACAGCTGGATCCGGGATTCGAGCTCACCGCCCAACTGGCTCCCTTCACGCAGAAGATCATCCTCGGTTCGCTGTCGGTCGAGGCCCTGGCGGAACGGCTGAAGAAGCTCGGCCGTGAAGCTTTGCGCCTCGGGACGGACGCGCCGGAGATCCTCCGCCGGGTTGTGGACGTCCTGGAACGGGGCGGCATCGACATCCATTTCCGGGCCGATGAGCTGGACCGGCTGATGGACAAGGCAGACCGGACCGGGAACCGGATCGTCGCCGGGCTGATCACCGCCGCCCTGATCAACGCCGTCGGGGACCTCGTGTCGGTCCAACCCGACCGCTGGCGCAACTGGCCCAAGACCCTCTTCACCGCGGGGATCGGCGGTGTGGGCGTCCTGGGCGCCTACCTGGCGCTCACCGCCCGGCACCGGAAGTAGACCGTCAGCGGCGCTGCCGCGCCTGCGCGACCAGCCGGCTGAACGCGAAGACGAACACTGCCTCGATCAGCACCATGAGTCCGAGCAGCAGCCACTGGCTTTCGCCGATGAAGACAACCGCCCCGGTCACCACCAGGACGGTGCCCAGAATCAGGGCGTACACGGCGAAACCGATGGCGACCTTCGCGCTGCGGACTCCCGTTCGGAAGCCAAAGCCCACCGGTTCACCTCCGGGGTAACCGGCCACGCGGTCGGGTCCGGCCGGCGTGAGCCTGTCGAATTCTTCCCACGGGTCGCGGGCCTGATCCTGTTCGGTCATGCTTCCATTATCCCGCGGCGACGGCGGTTTGCGGGGTTCCGGTTTCCGGCAGTCAGGCGACGCGGACGTCGATTTCGCCGGGGGCCGCGCCGTCGGCGCCGAACACCAGATGGCGGTTGGCGATTTTTTCGCTGAAGAACCGGTCGTGGCTGACCACGACGACGGCTCCGGGGAAGTGCACCAGCGCCCGTTCCATGACCTGGGTGCTGGACATGTCCAGGTGGTTGGTCGGCTCGTCCAGCAGCAGCACGGAGGCCCCGGAGAGGAGGCACTGTGCCATCGCGACGCGCGCCTTTTGCCCGCCGGAAAGGTTCCCGATCTTCTGCTTGAGGTCCGCCTCGGAGAACTGGAACATCGCGAGGAAGCGGTTGACGGATTTCTTGGTGGCGCTGAAGGCCAGGCTGCCGGGCAGTGCATTGACCGCGTGGGACACCGTGTCGGCGTCGTCGAGGTCCTCGAGCATCTGGTTGTAGGAGACAAAGCCGGGACCCTTGGCCCAGGCCACTCCACCGGAATCGGATTGCTCCTCGCCGGTCAGCACCTTCAGAAGAGTGGACTTGCCGCTGCCGTTGGAGCCGAGGACCACGATCCGGTTGCCGCGGCGGATCTCGAAGGACAGGTCCTCGAACAGCAGCTTCTCGCCGTAGGCCTTGCCCAGTCCCTCCACCCGGCAGAGGACGTCCTTGACGTGCAGGCCGCCGTAGATCTCGGTGACGATCTGGTCGACGGGCCTGGGCGTGCGGGACTTCTTGATCTTGGCCAGCTGGTTGCCCAGCCCGCGGCTCTCCGCCTTGGCTGCCTCGCGGCGGTCTGCGATCCCTTCGGCTTCAAAGGCCAGGAGCTCGGATTCGTGCACAAACTGCTGCTCGAGGGTCTTCAGCCGGAACTGTTTCTGCACCACGTACTCGGCGAAGTTGCCGGGGTATTCGTGCAGGTGGAAGTTCTCCACTTCGATGATCCGGGTGACGACGGCGTCCAGGAATTTCCGGTCGTGCGAGACGATGATCGCGGCGCCCTTGAAGTCCCGGAACCAGTTCTCGAGCCATTCGACGCCGGCCACGTCCAGGAAGTTGGTGGGCTCGTCCAGCAGCAGCACGTCGGGGCCTTCGAGCAGGATCTTGGCCAGGGCGGCGCGGTTGCGCCAGCCGCCGGAGAGCTCGTCGATCGCGCAGCTGCGGTGGGCCTCGTCGAAGCCCAGGGTGGTGAGGACGGTGTCGATGCGGCGCGGGTAGTCCCAGCCGTCGAGCCGGTCCATGTCCTCGAAGAGCTCCGCCTGGCGGCTGATGAGCCGGTCGAGCTCGGCTTCCGCGGGATCGGCGGCGATCGATGCGTCGATGCTGGCCAGTTCGGCCTCCACCGCCTTGATCTCGATGAACAGGGCGTCGAGCACCTCAAGAATCGTGGCTTCACCGTTGAGTTCGGAGAACTGGGAGAAGTAGCCCACCTTGGTCCCGAGTTCCACGGTGACCGTGCCGGTATCCGGCGCCACCTGGTCCAGGGCCAGTTTCAGGATGGTGGTCTTGCCGGATCCGTTTTTGCCGATCAGGCCCACCCGGTCGCCGGGTTCGAGGCGGAAGAAGGCCTCCCGGAGAATCTGGGTGTTGTCGAAGCGCACGCTGACGTCTTGCAGCCGGATCAGGCTCATGGGTATTTCACTCTCGGTGGTGGGTCGAAACGGCGGGGGCCGGGTGGCGCAGCAGGCGTGCGCGCTGGCGAAGCAGCGCGGGACTAGCGGGGTGCGAGCCGCCACAGCGAGGTGATCTCTGCCGCGCGGGCCGCGTACAGCGGATCGTTGCGGTCGGAGGCCTTGGGGTGGGTTGGCTTGGTGTCGGACCGTTCCAGAACCTTCAGCCCGGCCGCCTCGATGGCGCCCAGCAGTTCGTTCCGGGTCCGCAGGCCGAGGTGCTCGGCGAGGTCCGAGAGGATCAGCCAGGCTTCACCGCCGGGCTCCAGGTGGTCGGAGACCTCGTTGAGGAATCGGAACAGCATCCGGCTGCCGGGGTCGTAGACGGCGTTGTCCAGGGAGGAATGCGGCGTGGCCGGAATCCAGGGCGGGTTGCACACGATCAGGGGTGCGCGGCCGGGCGGGAACATGTCGCCCAAAACAGCTTCGGCGCGGTCCTGGAGCCCAAGATTCCGGAAATTCTCGACGGCGCACGCAACCGCGCGGGGTTCGTTGTCCGTCGCCACCACGTGCCGGACTCCGCGGCTGGCCAGAACGGCGGCAAGCACCCCGGTGCCCGTCCCGACGTCGAACGCCAGCACGTCCGTCGGCAGCGGCGCGGCCGCCAGCAGGTCAACGTACTCGCTGCGGGTCGGGAAGAAGGTGCCGTAGTGCGGATGGATGCGACCCTGCAGGGCCTCGACATAGACGCCGTTCCGCCGCCATTCATGGGCGCCGATGGCCCCGACAAGCTCGTGCAGGGATACCACCGACGGTTCGGCGATGTCCCCGTACGCCTCCGCGGCGGCCGCCTGGATGTCCGGGGCGCGCCGCAGGGGCACCACCGGGCCCGGGTCCAGCGGAATCAGCAGCAGGCCGAGAATACGCGCGCGATGCGAGCGGGACTGGCGGTGCCGGTAGAACTCATCGGCCGGGGTGTCCGCGACCTTTTTCTTCCCGGCGCCCAGACGCCGGTCCAAGGCGTTGAGAATCTGCCGGGCGTTGTGGAAATCGCCCTGCCAGAGCATGGCGATGCCTTGGGAGGCCATCCGGTTCGCGTCATCGGCGGTCAGGGCGTCGGTGACCACCTCGACTCGCGCCGGTGCTGGTCTTCCGTTCGCTGACCGCCAGAGTGCCGACCTGCGCTGACCGCCGTCGTCCCACGTCACGACGGCGGGCCCGTCAACGGCGGGTGCCTGCGGGGACGTGCCGGTCGGCATCGGGGTTTCCAGGGGGCGGCCCGGCACTGCGGTGGCGATAAGAGTTCCAATCCCAGAATCCGAGGGCGGAGGCTGAAGGTTGCGGCGGGATTCGGTGATGCCCAGGCGATCGGGTCCAGGGTTTCGCGGACAGCCGTCCGGTCACGAACCGCGCTTGAGGATGGCGGGTGCTGCCATCTGACGTTCCTTCTCAGGATACAGGCGGGCGCCGGCAGCCGTCCGCCAAGCCTGGGAGGTCCGGCGCCGGACCAGCTGTCACTGCGTGATGCGGCTGCGCACGATCTCGCTGACGGCCTTGCCGTCGAAGCGTCCGGCGACCTTGGCGGTCACCGGCTTCATCACTGCGCCCAGCTGGCGCATGGTCAGTTCGGTGCCGTCGGCGGTGAGGTCACCGACGACGTCGTCGACGATGGCCTCCACCTCAGCCGCGGTCAGTGCCTTCGGCAGGTAGGCCTCGATGATTTCGGCTTCAGCGATTTCCGCCGCGGCCCGCTCGGACTCTCCCGCCTCGGTGTAGATGCGGGCGGTGTCGCGGCGCTTGGCGGCTTCCTTCTGCAGCAGCGACGTCACCTGCGCGTCGTCCAGCACGATCGGGGTCTTGCCAGACTTCTCGCGGGTTTCGATTTCTCCCAGGACGTTGCGCACCGTGGTGAGTGCGACCTTGTTGCGGTCCTTCATGTGGCCAACGACGTCGGCGTGCAGGCGTTCTTTCAGGGTGGTCATGATTCTCCTCGTCTCACTGGACAGGATATCGGGCTACGCGGAGTCGCGGGTTCACTCAGAGGCCGCTGCGCCCCGCCCACAGCCCATGCAGTAAAGGAAGCACCGACGCGATCATCAGTACATTGCCGAGCACGGTGTCGTCAGCCCGGACCACGGACCCTGCGATGAGCAGGGCGCCGAATATCAGTGCCGATGCCGATCGCTGCGCTGTCCGGTGAAGCCGTGCCAGCTGCCGCTCGAGGCGCGGACTGGCAACCGGCAGGGACCCGTCCTCGATTCGGGTGAGAAGCCCATCCAGGCGTTTCGGCAGACCCAGTGCCAGCCCGGCGGCGTCGAACGCCTGCTGTGCCACATCCTGCACGATGTTGCCACGCTCGTCGCGCAGCAGCTGCGCGGCATAGGGTTCGACCGAGTCCCACAGATTGAACCGGGCGTCCAGCGAGCTACTCACACCGGACGTCAGTGACATCGCCCGGATGATGAGCAGGAAGTTCTCCGGCAGCTGGAACGGCAACGAGCGAACCACGTCACCGAACTCCACCGCAAAATCACGGAACTCCCTCGGGTCCACCTCGCGAAGCTCGGCGAAGCCCATTCCGCCGAAGCGGGCGAAGAGATGCGTCATCGCCCGCTCGAGTTCGACCGTGTCGGCTGAGGGCATCAGCACGCCCACGTCGCTGATCGCGGTCAGCATCCCCTTCCCGTCACGCGAAGCGGCCGCGATCAGCAGCTTCCGCAGGCCGCTGCGCGTTCTCGCCGGGACCTCGCCCATCATGCCGAAGTCGATGAACGTCAGCTTCCACGGGCGCTCCGCGGACGAACCGGTAACCGGAGTGACAAAGATATTGCCCGGGTGCGGATCGGCGTGGAAGAAGCCGTTCGTGAACAACTGGTCGAACATGACCGCCGCGAAAACCGGGGCAACCTGGGCCGGATCGATGCCCGCCGCGGCAAGCGCCTCCGCGTCCGTGATCTTGATCGCCGTGACATCCTCGAGGGTAAGCACGCGTCGGGTGGTCCGCTCCCATACGACGTCGGGAACACTCACGGCGTCGTCGTCGGCGAAATCAGCAGCGAACCGGACCGAATTCGCCGCCTCGTTCAGGTAGTCGATCTCCTCAAGGCTAATCTGCGCAAACTCCTCGACCAGGGCGCGCATGTCGGCACGATCGGACACCAGCCGCACATGGCTGAGCCAGCCACCCACTTTGCGCAGGGCCGCCAGGTCGACGTCGACAATGAGGTCGATGCCCGGTCGCTGAACCTTTATTACGACACTGTCGAGCCCGGTGTCTGCGGCATCGCCCGGAAGGAGCCTCGCCCGGTGCGCCTGCCCGAGGGACGCTGCTGCGATCGGCGTCTCCTCGACCGAGGCGAACATCTGCTCCAGCGGCGCACCCAGCTCCGCCTCGGCCAGGCTGCGGATCGCGGAGAACGAAACCGGGGGCACCTCGTCCTGCAGTCCCTCAAGTTCCTTGGTGATCTCGGGCGGAAGCACGTCGAGCCGGGAGGACAGGAACTGGCCGACTTTGATCATGAGACCGCCAAGTTCCACCGCGAGCACATGAAAGCGCTGCGCAAAGCCCTGCATCCTTTTAGCCCTGGTACGCTCGGCGATTCTGACCAGCCCGAGGCGCGGGAGGAACAGCTCAAACCACCAGGTCACCGCGAGATGCCAGGCGGCGAAGCGCAGGATGCGACGGTAGCGGGCACGGGTGTCCCCGGCGCCGGGAACCGGATCTGCCCGGTCCCGACGGGCCGACGTCACAACGTCAGCCCTGCGCAAGGATCGAATACAGCCGACGGCGTGCGTCGTCGAGGACCTTCACGGCCTCCTGTATCTGCTCCCGGGAACCCGTGCGTCCCACCTGCGCCGCGGCCTGTGCGAGCTCGACGCCCGCCTTGGGCAGCGCCGCGAAGCCGGTGCCCGACGCCGGATCCGTTGGCTCCCAGGGCGCCGAGGCATCGGCACCCGCGACTTCCTCCCGGCCTGCTTCGGTCAGCGAGTAGATCTTGCGGCCGTTGGATTCCTCGGCGCTGATGAACCCCTCGTCGGCCAGCAGCTGCAGCGTTGGGTAGACAGAGCCGGCGCTGGGCTTCCAGCTGCCGCCGCTGCGCTCTTCGATTTCACGGATGATCTGGTAGCCGTGCATCGGCCGTTCCGCGAGCAGCGCCAGCACCGCTGACCGCACCTCGCCGCGACCGGCGCGGGTGCCCGAGCGCTTCTCAAACCTTGAACGCAACTCCTCAACGGCCTGCCACATGCCGTCGACGTTGCTGCCTCGAAAGCCGCCTGCCGGGTATGAATTACGCATCATGCTCTCCTCAATGAGTCGCGAACGATATACAACGATACTCAACGATACATCTCGGTAGTCACGAGATACCAGTGCTGGGAGCCGATGGAACGGGACGCAACACGCGACGGTCCCGGCGACGCAAACCCACGGTACGCGGACCGTCCAGGCGGTTCCCCGGGCTCTTGAATGGATGGATCGGCAGGGGCCCGAGGGACGCCGCGTGCTCCGTTTCAGGCAGCGGCGGCAGTTGGCGGGCCGTGCAAGGACCGCGTCGCCGCGGCCGGCAGTCATTGTCCGCCGATATTTTTCTCCCTATGGTTAAGGGGAGGTCAGGCAGTCGGCTTCCAGCAGTGTGTCGTTGGAGAAGCCATGAACCATGAACCACCTCGCTTCGTGCACGGACACACGGAGACTCGACGCCCCAAACGTATTCTGTCGATTTCGAGAGCGTCGGTCGTGCTTTCCTGCAACTAATAACACGTTCCTTGCGGCATTCGCTGCGTTGACCGTAAGACCCTGACTGTTGCCGCCATGGTTGGATCGATGGCCCACCGGGTTAGCAGGGCCCATGTCAAAGTCGGTTCTCGGGCGGGCCTCGGCTGAGCAACCGAATGGATTTTTAGGGGTGGCCGTTGAACGAGTACCTGCGTTCTCAACAAGGAGATCCGCCACAGGAAGATCCAAATTTTCCCCCCGATGCCGCGGTTTTCCCAAGCAGTCAGGCTCACAAGGCCCGCACCCTGATAGACGTCATTCGCGAAACAATCACTGCCTACGCCGATTCGCCGGCCGTGGACGACGGAACCGCCTGTCTGACGTATGGAGCGCTTGGCTCGCGGATGAAAGCCCTCGCCCAGCGCCTTTGGGCGCTGGGCATCGGTGCCGGTGACCGGGTGGGCGTCCGGGCGCCATCAGGATCGTCGGATCTTTACATCGCCATTCTTGGCATCATGGCCTGCGGCGCGGTCTACGTCCCTGTCGACATAGACGAACCAAATGACCGCGCGGAGACTGTGTGGTCCGAAGCGGGTGTCTGCGCGATGATCGGAGGGCATCTTGAAATCACCTTGGCCCCAGTGCGCCGGGCACGGGGCCACCCTCGAGAGCCGCATCCAGAGGATGACGCGTGGATCATTTTCACGTCCGGATCAACCGGCAAGCCAAAAGGCGTCGCCGTTACACACAGGTCCGCCGCGGCCTGGGTCGATGCGGAGGCTGACATGTATTGCCGGGACAGCCCGTTGGGCCCGGGTGACAGAGTCCTTGCGGGGTTGTCCGTGGCCTTCGACGCTTCCTGTGAGGAAATGTGGCTGGCCTGGAGAAACGGCGCCTGTCTGGTCCCGGCACCAAGAACCTTGGTCCGTTCCGGCGCGGATCTCGGACCTTGGCTCGTTCAGCGTCACATTACGGCGGTATCGACGGTGCCCACACTGGCAGCTCTGTGGCCCGCAGATGCCCTCGACGGTATCCGGCTCCTTATTCTTGGTGGCGAAGCCTGCCCTGCGGCACTGATGGGCCGTCTGGCCGGTTCACGAAGGGAGCTCTGGAACACCTATGGGCCTACAGAAGCCACTGTGATCTCCTGCGGCGCGATGTTTGATGGCACGGAGCCGAATCGGATCGGGCTCCCGCTGCAGGGTTGGGATCTTGCAGTGGTGGGTACTGACGGAAATCCGGTCCGCTGGGGGGAAGAAGGCGAGCTGGTCATCGGCGGCGTCGGGCTCGGCCGATATCTCGACCCGACCGAGGACGCTGCGAAATATGCTCCCATGGCCGGTTTAAGCTGGTCACGCGCGTACCGCAGTGGTGACTTGGTGCTAGCGGACCCCCGTGGTCTGGTCTTTCGAGGTCGGGCGGATGATCAAGTGAAGCTTGCGGGACGCCGGGTGGAACTGGGTGAGATCGACGCAGCGCTGACGCGCCTCCCAAACGTCGCAGCAGCGGCCAGCGCCGTCCGCTCCACCTCGAGCGGCAATCGAGTTCTTGCAGGTTACCTTGTACCAGCAGCTGGAACAGCCATAGACCTGTTGGCGGCTCGTTCCCGGCTTGTGGAGGTGCTACCGGCGCAGCTGGTGCCCACGTTGGGGGTGGTTCAATCGCTGCCGATCAAAGCCTCGGGCAAGGTCGATCGAAAGGCTCTCCCCTGGCCGCTGCCCGGCGGTCTGCCCGCAGAGTCAGCACTCGAATTTACCGGGGCTTACGCATGGCTCGCAGAGCAGTGGAATAGGGTTCTCGGGCCCGCGCCCCTCACAATGCATAGCGATTTCTTCGCCCTTGGCGGAGGAAGCATCGCCGCGGCACAGCTGATCTCCTTAGTAAGAATCAGGCACCCTGAGGCGTCCATCGAAGATATTTACGCCATCCCGAGTCTCGGCCCCATGGCGGGGCACTTCGACGGCCTGGCCGCTCCCACGTGGGACAAGCGCGAAACCACTTCAACACCGACTTGGACGGGCCTGCTTCAGCTGCCGCTGATCCTGGGCCTGTACTACGTCAGTGGCCTGAAGTACCTCACCGGACTGGCGATCGCCAGCTTGATCCTCCGGATGGCCGGTGCTGCGTGGGCCCCCGACCCCCCGCTGCTGCCGACCGTGGCGGCGTGGTTCGTACTCTTCAGCGCCCCATCCCGCCTGGCCATCTCCGCGGGATGCGCCCGCCTCCTGACGCATGGAATTCGCCCGGGCAGCTTTCCCCGGGACGCCTGGTTCATGTTCGGCTGTGGGCCGCGGAGCGCATCGTCTCCTACTGCGCGCTCGATTCCCTGATGGGAACACCCTTTGTGTTCTGGTACGCGCGGGCCGTGGGGTGCCACATCGGTAAGGGCGTACACCTTGATGCCTTGCCGCCGGTGACGGGGATGGCGGTAATCGGGCCAAATGCGTCCATTGAACGCGGTGTTGACATGGCCGGCTACTGGATCGACGGTGGCGTACTCAGAATTGGGCCCATCGACATAGGCTGCCATGCAACAGTGGGAGCCCGATCCACCCTTCTGCCCGGCACCCGCATCGGAACCGCGGCTGAAATTGCTCCGGGAACGTGCGTCAGCGGATTCGTTCCGGACGGACAGCACTGGACCGGTTCACCGATGCGCCACGTCGGCGTCGCCGGTAAAGGATGGCCGGAGACGCCCGCCCCCCGGCACTCGGAAAGCGCCGGGGCGCTCCGGTACCCGCTCTCGCTGGTCGGCTTGGGCCTGATCATGACCCTGTCAGCGCTGCCCGCGGAATTGCTGATTTTCGTGGCCAGCCGCGGCAGCCGAGACTTTGAGAACACGCTCCGAACGGTTACTACGTGGACACCCCTGGCCGTCATTTTCACCTCAATGACCTACTTGTTCATTACGGCCGGGCTTGTCCGTGTACTAAGCCGCCTGATTGCACCCGGGTTCCATCCAGCGGCAGGCCGGGCGGCCTGGGCTTCGTGGCTAACGGAGCTGCTGCTCACGAGGGCACGCAAATTGGCCTATGCCATCTACGCAAGCCTATTCACCCCCGGATGGATGCGACTGCTCGGCGCCGAAGTTGGCAAGCGCGTTGAAATATCAACTGTGGAAACCATGCCCCACCTAACAAGATTTCTTGACTACTCCTTCCTTGCGGACCACTCCCTGGTTTCCTTCAAGCGCGTCCGCGGAGGCTGGCTGCAATTTGGCCAGGCCAGCGTCGGAGAAAGGTCGTTCCTCGGTAACTCCGCAGTTATTGGCCCCGGTCACCGTGTGCCTGATAGATCGTTGATCGCGGTCTTGTCCTCGGCTCCGGACAGTATGCCGGAAGGAACGTCATGGTTCGGCCGCCCGCCCAGTAGGCTGATCCGCGCGGTGGACCACAGCGATCCGTCCCGGACATACAACCCACCGCGCCGCCTTCTCGCCGCACGCGGGGCGGTGTGTTAACGCCAACCGAAAATAGGGCCAGGAACGCCAACTGAAAATAGGGCCACCGACCATTATGGAAGGTGATCAATTTGGATGATTGGGCTGAGATACGCCACCTGTTTTCGACGGGCAAGCACTCGAAGCGTGAGATCGGCAGGATCGTGGGGGTTTCCCGCGGAACGGTTGACCGGGCGCTGGAGTCGGACCGGGCGCCGAGGTATCAGCGGGCGGCCGGAGTGTCGAGTTTTGATGCGTTTGCTCCCAGGGTGCGGGAGCTGTTGGTGAAGACACCGACGATGCCGGCCGCAACGCTCGCCGAGCGGGTGGGCTGGTCCGGTTCCGCGTCGCTGTTCCGGGCGAAGGTCGCCGCCATCCGGCCCGAATACGCGCCGCCGGATCCGGCCGACCGACTGGTCCACGAGCCGGGGTTCCAGGTCCAGTGCGATCTCTGGTTCCCGCACGAGCCGCTGCCCGTCGGTGCAGGCCAGAACGACACGCCACCGGTACTGGTGATGACTTCGGCGTTCTCGGGATTCATCCAGGCACGGATGCTGCCGTCGCGGACGACGCCGGACCTTCTGGGCGGAATGTGGACTCTGCTCCAGGATGCGCAGGCGGTTCCGTCCCGGCTGTTGTGGGACAACGAGTCCGGCATCGGCAGGCGCCGGCCCACGGAGCCGGTGGCCGCGTTCGCCGGGTCCCTCGGGTTGGAGATCAAGCTGCTGCCGCCGCGGGATCCGGAGTCCAAGGGCATGGTCGAGCGGATGAACAGGTTCTTCCGGCAACGCTTCATGCCGGGCCGGGACTTCCGTTCACCGGCGGATTTCAACGGCCAGCTGGAGGACTGGCTGCCCAAGGCCAATCACCGGTACTCCCGGTCCCGACACGGACGTCCTGACGAGCTGATCGTCCTGGACCGGGAGAGGATGCGGGAACTGCCGCCGGTGAGCCCGGAGACCATGTTCCGCAACGCGGTGCGGCTGCCGCGGGATTACTACGTGCGGGTGTTCTCCAACGACTATTCCGTGGACCCGTCGTTCATTGGGCGGATCGTGGATGTCGTCGCTGATCTGGACACCGTCTGGGTCACCCATGACGGCGTCATCATCGCCACCCACGACCGGGCCTGGGCCCGGCATCTGGTGGTGACCGATCCGGCCCACGTGGCCCGCGCGGCGGTGATGCGCCGGGACTTCCGGACCCAGCGGGTGCGCCGCCCCGAACCGCCAGAATCTGTGCAGGTGCGGGATCTGGCCGCCTATGACGAGATCTTCGGCATCGACCTCGGCCAACAGCCGGCCGGGCTGCTGGAGACGGCGTCATGACCGGGACACCGTCACAGATCGAGTACTACGCCCGGGCCCTGCGCGCACCACGGATCAGCGACGGGTTCCGCCGTCTCGGCGACCAGGCCCGGGACGCCGGCTGGTCGCACGAGGAGTACCTGGCAGCGGTCCTCTCCCGTGAAGTCTCCGAACGCGAAGCCTCCGGAGCGGCGACCCGGATCAAGGCCGCAAGGTTTCCCGCGCACAAGGACCTCGAGGAGTTCAACTTCGACCACCAACCCTCCGCGGACCGGAACCTCATCGCGCATTTGGGCACCGGGGTGTTCATCTCCGAAGCCAAAAACGTGGTCCTGCTCGGGCCTCCCGGCACCGGCAAATCCCACCTCGCGGTCGGGATCGGCATCAAGGCAGCCAAGGCCGGCCACAGGGTCCTCTTCGACTCCGCAACCGGCTGGGTCGCCCGCCTGCAGGAGGCGCATTCCCGCGGGAAACTCGCCCAGGAACTGGTGAAACTACGCCGCTACAGTCTCCTGGTGGTCGATGAAGTCGGCTATATCCCGTTTGACCAGGACGCCGCGAACCTGTTCTTTCAGCTGGTCTCCAGCCGCTATGAACACGCGTCCATGATTCTGACGTCCAACCTCCCGTTCGCCCGCTGGGGCAACGTCTTCGGGGACCTGACCATCGCCTCGGCCATGATCGACCGGATCGTCCACCACGCCGACGTCATCAGCCTCAAAGGCAACAGCTACCGGCTCAAAAAACACCAACCCGCCGCCAGTACGGCACAATAGAACCACAACCCCGTGGCCCCGTTTTCAAATGGCACTAATGGCCCTATTTTCGGTTGGCGTTAACACGGTGGAGGCCTGCCGGATCGTGCCATCCATCATCACGGCATGGCTCGTGCTGGCCGCTCTTTACATACTCGTCTCAATATATTCGCAGTCGGGCTTAATGATCACGATTCTGCTCTCTGGCCCAGTGCTTTTGTGCACGGCAGTGGTTTCGTGCCTTATCGCTGTGGTGGCCAAATGGGCACTGGTTGCACGGTGCCGGCCCTCTGCGCATCCCCTGTGGAGCTCGTTCGTCTGGCGCAATGAACTGGCCGATGTTTTCACCGAATCACTCGCTGGCGAACTCATCGGCATGAGTGTAGGCACGCCCATTATTAACCTCTGGCTTCGCGGCATGGGAACGAAGGTCGGACGTCGGGTATGGTGCGAGACGCGCAGGCTTCCAGAATTTGACCTCATTACGCTCCGCGACGGCGTCACCATCAACAGAGGATGCGTTCTCCAGACGCATCTCTTCCATGACCGAATCATGCGCATGGACGAAATCGATCTGGGGATGAATTCGACACTTGGCCCCAATAGCATCGCGCTCCCAGGAAGCAGCCTCGGCGCCGGAGCGACAGTCGGCGCAGCCTCACTGGTCATGCGTTCCGAGGCCATTCCGGCTGACAGTAAATGGGCTGGCAATCCTCTCCGCATCTGGACTCCGCCACACCCCGGACCACATGATTAGAACGTACCCCCGGAAATCCAGCAGGTGTTCAGCGAACGTCACGTCACGAACTGTCCCTGTGTTCATTCGATGCATTCAAGGGTTCAATAACCCCTGCAATATGTGGAGCTAAGGAGATTCGAACTCCTGACCTCTTCGATGCGAACGAAGCGCTCTACCAACTGAGCTATAGCCCCGAAGCAACGCCGTTCCCGAAGGAACGGCGTTGCCGGTGTCCCTAGGCTACAAACTATCCGCCTTCTTTGCCAGCCAGCCGCTGAACGTGTCGCCGGCGCAGCGTTCCTCCGGAACGAGGTTCAGCCCGGCACGCAGGTATTTGCCCATGGCTCCGGGCAATGGAATCCTCACCAGACGTCCACGCGATCCGGTGGCCGTCTTCCATTGCCGGGCGAGTTCGGCCATGTCCTGGATCTCCGGGCCGCCGATGGTGCGCACGCTGTGCCGCCCGCCCGCTGACGGCTCGAGCGCAGCCGCAAGCAAGGCCGCGGCAACATCGGCGGGCGCAATCGGCTGGAACCGGGCGCCTTTCACCGCCGGGATGATCCGTAGTCTGGAACCCGAGGCAAAAATCGCGGCAAGCAGCGAATGGAACTGGGTCGCCCGGAGCGCGGCTGTTTCAAGTCCCGACTGCTCGTAGATGCGTTCCTTGGCAGCCTTGGAGACGTAGTAGCGGAAGGTGCTCCGATCACAATTAACGATGGACAGCACTACGGCCCTGGCCACGCCGGCGTCCTGGGCTGCGGCGAGCAGCCGGGCGCCGCTGTCGGCGAAGTTCTTCAAAGCCCTGCCGGAGCGTCCCTCCAAACAGTCGATCACGACGTCGGCCCCGGCCAGCGCCGCGGCCAGCCCCTCCCCCGTGGAGACGTCGGCCGCGAAGTACTCCGCACCCTCGGTCCGGACCAGCGCCCCGGCGGGCGGCGGATGCCGGCTGAGAACTGCGACCTCGTGCCCGGCCGCGACCGCCTGCCTCACGACTTCACGGCCCACCTGGCCGGTTCCTCCGGCAACGCAAATTCGTGTCATGCCCTGAGGCTACCGGCCTGAGCGCCTGAATGCTCCCCGCCGGACCGCAGCCGCGCGCTCCGGCGGACGCAAAAGCCCCGGGGCGCCATGGCGGCCCGGGGCTTTGCAGGGATGTGGCTTAGGCGCGGCGCCGCTGCAGGACGTCGTCCAGGTTGCTCAGGGCGCTTTGCGCTTTGCCCAGTGGTTTCGGGTCGCTGTCCGCGCTGGGGCTGCCGGCCGGTGTCTGCGACAGGCCCTGCTTGAGCGAGGGTTTTCCGACGGCCTTGGGGGCTTCCGGCAGGTCGAGAGGCTGGGGTGCTGCCCGCTCGGCCTTCGCGGCTTCCACGTAGGTGGGCTTGGGGACCTCTACCGGTTCCCAGCTGGATCCTTCAGCACTCCCGAAGTCCTGCGTGCCGCGGACGGAAGTGTCGCCGGAGGCCACGGCTTCCGCCAGGGCTGCCTGGCGGAGTTCCTGGGCGGTCAGCGGCCTGGGTGCCGGCCGGCGTTCTGCTGTCTCTGCCTGGGCGTCGAAGAGCGGGCTTTCGGCCCGTTCCCGGGGCTCCTCCACCGGTTCCCGCAGCGGCATGCGCTCGGGGGCGGACCGGGCCGGTCGTGCCGGTGCGCTCATGGCATCGCGGAACGCGGCGTTGAGGCGGCGGCGGCGGTCCCGGACCGCTAGCCAGCGGAGGGTGAAGACTGCGGCCACGGTGGTAAGCAGCGCGACGACGGGCAGCCAGACCGAACCGAGGCCGAAGATTCGCAGGGCTGCCGACACGACACCAGTCAGCAGCGAGAGCAGACCGGCCAGCGCTAGTGCCAGCCTGCCGTAACGGATCTTGAAAGCCGGAACGGGAGCTGAAGGCTTGGCGCCGCCGTCGAGCATGGTGGCCCCCGAGACGGACGGAGTGCGCTGGGTACTGGTCATGGGTTTCTCCTGCTGGGTCGCCATCTTCATGACGTTCCCGGCTTGCGGGGCTGTTGTTTCAAAATCGATGACGTCCGCCGCGAGCTCGCCCACAGGCTGCAGGTGGTGGCGTCCGTTCCGGAGAATGTAGGGTGCAACCCACACAATCCAGAGCGCAACAGCAATGACAAGGATCACAGAGCTGCTAAGGGGGAAGTCCACATCAAAACCGTATGAGCAATGCGCGGCGCGGCGCCGCATTGTCCCCGGTGTGTCGCGGCGGGAACTCACTATTGACTGGATTTAGTACGAAAGCGCTGGTCAGGAGGGCCCGGGGGCTCACTCCGGACGGCTCTGTTGCCACCGCGCCAGCAGCCCTTCCGGAACCTCTTCTGCGGTCAGCGCAAAGGTCCGGTGATCTGCCCACTCGCCGTTGATATGGAGAAACCGCGGCCGGTAACCTTCGTCACGAAAACCTAATTTCTCGACCACCCGCAGGCTGGGACCGTTTTCTGGGCGGATGTTGATCTCCATCCGGTGCAGCCCGAGGGTCTGGAAACAATAGTCCGTCACCAGCGCCACGGCAGCCGGGGCAATGCCCCGGCCGGCCCGGCCCTTGTCCACCCAGTAACCCAGGGTTGCCATCATTGCCGAGCCCCACACAATGGAGGACACGGTCAGTTGTCCCACGATCACAGGATCCCGGAAGCCCGGGGTCCGCTCGGTGATCAGAAAAGGGAGGGCCGTCGCCAGGGCCGCCTGGGACTTGAGGGAGCGCACCATCGCGCGATAGTCGGGAAGCCCGCCCCCGGGATCAGGGTTGGACGCTTCCCAGGGGGCGAGCCACTCCTGATTGCGGGAGCGGACGTCGGTCCACTCTTTGCGGTCCCGGTACCGAATGGGACGCAACACGAGGTCGCCGCTTTCCAGCGTGACCGGCCAGCTGAAGCCGCCCGCCACCGGAACTACTTGGTCAGGCTGGGAGCGAGGCTCGAAGCGAATCCCGGCAGCCATTCCCGCAGGCCGGGGCCCAAGTCCTCGCTGTCGCAGGCGAGCTGGACACAAGCCTTGAGGTAGCTGAGCTTGTCACCGGTATCGTAGCGGCGGCCTCGGAAGACCACGCCGTACACGCCATGGCCTTCTTTGTCGCCGGCGGCGAGTTCCTGCAGCGCGTCGGTGAGCTGGATTTCGCCGCCGCGTCCGGGCTCAGTGTGTTCCAGCACCTCAAAGACCGCGGGGTGGAGAACATACCGGCCGATGATGGCGAGGTTGGACGGGGCGTCTTTGACGTCGGGCTTCTCGACGAGGTGCTTGATCCGGACGTATTCTTCGCCATCGATCGACTCGATGTCGGCGCAGCCGTAGGCGCTGATCTCGGAGGGCTCGACCTCAATCAAGGCAATCACCGATCCCCCGGTCTTCGCCTGGACCTCGATCATGGTGCTGAGCAGTTCGTCCCGGGCGTCGATCAGGTCATCACCCAGCAGGACAGCGAACGGCTCGTAGCCCACGTGCTGCTTTGCGCGGAGGACGGCGTGGCCCAGGCCCATCGGATCGCCCTGGCGGACGTAGTGGATGTCGCCAAGGTTGCTGGCGGCCTGAATGGATTCCAGCTTGGCGGTGTCGCCCTTGGCGGCCAGCGTGGCTTCCAGGGTGGGGACGCGGTCGAAGTGGTCTTCCAGCGCGCGCTTGCTGCGTCCGGTGATCATCAGGATGTCGTTGAGCCCGACCTTGACGGCTTCCTCCACGACGTACTGGATGGCCGGCTTGTCGACGACGGGCAGCATTTCCTTGGGCATCGCCTTCGTGGCCGGAAGGAATCTGGTTCCGAGGCCGGCTGCGGGAATGACGGCCTTGCGGACGGGAGCGTTGGGTGTAGTCACTCGTCTAATCTAACGGAGGGACCAAACATTGCGTAATCATTCGGGTCGTCCGGGACCGCTGCTCCCCGGGCCCCGTCACATCATTCGAAAGGACGGGTCATTATGGCGTCGAAGGAAGAGATCCGGGCCAGTCATCGGGCCAGGCGTGCCGCGTTGACACGGGCTTCGCTGGACGGCGCCGGGGCCGGCATCGCCCGGCATGGACTCGCTTGGGCGTCGGGACTTACCGGTGGCGGCCGGGGCACCTTCGCGGCCTACCTTGGCGTGGGTGCAGAGCCTCCCACGCTTCCGTTGCTGGCAGCTTTGCACGGGGCGGGGCACCGGATCCTGCTGCCGGTCTGCGAACCCGATCTGGTGCTGAGCTGGGTGTACTGGACGCCTGACTCCGAATTCGCGCGCAGCCGCTACGCTCCGATCCAGGAGCCCGCAGGGGAACGCCACGACACCATTGTCATGAAACACACCGCCGGCATCTTTCTGCCGGCCACCGCTGTCGACTTTTCCGGCAACCGGATCGGACAGGGCGGCGGCTACTACGACACGTTTCTGGCTGCTTTGGCGGATGTCATTCCTGCCAGGACCGGGGCGCCCGACGGCGGGCCGTTGCCTTCCCTGCCAACCGCCGCCATCGTGTACGACTCAGAGGTGCTGCCCGCCGGCAGCATCCCGGCACAGTCTTACGACCGGAAGGTGGCGGCCGCCCTGACCCCGGGGGGTTTGCTGCGGCTGCAGCCATAGGGCTCGTGGGGCCCCCTGGCCGGGGTGATAGAATTAGCACTCAGGCCCTGCGACTGCTAAGGGAAGGATCCGCCGGTCACCAGATCGGCAGCGATCCTGACCGGACAGCCCGGGACCTGCTCGTTTGTCCCAGAGGAGGATTTCCAGTGCCCACGTATGCATACGCCTGCAAGGACTGCAGCCACGCCTTCGAGATTGTGCAGTCGTTCACCGACAGCTCCCTCACGTCCTGCCCCGAGTGCCAGGGGACGCTTCGCAAAAAGTTCAACAGCGTCGGCGTCGTCTTCAAGGGTTCCGGGTTCTACCGGAACGACTCCCGCGACGCCAAGGGCAGCACAGTCTCGCCGGCTCCGGCTCCCGCGCCGGCAGCAACTCCCGCACCCGCCGCCGCTTCCGCCAGCTAGGCGAATTCTTCGGGGTCCGCTTCCGCAAACCCGGTACACGCGGTAACGGCGGCATTTCCGCCAGCCAGGACTGCCTTCAAGGCGCTCGGTCTCGGTGGTTTTCCACATAGCCGAAACCGCGTCCGCAAAGTGTCCGCTTCAGGCCTAGCCTCGCAGTATGGCCACACTTTCAGCGTCCGGGCCGCCCTTTGGCATCATCCCCACGGCTTCCGTTCTTATCCTCTTTCGCGGCGCCTTGCGACCTCCATCGGTCCTTGGCATTGGGCGTTCCGTAAAGCGCCGCCCACGACGGCCCCACTCCGGAAGCCCTCCGCACGGACCTGGACGCACCGTCCGGCCGCCTTACCGGAGGCGGCTGGGCCGGTGGCTGACCCGGCACCGACGGCTGGCGGTGGCACTACTGCTATGCGTGGCCGCCGGTCTCACGGTGCAGGAGCTGACGCCGGCCCCTGCTGACACCGTCCCTGCCCTCGCCGCGGCACGGGACCTTCCAGCAGGAAAGACACTCGCCCCGGACGACCTGAGCGTACTGAAGGTCCCCCGCGGACTCGTTCCGGCGGGCAGCTATGAGAGCACCGAATCCCTGCAGGGTCAGCAACTGGCCGTGGGCTTGCGCAAAGGCCAACTGCTCTCCGAATCCCAGCTCCTGGGACCAGGCCTGCTGGCGGGAAGCCCTCCCGGATCCGCTGCCGTGCCGCTCCGGATGGCGGATCCCGCTTCAATCCAGCTGCTCTCCCCGGGACAGCTCGTCAACGTGGTGCTGACGAATGGCAGCGGCTTTGACCAGCCCGCAGCCTCCCAGCTGCTGGCGGCCGCGGTGCCGGTGCTGTGGACCTCCGGGCACGGCGATGGGGCGGGCCCCTGGCTGGCGACCGGGGAGACCGACGGACTTCTGGTCGTGGCTGCTGACGCCGAACAGGCGCGTCGTCTCGCCGGTGCCTCCACGCAGGGAAAGCTGTTCTTCGTTCTAGTGGGGGCCGCCCCCGGTTAGGAGGTTCGCCCGGTCACGAGGTTCCGCCCCCCCGGCGCGGTGCGCGGCCCGGATGGTCCTAGCCCCAGTGCGGGGGCTTTTGTTCCTGCAGCCAGGAGTCGTGGTCGTAGCCGCCGGGCTCGTCGCCCCAGCGCCGCGGATCGTCTTCGGCGGCCTTGTTCGGCAGGACACCGGCCGGGACCGCCGCCGGTGTTGCCCCCAGGGGTGCTCCGTCCTGGCCGTCCTGGCTGCCCCGGCGGGATTCGCCGCTGTTCTGCGATTCGCCGTTGTTCCGGGTGCCACCGTCCGCGTTCATGCCTCCGGCCTCCTTACTGCCCTGATCTGTTCTGTCGTGTTCCGCGCTGACCGGCGTACCGTGCGGATCTCCGGACGGGACCGGCCCCGCCGAGGCCTGCGCTGCATTGACGGCCAGGTTCTCAACGTCGTCGTCGAAGAAACCCGGTGACGCCGGCTTCCGGTGCGAGGCGGTCGGTTTCTCCAGGCCAAGGTATCCGCCGATGCGGTCGGCGCAGGCCGAAGGATCGGTGAAGACCTCTATTGTCCATAGTGGCATGTAGCGCCAGCCGAGTCGCTCCAGGAGCTGCGGGCGGAGCCTGCTGCGTTCACGGACAGTCAGCCGGCGGTACTGCTCGGTGCCGTCGGACTCGATCGCCACCGGCCGGGGAATCTCGGCGTCGTCCTGCCCGAGCGTGCTCAGAGGATCGGCGGCGGCCACCATGTTCAGGGCGCCGTCGTACTGGTGCCAGACCCGGGCACCCCTGGCCCGCAGCCGGTCACCGAGGTCCGCCACGAGCGGGTCAGCTCCGAGGGCCTGTTCGCTGGCCGCCGCCCGCGATGCCGGGCTGCCGAGATCGGAGTTGCCCGCGATTTCGCGGTCCAGAAGCTCGTAGAAGTCGACCGCGCCGTGGCTCAGCCGGGTCACGTCCAGATCTTCGGGACGGAAACAGCTCAGCACGTGCAGGGAACGGCGTGCCCTGGTCATGGCGAGGGCGAATTTGGCCCGCCCGCCCTCCGCGGACAGCGGGCCCAGGTTGTGCAGCGCGCGTCCGTGCGGTGTGCGGCCGTAGCCGGGCGAGAAGATCACGTGGTCGCGGACCAAACCCTGGGCGCGTTCCAGGTCCACCACCCGGAAGGACTCGTCGCCGGCGGTGAAGAAGCTGGCCAGCAGCGGGTAGTTCGGCAGCTGCAGCCGGATGGACTCGCCGATCCGCGCGGCATGCCGGAGGCTGCCCGTGACGACAGCCAGCGACGTGCGTGGCCGAAGCCGGGCGTGCTCGAAGACGAGCTCCACTGCCCGGTTCACTTCGGCGACCACCGATTCGACGCCGTCCTGGTCTGCGCTGGGCAGTCCGGTGCCGTCGGGCAGGTATTCCACCGTCAGGGCGCGGTCCAGCCCGGTGGCGGACTGGCCTTCCGGCAGGCGGCGCAGTCCGCCGTCGTAAAAGCTCCGGCTCAGCTGGCGCACGAGGTCTTCATCAACGGCGCGGTAGATGGTCCGCAGGTGCCAGGCGGGCAACACGGCGGCCAGCGCCTTGAAGGCGCTCTCCACCCCCTGGTGGGAGCTCTCGCCGGCGGCAAGCCGTTCCACACTGACCGTGAAGGTCCGCGGGCTGGCGATCCGGTCGTCGCCGAAGGCGATGACCTGACGGGCGCGGGCGATGGCCGGCAGGACGGCCTGCAGCGAAGTTGCCTCGGCATCGAGGATGACCACGGCGTCGAACCGCTGCTCCACCGGCAAAACCGCGGTCAGGAGATACGGGCTGACCGACCATACCGGCACCAGCATCGGCAGCAGTTCCGCGGCCTGGCCTGACAGGGCTGAAAGCGTCACCCGGCCGTCCTTGAGCAGGCTGCGCAGCAGCTCGGCCGGGCGCGGGTGCTCGGCGACTGCCGCCCGCCAGCGTTCGGCAAGCGTCCAACGCAGGCGGGCCGCACCGCTGGCGATGTGGGCGTTGTCCGCGAGACGGTACTCGGCTTCCAGCTGACGCAGGGCGTCGCCGTCGGACATGGCCAGGTAGTCGTCCCCACTGATCATGGCTTCCAGCGCCGACTGCCACCAGGCGAGCTCGAGTTCGGCCGCCACCGATTCGGCGGGCACCTCGCGCCGGGCAAGGTCGGAGAGGAGTTCGCCGAGGCCGTGCTCGCGCATGTCCTCCACGAGAAGCGTCCGCTCCGGCAGGGTTTCGAGTGTCCCGGTGTCCGCCACCAGCCGTCCCAGGCGTTCCATGAGTTCTTCGTAGGGGGTGCGGTGCAACTCGCCGCCTGCCGCGGTGTGCCGGACAGCCTGGCCCAGCTCGGCCAGCTCAGATTCCAGTTCGCGGTACAGGGAAATGATTTCTCCGAGGCCGGACGGGACCGCCGGATGGCGCTGCGTCGTGGCGTAGTCGGACCATGCTGACCGCTGCTCCTGCACCAGCGCGAGGGAGCTGTGCAGGTCGGCGATGTGGACGCCCGGCCGAACGTATTCCTTCGCAACCCTGCGCAGGCGGGAGCGCTGCATGGACGGCATCTCAATGTTCCGTTCGCGCCGCCAGGAGGATGCGGCGGTGGCGGAGATCAGGTCGTGGACCGGACGGTCGAAGATGTCCGGGGTGAACTTGTCGAGGCTTTCGCGCACCGCGACCAGCAGCTCGATCTGGTCGCCCCACTCGGCAAACGTGCGGCCCAGTCGGATCTCGGCGTGTTCGGCGACGCCGTTCATTAGGTCCCGCAATTCCGGCAGCTTCCCGGCGACGGAGCGGGCGACCTGCTGGGCTTCCTGGGTTTCCTTGCGGGTAAGCAGTCGGGCGCCGTGCCAGGGACTCGTCGTCGAGGCGCGGCTGAAGCTTCCCAGCTCGGCCGCCCGGCGGAGCCGCCCGGCCAGTTCCTCCCGGTCGCGGATGCTGTCCAGCACGCTGCGCTTGAGCCGGACGGTCGTGGCCGGTGCGGGCTGGATGGAGGTCAGTTCGGCCAGCGACTGCATGGCCTCATACGGCGAGCAGCCCCAGCGCTGGCGGATGTCATGCAGCGACGAAACGTGGTCCCGGAGGGCGTGGCGGTGCTCGATCAGCGTGGTGTGCAGGTTGCTGAGCTGGGGTTCGAGGGACTTCTCGTTCCGCACGATGGCGCGGACCAGCTGACCCTTCAGCTGCAGGGGCGTGGCGTTGCCCGCGAGCTGGAAGAGGATGGAGTCCAGCCCCAGCGTGTCCAGCTCCGCGGAAATCCCGGCCAGGCTGGCACGCCGGTCCCCCACGACCAGGACGGTTTTGCCCTGATCGACGAGGGCACCGATGGTGTTGATGGCGGTCTGGGTCTGGCCGGTGCCCGGCGGGCTGCTGACGACGAGCGAGTCGCCGGCACGGACGGCGTCGACGACGAACTGCTGGTCGGTGTCGGCGTCGAGCAGCAGCAGTTCATCGGCGGGATCCCGATCGTCGGTGCTCGGGAAGCGCCCGGGTTTGAGCTCGGGAACCTCCGCCGCCGCGCCGCCGGCGGCCCGCGCCAGGGCGGCCACGAGGGGATGGTTCTCGTTGATCCACGGGTCCTCAAGGCTGCCGGAGAGGTCAGCGAAGGTGGAGACCAGCAGGTTGTGTTCGACCTCGGCGCCGTGGATCGGCTGGATGAGCGTGCCTAGGCGGTCGAGGACCGGCTGAGGATCGAAACGGGCGGTGCTGTAGGCCATCCGGGTGACAGCGTTGACGTCAAAGACGATCCCGTGGACGGTCTTCAGGTGCCGGACCAGGGCGGGGTTAATCTTGGCCTGTTCGGTCAGCTGGAGTTCGTAGTCGTCCTCACCGGGGCGGACCGTAAGGGAGATGGCGGTCAGCATGACCGGGGCGGAGATGCGCTGCGGCTTGCCCCCGACGGCGGACGTCCAGACGACGGTGCCGGCCGAGAAGTATCCTGCATCGATGCCGCGGTCGTTGGTGAGTTCGAAGATCTTGGACCGCAGGTTGCGGGATGCCCGCGCGGCGACGACGTACTGCTGGTGGTCACGGATCAGGGTGGAGAGCCTGGTGCGCCGGCCGGCCATCAGCTGGGCCAGGCCGGAGGGATGGGCATGGGTCAGGTCAATGGAGCCTTCGGGCGTTTTGGTGAACCGCAGCATGGTATCTGCTCCGGTGACGGGCTTGAGCCCCGACAGCCATTTCCTGAGCTCCTCGGAGCCCTCGGGGTGGCCTTGACCAACTGACACTGCTGCCTTCTTTTCTGTGCTCGCGTTTTCTCTGCTCACGTTTTTAGTGCTCGCGCGGGACGTTCTGGACCATACCGGCATGCTTTCGAGGGTAGCCCGAATCCGTCGCCGGTGAGAGTCCGCAACACTGGCGGGGCCCAAATTCGACGCGAATTCACCGGATCACAAGCCCCGCCCAGGCGGCCGAACAGTTCCCCGGCGGGGATGGCCCGACAGACGCAAAGTGGCCGGTCTCTCGCGGAGACCGGCCACTGGCTAGCCCGTTAGCGGACTATTCCCATTCGATGGTTCCCGGCGGCTTGCTGGTCACGTCCAGCACCACGCGGTTCACGCCGTCCACCTCGTTGGTGATGCGGTTGGAGATCTTGGCCAGCAGATCGTAGGGCAGCCGCGACCAGTCTGCGGTCATGGCGTCCTCGGAGGAGACGGGGCGCAACACGATCGGGTGGCCGTAGGTGCGGCCATCGCCCTGGACGCCGACGCTGCGGACATCGGCCAGCAGGACCACGGGCATCTGCCAGACCTCGTTGTCCAGCCCGGCAGCGGTCAGTTCCGCCCGCGCGATGGCGTCCGCCTTGCGCAGCAGGTCCAGCCGCTCCTTGGTGACTTCGCCGACGATCCGGATCCCCAGGCCCGGTCCGGGGAACGGCTGGCGTCCCACGATTTCCTGCGGCAGGCCGAGCTGGGCGCCGACGGCGCGGACCTCGTCCTTGAACAGGGCGCGCAGCGGCTCAACGAGTTCGAACTGCAGGTCTTCCGGCAGGCCACCAACGTTGTGGTGGCTCTTGATGTTTGCGGCACCTTCGCCGCCGCCGGATTCGACGACGTCCGGGTACAGGGTGCCCTGCACGAGGAACTTGATCTTTTCCCCGTGCGCGGCCGCCTCGGCGATGATCGCCAGCTCCGCCTCCTCGAAGGCCCGGATGAATTCGCGGCCAATGATCTTGCGTTTCGTCTCCGGGTCGCTGACGCCGGCGAGGGCCGTCTGGAAACGCTCCTGCTCGTTGGCGACATACAGCTTCACGCCGGTCGCAGCCACGAAGTCGCGTTCGACCTGTTCGGCTTCGCCCTCTCGCAGCAGTCCGTGGTCCACGAAAACACAGGTCAGCTGATCGCCGACGGCGCGCTGGACGAGGGCGGCGGCTACGGCAGAGTCAACACCGCCGGACAGGCCGCAAATGACCCGGGCATCGCCGATCTGTTCGCGGACCCGCTCGACCTGCTCCTCGAGGATGTTGCCCGCGGTCCAGTTCGGCTCCAGCCCTGCGCCCTTGAACAGGAAGTTCTCCAGGACCTGCTGGCCGTAGGCGGAGTGCTTCACCTCGGGGTGCCACTGCACGCCGTAGAGGTGCTTTTCCTCGTTGGCGAAGGCGGCGACGTCGGCTCCGGCGGTCGTGGCAAGGACTTCGAAGCCTTCGGGGGCCTCGTGCACCGAGTCGCCGTGGCTCATCCAGGTGCTCTGGTGCTGGGGCATGCCGTCGAGGATGGAGCGGCCCTCGCCGATGGTGGTGGTCTCGGTGGCGCCGTACTCGCGGAGTCCGGTCTGGGCCACTTTGCCGCCAAGGGCGTTGGCCATGGCCTGGAAGCCGTAGCAGATGCCGAAGACCGGCACGCCCGCTTCGAACAGCTCCGCGCCGACGCTGGGGGCGCCTTCGGCGTAGACGCTGGAGGGACCACCGGAGAGAATGATCGCGGTGGGGTTCTTGGCCAGCAGTTGCTCGGTGCTGTAGGTATGCGGAACCACTTCCGAATACACATTCGCTTCCCGGACGCGGCGGGCAATCAGCTGCGCGTACTGGGCACCGTAGTCAACAACCAGCACGGGCCTGTGGGACGTCTGGGATGAAGTGGGAGTAGTCACCGTCCTAGCCTACTTTGCGGCACCGTTTGCCCGCACCTTGAGACGACCGCCCCGGCCCCGAAACGGCCGCCGGGTAAGCGAACTCACACGGGGAACGACGCCGGCCGGGCGGCGGCCCCACGCGTGGGCAGATCAGGGTGGCTTGGTGGCGTTGCGAGCCGTTCAGTGACGCTACGCGCGCTCCCGAGCGCTGCGTGCCGCTCAATAACGCTGCGGGGCCTGCGGGTTGGCGGTGAGTTCGGCCTCGACCTCGGCGTGGAACTTCCTCTCCACGAAGAAGGACAGGAACGGCACCACGCCGCCGAGGGCCAGGAGGATCATCTTCGCGAACGGCCAGCGCATCAGCGACCACAGGCGGAAGTTCGACATCAGGTACACCACGTACATCCAGCCGTGCACGATCAGGACCGCGACGGAGAGGTTCACCCCGCCGATGACCCCCGGCGGTTCGGCGTCGGCGAATCCGAAGCCGAAGTTTTCACCGGTGACGGCGTTGGTTCCGCCGGCGAAGAGGTACTGGCCGAAGGCGTACCGGGCGATCAGTTCGGCGCAGAGGAGCAGCAGCATCCCGCCGGTCATGTAGGCGAGCACTTTGTAGAACTTCAACGCCGACCGGATCTGGGCCTCGGTTCCGCCAAAGCGCCGCTTCTTGCCGCGCGGGTTTCCGGTTGCGCTGGACTGCTGCCGGACAGCCGGCTGGGGCTCGATCATGATTGCACTTTCGGTTCGGAGGGGTGCGGTTCGGAGGGGTGCGGTTCGGAGGGGTGCGGTTCGGAGGGGTCAGGTTCCAGGTGACGCCGCGCCTCGGCGTCGTGCTTTTCGTCCAGGGCGTCTTCCAGCCCGCGGCGGTAGTCGTCCTTGACCAGGCGCCACCAGATGAACAGGGCGAAGCCGGCGAACACGACCCACTCCGCGGCGTAGAAGAGGTTCAGCCAGTTGACCTTCTCTGCGGGGGGCTGCGGCCCGATGTTCAGGGCCTTGATTTTGCCGCCGGACGCGGCGGCGCTGACATCCGTGCCCCCGGACAGTTCGGAGCTCGCGGCGACAAAGCCGGGGTAGCTGCTGATTTCCCAGACGTTGATGAGTTCCGCCACGGACACGGCGCTGGCCCGTCCGGGACCGGCGTCGGTGCCCGGCAGCGGCGCTTCGGACGGCAGCAGCCGTCCGGTCAGTTCAATGGTGCCCGACGGCGGGGCGGAAGCGTCCGCGGGGTCGGCGATCCAGCCGCGGGCAACCGGGATCCAGGTCTGCGGCGACGCGGCGGCTCCGGTCAGGACGGGGGCGTCCTTGAGGGCCAGGGCCGAAACGATCCAGTAGCCCATGGCGCCGTCGTTCAGACGGCCCGGCACCAGAACCTGTTTCTGCGGGTCGTAGCTGCCGGTGGCGGTGACGACCTGGTCGGCGACCGAGCCCGGCAGGAACTCCCCGGGCCGGAGCACGCTGACGAGCGGTTTGGGTTCCTCGGTCGTGGTGGAGACCGTGACCTCGGGCTGCGTCGAGCGGCCGAACTGCCACTGGCTGAGCAGCACAAACACCCCGGAAACGACGATCGCGAACACCAGTCCTGCGATCCAGCGGGGTTTAAGGGCAGTTTTCAGCACCCCTTAACCGTACTTCGTCGGCATGTAGAACAACGAAACGGCTTCCAGGACCCGGGCGGGACTGCGGGTCCGAGCGGGGCACCGGGGTTCCGAGTGGGACACCGGGTCTCTGCGGGTAATGGATCCGACACGAAAGGGCCTGCCCCAGTCCTCAGTGGTCGAAGAAGACCAGGCTGGAGTTGATGAGTTCCGCGATCACTTCGGCGTCGTAGGCACGCCGGAGCGATTCGCGGAACGATTCCTTGGACAGGGAGCGGGCCAGGGTCGCCAGCACTTCGAGGTGCTCGGAGAAGGAACTGGCCGGGGTCGCGATCAGGAGGACCACCGTCGCGGGCCCGTCGGCGGCGCCGAAGTCCAGCGCCCTGCCGTATTTCGTGACGCCGACGGCGATCGAGGTGCGGGAGACGAACTCGCTGCGGGCATGGGGCAGTCCGATGCCACCCGGCAGGCCGGTGGCCAGCTGGTGTTCGCGGGCGTTGACGTGCTTGAGGAATCCTTCAAGATCCGAAATGCGCCCGGCGGCGTGCATCCGTTCCGCCAACTGGGTGGCAGCGTCGACCTTGTCGGCGGCGTCCATCTCAAGGATCACCATTTCGGGGGTGGTGAGCTCGGCGTCATACCGGTCCAATGGTTCCGCCAAGAGTCATCCCTTCGAAGTGGCGTCAGTGCGCCGGCAGGCTCGGGTTGAGGCTGCCGGCGGACGCTTCCGTCAACGCAGCGGAACGATGTCCTCGACGCCCAATCGTGCAGCATCAGCGGATTCGTCGTCCGGCTGCTCCTGGCTGAGCCGTTCTGCGTCGACCCGGGCCAGGTAGTGCTTGATTTCGCCCTCGCGCTGCGCATCGCTCCAGCCGAGAACATCTCCCATCAGTTTAGCGACTACCGGCGCGGCGGACACACCGCGGTCCCAGGCCTCGATGGAAATCCGGGTCCGGCGGGTCAGCACGTCCTGGACATGGCGGGCGCCCTCATGGGTGGCGGCGTAGACCGCTTCGGCGGCAAGGTAGTCGTCCGCGCCGGGCAGCGGTTCGCCCAGTTCCGGGTTCCCGGTGATGAGAGCCAGCACCTCCGGGGCCATGGCTCCGTAGCGGTTGAGCAGATGCTCAATCCGCGCCACGTGGACACCGGTCTCCTCGGCCATCCGGTTCCGCCTGTTCCACGCGGCCTTGAATCCGCTGGCGCCCAGCAGCGGAATGGACTCCGTGCAGCTGGGCGGGACGCGTTCATCCATGCTCCGGGTCGCCTCGTCGACGGCGTCCTTGGCCATCACCCGGTACGTGGTCCATTTGCCGCCTGCCACCACAACGAGTCCGGGGACCGGGTGGGCCACGATGTGTTCGCGGGACAGTTTGGCGGTCGAGTCGTTTTCTCCGGCCAGCAACGGGCGCAGCCCGGCGTAGACGCCTTCGACGTCCTCACGGGTAAGCGGGCGCTTCAGGACCTTGTTCACGTGCTCAAGCAGGTAGTCGATATCCTTGCTCGACGCGGCCGGGTGGGCTTTATCGAGATGCCAGTCGGTGTCGGTGGTGCCGATGATCCAGTGCCGGCCCCAGGGGATCACGAACAGGACGGACTTCTCGGTCCGCAGGATCAGCCCCACAGTCGACTGGAACCGGTCCCGCGGGACCACGAGGTGGATGCCCTTGGAGGCGCGGACCTTCAGCTGGCCGCGGTCGGTGACCATCGCCTGGGTTTCGTCGGTCCAGACCCCGGTGGCGTTGATGACCTGCTTGGCTCTGATCTTGAACGTGGAACCATCCTCATGGTTGACCACTTTGGCGCCCACCACTCGTTCGCCCTCCCGCAGGAAGTCGACGACGGACATCTGGTTCACCGCGTGGGCCCCGTAGTGGGCAGCGGTGCGGATCAGGTTGGCGGTGTACTTGGCGTCGTCGACCTGGCCGTCGTAGTACCGGATGGAACCGACGAAGGCGTCGTCCTTGAGGCTGGGCGCGGCCCGAAGCGTCCCCCGGCGGCTCAGGTGCTTATGGAACGGCACCCCCCGGCGCTGTCCGGTGGAGATGGACATGGCGTCGTACAGGGCGATGCCGGCGCCGACGTAGGGCCGTTCGAAGAAGGGCTTCGTGAGCGGATACAGGAAGGGAACCGGCCGGGCGAGATGCGGGGCGAGCGACGACAGGATCAGCCCGCGTTCGTGGAGCGCCTCCTTGACCAGGGCAAAGTCGAGCATCTCCAGATAGCGCAGGCCGCCGTGGATGAGCTTCGAGGAGCGGGAGGAGGTGCCTGCGGCCCAGTCATTGGCCTCGACGATCCCGACGCTCAGGCCGCGCGTGACTGCGTCCAGGGCGGTTCCGGTGCCGACGATTCCTCCGCCGACAATGAGGATGTCCAGTTCCTGGCCCGGTTCCGTGGTGCCCCTGAGTACCGCAATTGACGCTTCACGTTCCGCGGGCCCCAGGGCACCGCCGGCCTTGGGAGAACCGCCGGGAAATCTGTTCATGTCACGCCTCCATCCGGATCACAGCTCGTAGTGCACCACACTACTTCCAAGTGCCCCGGATGGGCAGGGGTCGTCAGTTCCCGGCGTACGGCGAGACGACGACGTCGACGCGCTGGAATTCCTTCAGGTCCGAGTACCCGGTGGTCGCCATGGAACGGCGCAGTGCGCCGATCAGGTTGGACGTTCCGTTGGTGTGGTGGCCCGGCCCGAAGAGGACCTCCTCGAGGGTTCCGACGGTGCCGACGTTGACCCTGTCACCGCGGGGAAGTTCAAGGTGGTGGGCTTCCTGGCCCCAGTGCCAGCCCTTGCCCGGGGCCTCGGTGGCGCGGGCCAGGGCACTGCCGAGCATGACGGCGTCGGCGCCCATGGCGATGGCCTTGACGATGTCGCCGGAGGATCCCATGCCGCCGTCGGCGATCACATGGACGTACCGTCCGCCGGACTCATCCATGTAGTCGCGGCGGGCCGCGGCGACGTCGGAGATGGCGGAGGCCATGGGCGAGTGGATGCCGAGGGCGCGGCGGGTGGTGCTCGTGGCGCCGCCGCCGAAGCCGACCAGCACACCGGCGGCGCCGGTGCGCATGAGGTGCAGGGCCGGGGTGTAGCCGGCTGCGCCGCCGACGATCACCGGGACGTCGAGTTCGTAGATGAACTGCTTAAGGTTCAGCGGCTCGTGGTCCTTGGAGACATGCTCGGCCGAGACGGTGGTGCCGCGGATCACGAAGATGTCGACGCCGGCGGCCACAACGGTCTTGTAGTGCTCCTGGGTCCGCTGCGGGGTGAGGGAGCCGGCAACCGTGACGCCCGCGGCGCGGATTTCCGCGAGCCGGGTGGTGATCAGCTCCGGCTGGATCGGGGCCTGGTAGAGCTCCTGCATGCGCCGGGTGACGGCGGGGCTGTTGGTCTCGTCCTGGAGGGCGCCGATCTGGTCCAGGACGGCCTGCGGGTCCTCATAGCGGGTCCAGAGGCCTTCGAGGTCGAGGACGCCGAGTCCGCCGAGGCGGCCCAGGGCGATCACGGTTTCCGGCGACATGGCCGAATCCATCGGCGCTGCGATGACCGGCATGTCGAACTGGTAGGCGTCGATCTGCCAGGCGACCGACACGTCCTTGGGGTCACGGGTACGTCGGTTGGGGACGATCGCAATGTCATCCAGGGAGTAGGCACGACGCCCACGCTTGCCACGGCCAATCTCAATCTCGTAAGTCACTGCTCTAGGTTATCCCAGCCGCGGCACCGGCCACGGACCCGGCAGGACCGTGGAGCCGGAATGTGCCCGGGACTGCAGCGGGGGGAGCGTCCATGGGCAGCGGTGCCCATGGCAGCCGCCCACAGAATCCCATAACCTGAGGAAACCGGGCCTCGCCGAGCGCCCTTGCCCTAGTCCCAGGAGAACCACCCATGGCCCCTGGCCTCTCTGGCTCTGCATGGAAGGGCGCCGACGCGGCGCGCTTCCGGGCCCTGGAACAAAGCCTTCACAGCGGGCCGGGGTTGTAGTCCGACATGAGCGTTCCAACTCCCCTCCCCGCAGGCCAGCCCGCGCATCCTCTTGACTACTGGACTTCTTCGGAACTTGCACGGGTCAGTCCACCCAACGCAGCCTCCCGTTTGCTGCAGTTGGCTGATGCCCAGGGCACCCTCGCTGCAGCCTGGAGCAGCGCCATCGGATCCGGGCCCCTCCTGCTCCTGGCCGGTGGCTTCGTCTCGGCCATGTCAGGCAACCCCGCCTGGACCTTGATCCTCGGCTTGCTGGGCGTTGCGTTGACGGTGCTGGGCCTGGTCTCCTGGAAGCGGGTACGTGGCACACTGCCGAACACCAGGAGGCTCCTCATCGCCCGTGGCCCGGGGTCGGCGCGCGGCGGGGTCATGATGGTGTCCGTGCTGGCCATCATTCCGGGCGGTATTCTGGCCACGGCTTTCCCCGGGATCGCCCCGCGGGGAACCGCGACGCTGGTCGCGGTGAGCGGCGCGTATGTACTCCTTGTCGCTCTGCTGGCGGCCTTTATCCTCATCCCGTCCGTAGTCCTGGGACGGGCCCGGCAGTCCTTCCGGCGCAGGATCCAGACGGACCCGGGGCTCCGCACAGTGGTGGAAAGCGATCTGGCCATGTGGCGCGACCCCCACGGCAACGCGGGTTACGGCCCCCTGTAGAGGGCTGCAGGCAAGGCCCGGATGCTGGTGCGCAGCACTTTCTCCCCGGCCGGTACGCTGGCGGCATGGGTAAACGCTGGGTCTTCGACGGTCATATTGCAGGCATCGGAACGGAATCCGGTTTGCGCGCTGTGGTGGGCCTCTGGCAGCAGTCCCCCTTCGGATCCTTCGCTGACGCCATGGTGGAACTGCCCTCCGGCCACAGGATCCTGCTCGCCCCGACCGCCGAAATCGGCGAATTCATTGCTGCGGTCTACAACTTTGACGAGACCCGGGTGCTGGACGTCGCGGCGTCTTACGGTGCCCGCGAGCTCAGGGTGGACGCCGGCCCGCTCCGGATCCGGGCCGCCGTCGGCGCCAGGACCCGTCTGGGCAGTATGGTACGGCTGGTCCCCCGGCCGGTGGCGGTGCATCCACAGTGGCTGCGGGCCATCAGCCCGCTCGCGGCCCGGCTCAGCCCCGGAGCCCGCACCGCGGGCGCCGCAAAGGGCGGGCGGCAGGAGTATTACGGCGTGACTGACCTGCACAACATCGACGGGGCAAACGTGGGCTGGAACGGCGGGGACGCCGGCGAACTGTCCGCGATCCGGCCCGCCGTCACCTTTGGCTTCAGCAGCGTTCCCCCGCAGCCAAGCCTGGCGCGGGTCCGGACCACAGTGGTTCAGGCGCCAGCCGATGGGGACGGGTCCCCATCGCGAAACTGACGGGGATGATCTAGGTTGGATCGAGTCCTTCGGCATCCTGCACGGAGAATCAACTTGGGGGAAAAGGTGGAGCCACATTTCCATGGAACCGGCACCGGTGCCCGTACGGGCATGACCAGCCCGGCCACCGGGGTGGTTCCCGACGCTACGGCGTTCGGCTTCGCCCAGCGCCGGTCCTGGGTCTTCTCCGCCTGGTGGTACCCCGCGGTGCTGGCCGTCTCCGGGCCGTTTATGCCGGGCTCGCCCTGGCGCTGGGCCAGAGCCCGGAAACCGGGATTGTCCTGGCAATCCTGGGAACGGTCCTCGCAGCCCTGGGCTGGGCCCTCACGGCCGGGCCGCGGTTCGGCCGCAAACCACCCAGGCCCGCATCGGATATCCCGCGGGTGGAACAGGGAATCCGGACCACTCCGGTCATGATCCGGAGCGTCCTGATCGCCAGCTCGCTGGGCGTTGCCGCGCTGGTGCTCTTCACACCCCAGGGCGGCTCACCGGAATCCCTGCCGCTGCTGGGCATGCTGGTGGTCTGGCCGCTGGGCCTGTCCGCTGGGCTGGCCCACACCCGGCGGCTCATGATGAACAGCGCCAGTCTCTATGCCCGGTGGCGGGAACGAAGCTAAACCCGGGCCGGCGTTCCCCCGTCAGACCCCTTCGGCCTCGTCCACGGCAAGCTGGGATTCGAACATCCGGAAGTAGCGGCCGCGCAGGGCCACGAGTTCCTTGTGGGTGCCCTGCTCCACGATCCGGCCGTCCTCGAGCATGTAGACAATGTCCGCCTTCTCGATCGTGGCCAGCCTGTGGCTGATGGCGATGATCGTGCTGCTGCGGTCGGCGAAAAGCCGGGTGAAGATCCGGTGCTCCGCGAGGGCGTCAATGGCCGACGTCGGCTCGTCCATGACCATGAACGCGGCGTCCCGGTAAAAGTTCCGGGCCATAGCCAGCCGCTGCCACTGCCCGCCGGACAGCCCGCTCCCCTTCCGCCCGCGTGGATCCTCCATCCAGTTGCTGACGTGGTTGTCCAGGCCGTTGGGCAGCTTGCTGATGAACTCCAGGGCCTCGGCGTCGGCCGCGGCCCGGCGGATCCGGGCGTCGTCGCGCGGTGCATCGACGTCGCCGAAGAAGATGTTCTCCGCCGCGGTGGCGAACTCGTACTTCAGGAACTCCTGGCTGAGCACCGCCAGATGGCGGTGCCAGGACTTCACGTCGACGGCGGCGAGATCGACGCCGTCGAGCATCACCTGACCGGAGTCCGGGCGGTAGAGCCCGGCAAGGATCCGGATGAGGGTGGACTTGCCGGCGCCGTTCTCGCCCACGATCGCAATGTGCTGGCCCTCGCGGATGGTCATCGAAATGCCCTTGATGACCTCCAGTTCGCTGCCCGTGTAGGTGAATCGGATGTCCCGCAGCTCCACGGTGGTCGGCGCCTGCAGCAGCGGAGGGGCGTGCTCGGAGTGCACCGGCATGGCCATAAACAGCTCGTAGTCCTTGAGGTTCGCGAGGTCCTCGTCGATCGAGCTGAGCGAGGAGACGAGGCTGTTGGCGGTGGACAGCGCCCGGCTGACGATCTGCTGGACGTAGAGGAACTGACCCACCGGCTGCGCCCGGGCGATGATCTGTCCGACCACCCAGATCAGCGACACGACCTCCGCGCCGTACTGCAGGGCGTCCGCGGCGAGCTGTTTGGGGATGTACCGCTTCTGGAAATCGAGCCGTCTTCGTTCATCCGCGTCGCGCAGCCGCGACCGCAGGTCCATCAGGTAGCCGACGATCCCATAGAGGCGCATCTCGGCGATGTGCTGGGGCCGCAGCAGGTTGGTTTCGATCATCCGCCGCTGCCGGCGTGAATCAATCTGGGTGTTCCAGTGCGCGATCTGCTCGCGGGAGAGCTTGAACTGCAGGTAGACGCTGGGCACGATCGCCACGAGGACGATCACTGCGATCCACCAGCTGACCAGCAGCAGCGCGCCGACCGCGAGGATCACCGAGACCAGCTGGGTGAAAATAGCGGCGATCCGGTCCAGGACCCGGGCGTAGGAATCGGAGAAGCGCTTGGCCCGGTCGTAAAGGTCGACCGTTTCCTTGTCGTCGTAGCGCCAGAATTCCAGGGCCAGGAACCGTTCGTACATCTGGTCGCCGACGATCGCGCCGACCTTGAAGCTCATCAGCTGCTGGATGTAACGGTCCACGCTGCTGAAGGCCCCCCAGAACAGCCCCAGCGCGGCCGTGATGATGACGTAGACCACCGCCTGCTGCCCGGCAGCGGCATTCCCGGCATAGGCGGCCGCGAGAGCCGTGGTGGTCAGGGCCGCGAAGAAGGTGGTGACCAGCGGCAGCACCGCGGAGATCAGCGAGCCCGCCACTTTCATTACGACGGCGGCGGGCGAGGCCCGGAAGCTCACCCGCAGCACCTGGGCCACGGCGCGGGCGTACGGCCGCCACGCCAGTTTGCGCTTCGGCGCACGTGCGGGCAGGAGTTCGGACATGACTCCAGCCTAGTTTGCGGAACTTCCGCCGGGGGTCTGGAGGGCCCGGACGCAGCCGGGGAGGGATCCGGGGTCTCGAGGGCCCGGACGCAGGCGGGGAGGCCCGTGCTGCAGCCCTTCACCACCTGGCACAGGCTGAGACCCGGACTGACTATTAGCCCCGGCCGCCGGTGCGTGCGGCGGACGGTGTGCCGATTCCGCTACGCATTCAGACCGGCGCGACGGGGATCCGGTGCGCAAAGGTCCGAAACCGCAGCGATTTCCGGCGCACCGGGGCCGGGCGGTTCTTTCCCCGGCCGCGGTGAGGGGCGAGAATGTGCTCACCACCGCCACAGCACCACGCCACGCAGCATCAACGCCCCGATAGGTCTAGCCGGGCAGGGCGCCGGGGGTCTGGAGGGCCCGGACGCACACAGGCCACGGGGAGGGTTCCCCGTGGCCTGTGTGCACTGCTGACGCTGTAGCGTTCAGCCGTCAGCAGTTAGCGCGTGCCGTAGTTCGGTGCCTCCACCGTCATCTGGATGTCATGCGGGTGGGATTCCTTCAGCCCGGCCGCTGTGATCCGGACGAACTTTCCGCGGGCCTTCAGTTCCGGCACGGTCGGCGCGCCGGTGTAGAACATGGTCTGGCGGAGGCCGCCGACCAGCTGGTACGCGACCGAGGCGAGCGGGCCGCGGTAGGCCACCCGGCCCTCGATACCCTCCGGAATGAGCTTGTCATCGCCGGAGACATCAGCCTGGAAGTAGCGGTCCTTGGAGTAGGACGTGTTCTGGCCGCGGGTCTGCATGGCCCCGAGGGAGCCCATGCCGCGGTAGAGCTTGAACTGCTTGCCGTTGACGAAGATCAGGTCACCCGGTGACTCGTCGCAGCCGGCGAGCAGGGAGCCGAGCATCACGGTGTCCGCGCCGGCAACCAGGGCCTTGCCGATGTCGCCCGAGTACTGCAGCCCGCCGTCGGCGATCAGCGGGACGCCGGCCGGAATGGCGGCCTTGGCGGACTCGTAGATGGCGGTGATCTGCGGGACGCCGACGCCGGCGACCACACGGGTGGTGCAGATCGACCCGGGACCCACGCCGACCTTGATGCCGTCGGCACCGGCGTCGATCAGCGCCTGGGCGCCTTCCCGGGTGGCGGCCTGGCCGCCGATGATGTCCACGTGCGCCGCCGCCGGATCCGACTTCAGCCGGCGGATCATGTCCAGGACACCCTGCGAGTGGCCGTTGGCGGTGTCCACGAAGAGGGCGTCGACGCCGGCGTCGACCAGGGTCATGGCGCGCTCCCAGCCGTCACCGAAGAACCCGATGGCCGCGCCGACACGCAGCCGGCCCTCATCGTCCTTGGTGGCCAGCGGGTACTGCTCGGCCTTGGTGAAGTCCTTGGTCGTGATGAGGCCCTTGAGCCGGCCCTGGTCGTCGACGAGCGGGAGCTTTTCGATCTTGTTGGTCGCCAGCTTGTGCGCCGCTTCGTCACGGCTGATGCCCACGTGCCCCGTGACCAGCGGCATTTTGGTCATGACGTCGCTGACCAGCCGGATTGGGAAATCCGATTCCGGCACGAAGCGCGTGTCGCGGTTCGTGACAATGCCGAGCAGCCGCATGCCCTCGTCCACGACGGGCAGGCCGGAGACCCGGTAGTGTGAGCAGATTTCGGCCAGCTCGGCCAGTGTGGCTTCCGGGCCGATGGTCAGCGGGTTGGTGATCATGCCGGATTCGCTGCGCTTGACCCGGTCCACCTGGTCCGCCTGGTCGGCGATGGAGAGGTTGCGGTGCACGACGCCGAGGCCGCCCTGGCGGGCCATGGCGATCGCCATCCGCGACTCGGTGACCGTGTCCATCGCGGCGGAGAGCAGCGGCGTCTGGACCGTGATGCGCTTGGAGATCCGGGAGGACGTGTCGGCCTCGGAGGGGATGACATTCGTGTGCCCGGGCAGCAGCAGGACGTCGTCGTACGTCAGTCCGATGAAGCCGAAGGGATCGTGTTCGGGCTGGGTCATGAGTGCGCCTCTTACCTTGGTTTATGGGTGTCACGGGTAGGGGTTGCAGCAGATGACCAGCCCGTCATTACGGGCATGGCCTGTGCAGAAGTGTTGAATAAATAGTAGAACCTTGGCGGCGATCCCCATATTCCGGGGCACCAATGTGAGCAACGGCACCAGCCCGGTGACGTAGAGTACGCCGCATGCAGCACCCCAGGTACCGGTGGGCGACCACGCCTGCGGGCCGGGCGTGCCGCACACGGGGCATGAACCCGCTGCGCGAGGACGTGTTCGCCCCTGACGCGGGCGGTGTCATCACCCCGTTCCGCGCGGACTGCGACGACGCCGATACCGTCGCCGCGCCGGAACCGCTTGTGGAGGTCGGCGCCCCGGATCGAAACGCCGGGGACCTGGAGCAGTGGCTGCTGGCATGGACCCGTCGGCACCTCCGCGACGTGGGCTGAGCGTCCCGGACGTTACCCTGTAACGAGCAAGAGGAGGCCTGCTCGTGATCGCACAACTGCGCATTTGTGTCCCGGACGAATTGTCCGCCGCCGTGGTGGAGTGCTGCCGCGGCGAGGTAGGCGTCGCTGAAATTTCCCGCCAGCCTGGTGCTGCGGTCCTTCCGCCAGGGGACATCATCGACGTCCTGCTGGCGCGGGAGTCAGTGGAGGGCCTGGTGGAGAAACTCCAGGCCCTGAATGTCCAGCAGCAGGGGTCGATCTCGGTCTCGATGCCGGAGTTGGTGCTCTCGGACCGGGCGGACAAGGCCACCGCCGAGGCCCCCGGCGAGGGAGCGGACGCCGTGATCTGGGAAGAGGTGTCCCGGCAGACAGGCGAGGACTCGCGGCTTACGTGGAGCTATCTGGCCTTCCTGATTCTCGCGACCCAGCTGGCGGCCATCGGGATTGTCACCGATTCGACCATCGCCATTGTCGGGGCCATGGCCGTGGGACCGGAATTCGGCCCGCTCGCGGCCCTGGCCGTATCGCTGGTGCGGCGGCAGTGGCAGCTCGGACGCCGCGCGGCCCTGGCGCTCTGCATCGGTTTCCCGGTGGCCATGCTGGCGGCAGCGTTCACGGCGTGGCTGTCCGTGCCGCTGGGACTTTTTCCCGCTGACGTGCTCGACGGCGGATCCGCGGTCGAGTTCATTTATCACCCGGGACCCTATTCGCTGATCGTGGCCGTGCTGGCCGGAACCGCGGGGATGCTGTCGGTGATCAGCCGGCGGTCCGCCGCGCTGATCGGTGTCTTCATCTCGGTGACGACGGTCCCGGCTGCCGGGTTCGTAGCGGTGGCGCTGGTCCTGGGCGAGTACCAGAAGGCGGCCGGCTCGGCCCTGCAGCTGGGACTGAACCTGGTCGGAATCGTGGCTGCCGCGGTTGCCGTGCTGATCTTCTACCGGCTGGTCACCAGGCGGTTGCCCGAAGAGACTGCCCGTCGGCTCGGGGGGCAGCTGCGGCGAACGCGCGGCTGACCGGGGCTACGAGCGCAGCAGCCCGCGCAGGGTCTGAATGGTGTCTGCCTCCGCCGCCGTCTTGTCGTCGCGGTAACGCTTGACACGTGCGAATCGCAGCGCGATTCCGCCCGGGTAGCGCGGGGAGACCTGCACCCCGTCAATCGCGATCTCGACCACGGTGACCGGCTCCACCCAGACGGTGCCCGCCGTGCGCCGCACCTCGAGTTCCTGGAACCTCCCGGTCTGCCAGCGGAGGAGGGCGTCGGTGAGGCCTTTGAAGGTCTTGCCCACCATCACGTAGCCGCCGGGTTCGCCGAACTCCCCGGTCGGGTCGAGGGCTCCGAGGTGCAGGTTCGACAGCAGCCCGGTACGCCGCCCGGACCCCCACTCGCAGGCGAGAACCACCAGGTCGTAGGTGAGCACCGGCTTCACCTTGATCCAGTTCGAACCACGCCGGCCGGCCGCGTAGTCCGATCCGACCGCCTTCACAACGACGCCCTCATGGCCCGAGGCCAGCGCATCGCGCGATACCCGCTCAGCGACCGCCGGATCCGCCGTGATCTCGCCGGGAATCCGGTGCCCCGGTGCGATGCGTCCGAGCACCTCAAGGCGCGTTGACAACGGCTCGTCCAGCAGGTCGCGCCCGTCGATGTGCAGCACGTCGAAGAACCACGGATGCAGCACCGTGGCGCGCGCCGCGTCCGCCCCGAACCGCGCCATGGTCTCCTGGAATGGCCGCGGGCCGCCGTCCTCGCCCAGGGCGAGGGTCTCGCCGTCGAGGATCACATCGCGCACCGGCATTCCGCGTACCACCTCCACCACCTCAGGCAGCCGATGGGTCACCTCGGCCAGGGTGCGGGTGAAGATGCGCACCTCGTCGCCCACGCGATGCACCTGGATCCGCGCACCGTCGAGCTTGTATTCCACGGAAGCCTCACCCGTGACCGCAAGCGCCGCGCTGGGACTCGCCGCGGTTGCGGCGAGCATGGGGTGCACGGGACGGCCGACGACAAGGCCGACGGCGTCAAGCTGGGCCGCCGTGCCGGTGATGGCCAGCAGGGCGGTCTCGCCGAGATCGCCGGCGAGCATCGCCGCGCGGCGGACGGCGTCGACGGCCCGGTCCGCAGCGCGGGCAACGGCATCAGTCAGCACCCCCTCAAGCGCACCGGTGCGCAGTTCACCCAGCAGCACGCCGGCGATGAAGGTCTGTTCGCGCTCGGTGGCCGCGGCCGTAAGCAACCGGAGTGTGGCGGCGCGCTCCGCAGCCGATCCCGCGCCGCCCGTGACGAGCAACCGCTCCAGCGCGGCGTCGAGGTCGGCGACAGTAAGGCTCGGCTCGGCGGCCGGATCCCCCATGGCCGCTGTGATGCCGCGCCAGCCGACCCCTACCCGGCCCTGTCGCGGCTTGGCGATGAGCAGGCCGACAGCCGGTGCGATGTCCGCGGGCTCCAGCCGCCGCAGCAGGTCGGCCAGCGCAGCAACCTTCGCGAGCCGGGAGCGGGTCGAAGCGACGGCAGCACTGGTTGTTACGAGCTCGTCCAGCAGCATGGCACCAGTCTGCCACGCCCGCCGACGCCGGACTGTGCGCTCAGCCAGAAAGCAGAGCGGGCCACCGGGGGCATCCTGAGCACAAAAAACCGGCCCAGCGGAGGCTGGACCGGTTTCCTGTGCACAGGCTCCCCTGCGCTAAAGCTGCAGCCTAGTGGCTGTGGCCTGCGTGCTCGTCGTCGTTGGCCGGCTTCTCGACCACGAGGGTTTCCGTGGTGAGGACCAAGGCCGCGATGGACGCCGCGTTGCGGAGGGCCGCACGCGTCACCTTCACGGGGTCGATGACGCCTGCAGCGATCAGGTCTTCATATTCGCCGGTCTTGGCGTTGAAGCCCTGGTTGTTGGCGGATTCGGCCACCTTCGCGACGACGACGTAGCCGTCGAAGCCGGCGTTCTGGGCGATCCAGCGCAGCGGCTGGGTCAGTGCCCGGCGGACGATGCCGACGGCAGCAGCCGCGTCACCTTCGAGGGCCTGAACGGCGGGGTCCTCGTCCAGCGCCTTGAGGGCGTGGATGAGGGCGGCGCCGCCACCGGCGACGATGCCTTCTTCAAGGGCAGCGCGGGTCGAGGACACAGCGTCCTCGATGCGGTGCTTCTTTTCCTTCAGCTCGACCTCGGTGGCTGCGCCGACCTTGATCACGCCGATGCCGCCGGCCAGCTTGGCCAGGCGTTCCTGCAGCTTTTCCTTGTCCCAGTCGGAGTCGGTGCGGGTCAGCTCGGCGCGCAGCTGGGAAACCCGGGCTGCGACGTCTTCTGCCGAACCGGCACCGTCAACGATGGTGGTGTTGTCCTTGGTGACCGTGATGCGCCGGGCGGTGCCCAGCACCTCGAGGCCGACCGTGTCCAGGCTGAGGCCCAGTTCCGGCGAGACAACCTGTGCACCCGTGAGGGTGGCGATGTCCTGCAGCATGGCCTTGCGGCGGTCTCCGAAGCCCGGGGCCTTGACGGCGACGACGTTCAGGGTGCCGCGGATGCGGTTGACGATCAGCGTGGACAGTGCCTCGCCGTCGACGTCTTCAGCGATGATGAAGAGCGGCTTGGAGCTCTGCAGCGCCTTTTCCAGCAGCGGCAGGAAGTCCTGGACGGACGAGATCTTGCCCTGGTTGATCAGGATCAGGGCGTCTTCGAGGACTGCTTCCTGGCGTTCCGCGTCGGTGACGAAGTACGGGGACAGGTAGCCCTTGTCGAACTGCATGCCCTCGGTGAGGACCAGCTCGGTCTGCGTGGTGGAGGATTCCTCGATGGTGATCACACCATCCTTGCCGACCTTGCCGAATGCCTCGGCGAGGAGCTCGCCGATCTCGTCGCTCTGCGCGGAGATCGCAGCGACGTTGGCGACCTGGTCGCCTTCGACCGGGCGGGCGTTTTCGAGCAGGCGGGCGGCGATGGCCTCAACCGAGACCTCGATGCCGCGCTTGATCTGGCCCGGGGCAGCGCCGGCCGCCACGTTGCGGAGGCCTTCCTTGACCAGAGCCTGTGCCAGCACGGTGGCCGTGGTGGTGCCGTCACCGGCCACGTCGTTGGTCTTGGTGGCGACCTCCTTGGCAAGCTGCGCGCCAAGGTTCTCGAACGGGTCGTCCAGTTCGACTTCACGGGCGATGGTGACACCATCGTTGGTGATCGTGGGGGCGCCCCACTTCTTGTCCAGCACGACGTTGCGGCCGCGCGGGCCGAGCGTGACCTTGACCGTGTTGGCGAGCTTATCGATGCCGGCTTCAAGCGACCGGCGGGCAGCGTCATTAAACGCAAGCTGCTTTGCCATGGTTTTGTCCTTTCAAAGACAGAACCCCGCGCAACTGACCCGTCAAAGAAGGATCGGCGGCGCGGGGTCCAAGAGAGTTACTTTACGACGATCGCCAGGACGTCGCGGGCGGAGAGCACGAGGTACTCGGTGCCGCCGGTCTTGACTTCAGTTCCGCCGTACTTGGAGTAGATAACGACGTCGCCAACGGCTACGTCAACAGGAACGCGGCTGCCATCTTCAAAGCGGCCGGGGCCGACTGCAACAACTTCGCCTTCCTGCGGCTTTTCCTGCGCGGAGTCCGGGATAACCAGGCCGGAAGCCGTGGTCTGCTCGGCTTCGAGCGGGCGGACAACAATACGATCCTCAAGAGGCTTAATAGAGACCGACAATGACCTCTCCTTTTCGTCAGCAAATTCGTGGACATTAAAGCTGTGGGGCCAAGGCATACAGACCGTCGTCGCGGTGCCGGCAGCAGCCTGGCTGATAAAGCTTCAGGTGTTAGCACCCTCCTAGGGAGAGTGCTAATGACGACTCTATGTAAGGAGTTAGCACTCGGTCAAGGCGAGTGCCAGAATTACGTTCCCGGTGAACGCTGGGCCGCGCGGGACTAGCGTCCGCCGAGGTCCTCGAAGTCGACGTCTTCGCCGTTGTCCTCGTCGTCGGAGCCGGCCTCGTTCCGGTGCCGGTACAGCACCAGGGCTCCCGCTGCGGCCAGGACCATTCCTAGAACCAGGAAGATGACGCCGCCCGCGCGGACCCCGGCGTAGTTCTCGCGGATGGCCTTCGCCTCGTCGGTCGCGTCAGTGACGGACGTGCCGCCAACCGAATAGACGGTGGCGTTGAAGGAGTCCAGCAGGAAGATGATGACCAGCAGCGCCACGCAGACGACGGCGATCACACCGCCGGCGATGAGCGCCGGCCGGGCGTAGCGGACCAGGCCCTGGCGTGCGGGAGCGCCGCCGTCGGCGCCCTGCGGTGCGGGGCCGGGCTGCTGTCCGGGGTCGTCCTGCGGCGCGGCGTCGGGCCGATCTGCAGCGCCGTCCTGCCGCTGGCTTCCGTCCGTGCCGCTGTCTGCCGTGCCGCTGTGATCCATGCCGTCAACCTTATCGGGCGCACGGCGTGAACCCGGCCCTGAACTAGGCTTGATTGCATGGCTGACGCACCGCAGGACCAGATCGCCCCGCTTCTCAACCCGGAGGGCTGGGAGCTGCTGGCGTCGCTCGGGCCGTACCGGGAGGACGAGGCGTTCCGGCTCAATGCGTCCCTCCGGAAGGCCGGTCACTCCCCCGAGCTTGTTTCGGCGGTGCTCACCCAGTCGCGGCTGCGGACCAGGGCCGAGGCCAAGTTCGGTGAGTTCGCCCGGCAGATGATCTTCACCCAGGCGGGCCTGGAGCAGGCCACCCGGCTCACCGTTGCGGCCCGGCACGCGCAGCGTTTCGCCGAAGCCGGTGTGCAGCACGTCGCGGATCTCGGCTGCGGCCTCGGCGCCGACGCCATGGCCTTCGCCTCGCTGGACCTCCAGGTCACGGCCGTGGAAATGGATGAGACGACGGCGGCCTGCGCCACGATGAACCTGATTCCGTTCCGGAACGCCACCGTGGTCCATTCCGATGCGACGGCATTTGAGCTCGACGGGATCGACGGTGTCTGGCTCGACCCGGCGCGACGGACCACCTCCACCTCGGGCACCAAGCGGCTCTGGGATCCCGAGGACTTTTCCCCGCCGCTGTCCTTCGCCGAAACCCTGGCCGGAGCCGGGATGGCGGTGGGCGTGAAAATGGGCCCCGGCATGCCCCACGATTCTGTGCCCAAAGGCTGCGAAGCCCAGTGGGTGTCGGTCGGCGGGGACGTCACCGAGGTGGCGTTGTGGTTCAACGCGGTGCGGCGTCCGGGGATCCGCCGCGCGGCCCTCCTGCTCGGCCCCGCGGGCGCGGCGGAACTGACCAGCGCCGAGGACTTCGACGGCGGTCCGGTCGCCCCGGTGGGCCCGGTCGAGGGTTACCTCTACGAGCCCGACGGCGCCGTCATCCGCGCCGGGCTGGTGGCCGACGTCGCCCTTCAGCTGGGCGGGCACCTCGTGGACGAGCACATCGCCTACATCTGCGCCCCGGAACTTCAGGACACCCCTTTCGCTCGGGCCTACAAGGTCCTGGAGGTGATGCCCTACAACGTCAAGGCGCTCAAGGCCTGGGTCAAGGACCAGGGCATCGGTGTGCTGGACATCAAGAAGCGCGGCACCTCGGTCACTCCGGAGGAACTGCGCAAAGAGCTCCTCCCCGGCGGGAAGACGGCAGGGAAGTCCGGCGGCAAGAGCCGGGGGAAAAAGACGGCCACCCTGGTCCTCACCAGGATCGGCGAGGAGCGGGTGGCCATTTCGGTGCAGCCGGTCTAAGGCCGGATACCTGGATTCCCGGAGGCTACTGGGCCCGCATGAACTCCTCGGCGGCCCGGACCTGCTCGTCACTGGGCCGGATCCCGGTGTACAGCACGAACTGCTCCAGCGCCTGGATGGTCGCCACCTCCGCGCCGGTGATCACGGTCTTGCCGGCCGCCCGGGCGGCCTTGATCAGCGGCGTCTCGGCCGGCAGCGCGACGACGTCGAACACCACCGTCGCGGCGTCAATCGCCTCCGGCGGGAAGGACAGGGCCTCGGCGTCGGGGCCGCCCGCCATCCCAACCGGGGTCACGTTGATGATCATGTCGGCCCACCCGCCACCGGAAGGCTCGACGTCGGCGCGCCAGGCGAAGCCGTAGAGCCCGGCGAGTGCCCGGCCGGCCTCCTCGTTGCGTGCGATCACGGTGACGTTCCGGAAGCCGGCGTCGCGCAGTGCCGCGGCGGTGGCCTTCGCCATGCCGCCGGCGCCCTTTAACAGCACCGAATACGAGGCGGGCACGGCATTGCGCTGCAGCAGCTGCTCGATCGCCGTGTAGTCGGTGTTGAAGGCGGTGAGCGTCCCGCCGTCGTTCACGATTGTGTTGACCGAGTCGATCGCCTTCGCGGACGGGTCCATCACGTCCACGAGCGCGATGACGTGCTCCTTGTACGGCATCGACACGGCGCAGCCCCGGATGCCGAGGCCCCGCACGCCGGCAATCGCCTGGGCGAGATCCGTGGGGGCGAAGGCCTTGTAGATCCAGTTCAGGCCGAGCTGTTCATACAGGTGGTTGTGGAAGCGCGTCCCGTTGTTGCTCGGCCGGGCCGAGAGCGAGATGCAGAGCGTCATGTCTTTATTCAGGATGGGCACCACTCCATTAAACGCCAAGCCGGTTCTGTGAACACTTTCACGTTTCCGGGGCACTCCGGCCACCGGCACCGGGCCGCCCCTGCACTAGACTTGAGCCACCGTTGCCCCGCCAATTGTCCGGCCTTTCCGCCGATGACGTTGCCGGCCGGGGCAGGGAATGCAAACGGACAGCAAAACAATATCGAAGGGACCACATGAAGATTGATTTCGCTTCATCCAGGCAATCAACTCTTGGTGTGGAATGGGAACTGGCCTTGGTGGACGGGGAGACCGGTGAGCTGGCCTCGGTGGCCAAGGAGGTCCTCCGCGGCGTGGCCGCGCGGCATCCCGAACTGAACGAGGACGACGAGCACCCGCATATCAAGCAGGAGCTGCTGTTGAACACGGTGGAGCTGGTCACCGGAATCTGCAACACCGTGGCCGAGGCCAAGGCGGACCTGAGCAGTTCCCTGGCCGCCGTCCGGGACGTCACCGATCCGATGGGCGTCGAGATCTTCTGCGCCGGTTCCCACCCCTTCAGCCCCCCGCAGCTCCAGCCGGTGACGGACAAGGAGCGCTACGCCAAGCTCATCGACCGCACCCAGTGGTGGGGCCGGCAGATGGTGATCTACGGCGTCCACGTGCATGTCGGCCTGGACAGCCGGGACAAGGTCCTTCCCGTCCTGGACGGCCTGGTGAACTACTTCCCGCAGTTCCAGGCGCTCTCCGCGTCCAGCCCGTTCTGGGGTGGCGAGGACACCGGTTATGCTTCGCAGCGGGCCCTGATGTTCCAGCAGCTGCCCACCGCCGGGCTGCCCTTCCAGTTCGCCAGCTGGGCGGACTTCGAGTCCTACGCCCAGGACATGTTCACCACCGGCGTGATCGACTCGCTCTCGGAAATCCGCTGGGATATCCGGCCGGTCCCGCATTTCGGCACCATCGAGATGCGCATTTGCGACGGCCTGGCATCGCTCGAGGAAGTCGGCGCCATCGCCGCCCTGACGCAGTGCCTCGTCGACGAGTTCTCCACCACCCTGGACAACGGCGGCACCATCCCCACCATGCCGCCCTGGCATGTGCAGGAGAACAAATGGCGGGCGGCCCGCTACGGCCTGGACGCCATCATCATCCTCGACGCCGCGGGCAACGAGCAGCTCGTCACCGACCACATCCGCGAGACGGTCGCCCGGCTCGAACCCGTCGCCGTGAAACTCGGCTGCACCGCCGAACTGGCCGACGTCCTGAAGATTATTGAGCGCGGCGCCGGCTACCAGCGGCAGCGGCGCGTCGCGGCAGAGCACGGCGGCGACCTGCGCGCCGTCGTACTCGATCTGGTCCAGCAGATGCGCAAGGGCCCCGAAGCTTAGGCCCGGGAGGCCGGGCCCGCAGTTTGGGCCCGGAGCCCGTCGCGCGGGACCCGTCTCAGGCCGAGACGGTGGTGACCGGCATTGAGGAATCCGGTGCGAACGCGATGCCGCTCGGCGCGATCCCGGCCATCACCAGCTGGGCGCCGAGCGCCGCGACCATGGCGCCGTTGTCCGTGCAGAGGGCCAGCGGCGGGACGGTCAGCCGGATTCCGGCGGCGCTGCAGCGCTGTTCGGTGAGCTGGCGCAGCCTAGTGTTGGCCGCCACGCCGCCGCCCAGCAGCAGGTCGGTGATGCCGTTCTCCCGGCACGCCAGCACTGCCTTGGACGTGATGATGTCCACCACGGCTTCCTGGAAGCCCGCGGCGATGTCCGCCACCGGAACCGGCTCGCCGCGGGCTTCGAATTGCTCCACGCAGCGCGCGACGGCGGTCTTGAGTCCGCTGAACGACCAGTCGTAGCGGTGCGGGCCGGGTTCCTCCGCGGTCCCCATGTACTTGGGCTGGCTGAGGCCGCGTGGGAAGCGGATGGCCTTGGGGTTGCCGGTGCGGGCCAGCTTGTCGATGGCCGGGCCGCCCGGATAGCCCAGGCCCAGCAGCCGCGCCACCTTGTCGTAGGCCTCGCCGGCGGCGTCGTCGATCGTTGTGCCGAGCAGCTCAACGTCCCCGGTGATGTTCCGGATCCGCAGGATTTCGGTGTGCCCGCCGGAGACCAGCAGGGCGCCCAGGTTGTCCGGCAGGGCCGGTGCCTGCGGGGCGGCGGCATCCGGGTCTTTGTCCCGCGGGGCGCCGCCGGGAGCCTGCGGGCCGCCGTCGTCCGTCCGGAGCAGCCCGACGCCGACGTGCGCGACGAGGTGGTTGATGGCGTACAGCGGTTTGCCCGTGGCGACGGCGAGCGCCTTGGCCGCGCAGACCCCCACCATCAGGGCTCCGGCCAGTCCGGGTCCGGAGGTGACGGCGATCGCGTCGATCTCGTCCAGGGTCACCCCGGCCTCGGCCAGCGCCTCGCGGAGGGTCGGCACAAAAGCGTCCAGGTGGGCGCGGGAGGCGATCTCGGGAATCACCCCGCCGAAGCGGACATGCTCTTCCATCGAGGAGGCCACGGTGTTGGTCAGCAGCTGGGTGCCGCGGACAATCCCGACGCCGGTCTCGTCGCAGGAGGATTCGATGCCGAGGACCAGCGGTCCGTCGGGCTGGGCGCTGTTCATGGGCGGTCTGCTTCCCTGGGCATGGTGCCGGGCTGGGCGGCGCCTGGCTGGGCAGTGTCGGATCGGTCGGTGCCGGGGTGGGCGGCGCCTGGCTGGGCAGTGTCGGAGTGGTCGGTGCCGGGGTGGGCGGCGCCGAGATGGTCGGTGCCGAGCTGGGCGGTGCCGAGCTGCAGCCGCATGATCAGCGCGTCGACGCCGTCGCGGTAATAGCGGGGCCGGACGTGGATCTGTTCGAAGCCGTAGCGGAGGTAGAGCTGCTGTGCACGGGGGTTGTCGGCCCGGACTTCCAGGAGCACGTCCTCGGCCCGGCGCCGCCTGCTCTCCCGGATGATCTCGGTGAGCAGCGCCGAACCGATCCCCCGGCCTTCCTGCTCCGGGACGACGGCAATGGTCTGGACGTCCGAGATCGGCTCGATGCACATCAGCCCCGCGTAGCCCACGATTCTTCCGGCACTCTCGGCCACGACGTAGCGCCGGGTTTCGGCCTGTGCCAGCTCATCGACGAACATCTGCAGCGGCCAGGCGTCCACCGGGAACAGCCTGCGCTCCAGCTCGTGCACGGCGGGGATGTCCGCGGGGGTCATCTCCCGCAGGACCACGCCGGCCGGCACCTTCGCGGGAACGGCTGCGGGGCTTGTGCTCTGTCCTGTGTTCTGTCCTGCGTTCTGTCCTGCGCCATGTTCTGTGTTCTGGCCGGTGTTCTGTCCCGCGGACCCCGCGTTCACAGTGCCCTCTTCCGCGGGCCGGGAACCTGGGCGTCGGATTCGCGCAGGTAGAGCGGGGTGGAATCGAGCAGCTGTTCCCCGGCGTCGAGCCGCGCGAGAGCGAACTGGCCCAGCGAGAGGGCCTCCGGTTGGCGCGAGCTGAATTCGGCGACAGCCTTGACGACGTCGGCATAGAGCCCGGCGCCGGCGCCGTAGACCGGAAGGTCGGGCAGGTCAGCGGCGAACCCGACATGCGGGCCGTCCAGGAGATGCGGCAGCTGGGAACCGGTGAGGGCATACCGGGCCCAGTAGACCTCTTTCCGCCGCGCGTCGGTGGCGACGATGAAGTCCGGCGCCGCCGCCGTGGATTCCGCCACTTCCAGGGCGATGGCGTCCAGGCTCATCAGGCCGTACAGAGGTTTGCCCCAGACGAAGGCCAGGGTGCGGGCCGTGACGATGCCCGAGCGCAGGCCGGTGAACGGTCCCGGCCCCACCCCGGTGACGACCGCGTCGACGTCGGCGCCGCTCAGGCCGGCCTCGGCGAGGAGCGCCTCGATCCCGGGCGCCAGCACCTCGGCGTGGCTCCGGGTGTCCTCGGTGGCGAAGCTGCCCACGACGGACTCCGGGGTGTCATCGGAGACCAGCGCGGCGCTGGCCACTGCCGAGGTGTCAATGGCAAGGATCAGCATCAGTTCCCTTCCGGGGTGCGGGGCGGGGTTGCGGGCTCGGGCAGTGCGGGCGGATCCACCCAGCGGGGACCGAAGCCGCGGATCACGATCGTGCGGGGTTCGTCGTCGTCGTCGGTATCGAAGTCCAGCACCTCGGCATCCGCTGCTGCCGGCACGTTCCCGGCGGTTTCCGCGGTGCGGCCTGCCTGCCCGGTGGGGACCGCGGCGGGGGCGCCACCGAGGCTGCGGACCAGGTCGACTTCAAGCCGGCTCTCGCTCAGGTGCTCCACCCGGCCGCGGCCCCATTCCACGACGGTCACGGCACTGTCCAGGGTGTTTTCCAGGTCGATGTCGTCAATTTCGGACACCGAACCCAGCCGGTACGCGTCAACGTGCACCAGGTCCGGGCCGCCGGGGCGGGGCCCGTCGGGAAGGTTCGGGTGGATGCGGACCAGCACGAAGGTCGGGGAGATGATGCCCGCCCGGACGCCCAGGCCTTCGCCCAGGCCCTGGGTGAAGGTCGTCTTCCCCGCGCCCAGCTCACCGGTCAGGACCAGCAGGTCCCCGGCCCGAAGCTGGGCGCCGAGGCCGGCCGCGAGGTTGTGCGTCTCCTCCGCGGTCCGGACGTCCAGGGTCCGTTCCCAGGCCGCGCTCATGGCAGGGACCCGTCAGCGGCGGGCTCTTCATTGATGTAGCGGCGCGGCACCCGCGGGCTGATCCGCGTGACGATCTCGTAGTTGTTGGTCCCGGCGGCCCGGGCCCAGTCCTCTGCGGTGGGCCCGCCGTCGTCACCGTTGCCGAACAGGACCGCCTCGGCGCCGAGAACGCTGGGGCCCCCGGCGGAAACGTTCAGCGGGCCGAGGTCGATCACCATCTGGTCCATCGCGATGCGTCCCACCACCGGGTAGTTCACGCCGCCGACGCGGACCGGGCCGCCGGTGGCGATCCGCGGGACGCCGTCGGCGTAGCCCAGCGGGATCAGCCCGAGCGTGCTGGTGCCGCCGGTGCGGTAGTTCAGGCCGTAGGACACGCCCTGGCCGGCCGGGACGTCCTTGCAGTGCGACACGATGGTGCGGACGGTCATCGCCGGGCGCAGTCCCAGCTCTGCCGAGCTCTGCCCCTCGAACGGCGAGAGTCCGTAAAGTCCCAGTCCCACGCGGACCAGGTCGAAGTGGGTGTCGGGGCGGGACAGGGTGGCGGGAGTGTTGGCGATGTGCCGCACCTCCGGATCCACGCCGGCGTCCTGGGCGATCGCGAGGGCTTCGCGGAAAGCCGCCAGCTGGTCGTCGGTTTCCGGGCGCTCGGGCTCGTCGGCGACGGCCAGATGCGAGAAGATGCCCACCACCCGCAGCAGGCCCTGGTCCTGGTACTCCATGGCTTCGCCGACAAGGCTGTCCCAGGCGGCCAGGGTGGCCCCGTTGCGGCCCAGCCCGGTGTCCACTTTGAGGTGCACGCGGGCGGGGCGTTCCTGCTCGCGGGCGGCTGCCACAATGCGTTCCATCTCCCAGCCGGAGCAGCCGACGTCGATCCCCGCAGCCACGGCGGCGGCGAAGTTGCTTTCCGGGGTGTGCAGCCAGGCCAGCAGGGGCGCCTCGATGCCGGCGGCGCGCAGGGCCAGGGCCTCGGAAATGTGGGCGGTCCCCAGCCAGTGGGCCCCTGCGCTGAGCGCCGCACGGGCCACGGGAAGGGCGCCGTGCCCGTAGGCGTCGGCCTTGACCACGGCCATCACCCGGGCCGGTGACGCCACGGCGGCCAGGCGGCGGACATTGTGCCGGATGGCTTCGAGGTCGATTACTGCCGAGCGTTCCTCGGCGTAGGCGTGCGGAGCCCCCGGGACGGGCCGGAAGTCACCTGTTGCTGCTGGGTAAGTCACTTAACGATTCTAGTGGTGGCAGCGCACGGGGCTGAATTCAGGCCTCCCGCCGGCACCTCCAGCACCGCCACAGTCTGTCCGTCCGCACCACACCCGTCCGCCACCCCGGACCAGCTCCCGCCAGCCCTGTCCTCCCCCGTCCGCCACAGCCTCCCCGAGGGGACATGCCCAGTGGTCGCGCCAACGGCTGGGCACAATGCCACCATGTCCATTCGCCGGCCCGGGCGGAGGGCATGTCCAGCGGCAACCTGGTCCTTGGCCCGAGCCAGGTCCCCGCCAGCCCTGTCCTTCCCCGGCCGCCACAGCCTTCCCGAAGGGGACATGCCCAGTGGTCGCGCGCGGGATTGGGCACAATGCCCTCATGTCCATTCGCCAGCCCGGGCGGAGGGCATGTCCAGCGGCAACCTGGTCCTTGGCCCGAGCCAGGTCCCCCGCCAAGCCTGTTTACCCATGCCCGCCCTTGTCCGCCCGTGGTACATGCCCAGTGGTCGCGCCCGCGGCTGGGCACAATGCCCTCATGTCCATTCGCCAGCCCAGGCGGAGGGCATGTCCCCCGGGAGGAGCGGGCCGGTGCGTCCGGGTAGAAGCCCCGCTCAGGCGTCCGAGAGGTGCGCGATGGTTGCCGTCGCCCGCCGCTGCGCTTCCGGCGGCACATCGCGGACGATTTCCTCGAGGAAGCTGTAGCGGCGAAGCCACTGGCTGCTCTGCCGTTCCTTCCGGGCGTTGGCGCGCTGCCACCAGTCGGCGATGTCCCCCCAGCCAGGCGCGGCCAGCGAGCCGCCGACCTCCTGCACGGCAAGGGCGGCGCAGAGGTTGGCGAAGCGCAGCCGGTCCCCGAGCGGCCAGCCGGCCAGGCAGCCGACGATGAAGGCGGCGCCGAAACAGTCCCCCGCTCCGGTCGGATCGTAGGCGGACACCGGCAGCGACGGCACCCACTCCTCTTCGCCCGTTTCGGAGTCCACGGCCATCGCCCCCTGCGCGCCCAGGGTCACGACGGCGACCGGCACCTTTTCCGCCAGTGCGTAGAGCGCGGCCCACGGGTTGTCGTTCCCCGTGAACGACATCGCCTCATGCTGGTTGGGCATAAAGGCGTGGAAGTACTGCAGGTTGTCCAGCCGCGCGGAGGACCAGACGCCGGTGGGATCCCAGCCCACGTCGCCGAACAGCCGGACCCCGGCCTTGTGGGCGTCCATCGCCCACGGTTCCAGCTCCTCGCCGAGCTCAGCGACGGCGGCGAGCGCCGGCGGCGGGCAGCCGACCAGCTCGCTGGAACTGACGGGAGCCGGGTGGCCGTGCGTGACCATGGACCGGTCATTCTCCACGCTGAGGGACACCGTGACCGGCGAATGCCAGCCCGGCACGCGCCGGGACAGCGACAGGTCCACGTGTTCCTGCCCGGCCAGGATCTTCCAGTTGTAGTCGCCGTAGCCGTCGTCGCCGAACGCCGCGGCCAGCCCGGTCCGCAGCCCCAGCCGGGCCGCAGCGATGGCCTGGTTGGCCACGCCGCCGGGGCAGCTGCCCATCCCGTCGCTCCAGATCTCGGTGCCCGCGACCGGCGCGTGCGGCAGCCCGGTGAAGATGATGTCCTGGAAAACGGTCCCGGTCAGCAGCAGGTCGAAACCGTCCGCCGTCGGGGTCCGGACGGCGGAAAGCGGGTCAAAGCGCCGCGTCGGCATCGCGTCCATGTATGGCACATTACGCCGTCGGGGAGCCGCTGGATAGGCGTCTGCCGGGCGGTCCGGGGCGGCTGTGAATAGACTGTCGGCATGCGGCTGATGATTGCCGGGGGCGGCGGGTTCCGGGTACCGCTGGTTTACCGGGCGTTGTGCGCGGGACCGTTCGCCGGGCTGGTCCGGGAGCTGGTGCTGTACGACGTCGACCCGGCCCGCCTCGCCGCGATCAACGCGGTGCTGGCCTCGCTCGCGGGACAGCCGCCCGGCGCCTCGCCCGGAGAACGGCCCGGCGCCGCTCCGCCTCCCGCGGTCCGGGCCACCACCTCGCTGGCGGAGGCGCTGGACGGCACGGACCTGGTCTTCGCCGCGATCCGCCCCGGCGGCACGGCCGGGCGCACCGCCGACGAGCGGGTGGCCCTGGACCTGGGCGTGCTGGGCCAGGAGACCACGGGTGCCGGCGGCATCTCCTACGCCTTGCGGTCCATTCCCCGCATGCTCGAGCTCGCAGAGCAGATGCGGCGCCGCTGCCCGGACGCGTGGCTGCTGAACTTCACCAATCCGGCCGGCATGGTCACCGAGGCCCTCGTGCCGGTGCTCGGCAAGAAAGTGGTGGGCATCTGCGATTCGGCCAGCGGGCTGGTCCACCGGGCGGCGCGCGCGGCCGGCGTCGACCTCCCCGAGGGCAGGCTCGACGGCGTGGGCTACTACGGCCTGAACCACCTCGGCTGGCTGTACCGGCTGGAGTCCGGCGGCCGCGACGTGCTGCCCGGTCTGCTGGCCGACGCCGGCGCCCTGGCCGGCTTCGAGGAAGGCCGCCTGTTTCCGCAGCCCTTCCTGGCAGCCCTGGGGTGCCTGCCGAACGAATACCTCTATTACTACTACGAGACCGGGCGCGCCCTGGCCGGCATCCGCTCCGCGGCCACAACCCGCGGCGAGTCCATCGACCGGCAGCAGTCCGAGCTCTATCCGCGGCTCGCGGCGGCCGGCCCCGAGGCCTTTCGGCTGTGGGACGACGCGCGCCGGTCCCGCGAAGAGGGCTACCTCGCCGAGGCCCGTACCGCCGGCGAGCGCCGGGATGAGACGGACCTGGCCGGGGGCGGCTACGAACGGGTCGCGCTCGCTGTCATGCGCGCGCTCTCCGGCGGCGGTCCGGCGGAGCTGATCCTGAACACGACCAATTCCACCAGCCTCCCTGGCGGCACCGCGGTGCCGGCGATTCCGGGGCTGCCGCCGGACGCCGTCGTCGAAGTTCCCTGCCGGGTGACACCCGACGGCGTCGTCCCCCTGCCGCAGCAGCGCCCGGCACCCGCGCAGCTGGCCCTGCTCCGGCGGGTCAAGGACGTCGAACGGCTCGTCGTGACGGCCACCCGCCGCGGCGCCGGGACCACGGGTCCGGACCGGAGGGAAGCGGCGCTGGCGGCCTTCGCCGGGCACCCGCTGGTTGATTCGCGGGACCTCGCCGAAAAGCTGCTGGCCGGCTACGAGTCGGCGTTCCCGGACTTGACGACGCTCTGGTCCGGCGAGAACTGAGCCCGCCGCGCCACAGGTACCGACCTGCCGGCGGGGAAGGCTACAGCCTGCGGTACATGAGGTGCAGGCCAACGTAGCCCAGGCGCGGGTGCAGGAATGCTTCCGGAATGGTCGCCAGTACCTCGAAGCCCAGGGACTGCCAGGCGGCGACGGCCCGGACGTTGCTTTCGACGACGGCGTTGAACTGCATGGCCCGGAACCCGGACGCCCGGGCCGCATCCAGCGAATAGGCGCACAGCGCCCGGGCAACGCCCTTGCCGCCGTGCGCCGGGTGGACCATGTACCCGGCGTTGGCGACGTGGCTTCCGCCGCCGCCCTGGTTGGGGTGCAGCTCGCCGGTGCCCAGAACGACGCCGTCGAGCTCCCCCCGCCCGGCCGCGACGAAGGTCTGACCCGGGGCCTGCCTGAACCAGCGTTCCCGGGCCTGGTGCTCGGTGGTGTCCCGGTCCCAGGTGAAGGTCTCCCCGGCCCTGATCACAGGCTCGAGGATCTCCCAGATCGCCGGCCAGTCCTCGCCGGTTGCCGGGCGGATCTCCCAGCCGGGGGCGGCGGGATCTGTTTCTTGGCTTGTGCTCACAGCCGTCACGTTAGCAGCACTCCCGGCGTTGTGACCGGCGCCGCTGACCGGCCTGTGAGGCCGCGGGAAGTTCAGGAGTAGTGTTTTATCGAAGTGCAGTTCCGGCAGGTTTCACCGGGACATGTCCCGCCGGGAGCGCTTCGCCGGGACATGTCCGCCAGGACCGTCCACAAGAACGTGGTCCGGAGTGGTCCAGAGAGGGAGGAGACTGATGTCGCTGGTCCGCCGCGTGGCCTTCCTTTCGCTGCACACCTCCCCGATGGAGCAGCCCGGGTCTGGCGACGCCGGGGGCATGAACGTGTACATCCGCGCCCTCGCCGCGGCGCTCGCGGAGACCGGCGTCGAAGTGGAGATCTTCACCCGGTCCACCTCGGCCGGGCAGGCGGCCGTCGAGCATCCCTCCCCCGGAGTCTGCGTCCACAACGTCCTGGCCGGCCCGACCCGGAAGCTGCCCAAGGAGGAGCTTCCCGAGCTGCTGCACAGCATGGTCGCCGAAATCGACCGCATCCGGCAGCTCCAGCCGCATGGCCGCTACGACGTGATCCATTCGCATTACTGGGTGTCCGGGGTGGCCGGGCTCGAGCTCGCCAGCCTGTGGGGCCGGCCCCTGGTCCACACCATGCACACCATGGCCAAGGTGAAGAACCTGCTGCTGGTCGCCGGGGAGCAGCGCGAGCCGCGCCGGCGCGAGGACGGCGAGCAGCGGATTGTCGACGGCGCCACCCGGCTGATCGCCAACACCGGCACCGAGGCGGCGGAACTGGTCTCGCACTACCACGCGGACAACGACCGCATCGATGTGGCCCCGCCCGGCGTGGACCTGGAGGTCTTCACCCCGGCCTTCCGCAGCCGCGCCCGGGCTGACCACGGGGTGCCCGCGGGCCGCTTCCACCTGCTGTTCGCCGGGCGGATCCAGCGGCTCAAGGGCCCGCAGGTCCTGGTGAAGGCCGCCGCCCTGCTGCGGTCCCGGCGACCGGATATCGACCTTCAGCTGACCATCCTCGGCGCGGTCAGCGGTTCCAAGGACTTCGATCTGAAGTCGCTGATCAGCGCCGAAGGAATGGACGGCGTCGTCACCCACCATCCGCCGGTCAGCGCACCGAAGCTCGCGGGCTGGTTCCGGTCCGCCGACGTCGTGGTGATGCCGTCCTACAGCGAATCCTTCGGACTCGTGGCGCTCGAAGCCCAGGCCTGCGGCACGCCGGTGGTCGCCACCAGGGTCGGCGGGCTGTCCCGGGCCATTTTTGACGGCCGGACCGGGCTGCTCGTCGAGGGCCATAAGGCCGGCGACTGGGCCAACGCCCTGGAGGCCCTCTACGACGATCCGGAGACCCGCGCGGACATGGGCCGCGCGGCGTCCCTGCACGCAGAGGAATTCGGCTGGCAGCGCACCGCCGCGGTCACGCTGGAGAGCTACCACACGGCCATGAGCCAGTACTTTGGAAACCTGACCATTCCGGTGGGGCCACACGCCCGCAACCGGAACCCTGGGCCGGTAGCATCGGCTCCGTAACCACTGACGCGGAACACCCACCGGCGCCACGAGCCAAAAGGACAACGATGTCTGAATCGACGATTCCCGGAACCGCCACGGTAGTGACCGGAGCCGGAGCGGCAGGTCCCGCCGGAGCCGCCGCACTGAGTGATCTGGAGATCGCGCAGCGGGCCACGATGCGGCCGATCGAGGAGATCGCCGCGGCGGCCGGGATCAACGCCGAAGCGATCGACCTCTACGGCCGGTACAAGGCCAAGATCGATCCGGCCAAGCTTGCCGCCCCGCGGGCCGGCGGAGCGGTCCGCGCCCCCGGCAAGGTGGTGCTGGTCTCCGCGATGTCGCCCACCCCCGCCGGTGAAGGCAAGTCCACCACCACGGTGGGGCTGGCCGATTCCCTGGCCCGGGCCGGCCACCGCGTGATGATCGCGTTGCGCGAACCCTCGCTCGGCCCGATCCTGGGCATGAAGGGTGGCGCCGCCGGCGGCGGCTACTCCCAGGTGGTGCCGATGGACGAGATCAACCTGCACTTCACCGGCGACTTCCACGCCGTCACCTCGGCGAACAACGCCCTGATGGCCCTCGTGGACAACCACATCTACCAGGGCAACGAACTGAACATCGACCCGCGCCGGATGACCTTCAAGCGCGTGCTGGACATGAATGACCGGTCCCTGCGGGAGGTCGTGATCGGCCTCGGCGGCCCGACGCAGGGCATTCCCCGGCAGGACGGCTTCGACATCACGGTGGCCTCGGAAATCATGGCGGTGTTCTGCCTCGCCACCGACCTGAACGATTTGCGCGAACGGCTCGGACGGATCACCTTCGGCTACACCTATGACCGGGAGCCGGTCACGGTGGCCCAGCTGGGGGTCCAGGGCGCCCTGACCATGCTGCTCAAGGATGCCCTCAAACCGAACCTGGTGCAGACCATCGCCGGCACCCCGGCCCTGGTCCACGGCGGACCGTTCGCCAACATCGCCCACGGCTGCAATTCCCTGATCGCCACCCAGACCGCCCGCAGCCTGGCCGACATCGTCGTCACCGAGGCCGGCTTCGGCGCCGACCTGGGCGCGGAAAAGTACATGGACATCAAGTCCCGCGTCGCCGACGTCGCGCCGTCCGCCGTCGTCGTGGTCGCGACGATCCGGGCCCTGAAAATGCACGGCGGCGTCGCCAAGGACCAGCTCAAGGAGCCCAACCTCGACGCGCTGGCCGCCGGCGTCGTCAATCTCCAGCGCCACGTCCGGAACGTGGAGAAATTCGGCATCACCCCGGTGGTGGCGATCAACAGGTTCGCCACCGATACCCGCGAGGAGCTGGACTGGCTGCTGGAGTGGTGCGCGGCGGCGGGGATCCAGGCGGCCGTGGCCGATGTCTGGGGCCGCGGCGGGGGCGGCGACGGCGGCGACGAACTCGCCGCCAAGGTCGCCGCGGCCATTGACGCGCCGCACACCTTCCGGCACCTGTACCCGCTGGAGATGTCGGTGGAGGACAAGATCCGGACGATTGTGCAGGAGATCTACGGCGCCGACGGGGTGGATTTCTCCGTCCCGGCGCTCAAGCGGCTCGCGGAGATCGAGAAGAACGGCTGGTCCGGGTTCCCGGTCTGCATGGCGAAGACGCAGTATTCCTTTACTGACGATGCGAGCAGGCTCGGCGCCCCGAAGGGTTTCACCGTGCACGTCCGCGACCTCATTCCCAAAACCGGCGCGGGCTTCATCGTGGCCCTCACCGGGGCGGTCATGACGATGCCGGGACTGCCCAAGGTACCCGCGGCGATGCGGATGGACGTCGACGCCGAAGGCAACCCCGTCGGCCTCTTCTAAAACAGCAACGCGGGGTCACCTACAGCCCATCCCGACGGGGATGATGGGCCGTAAGTGACCCCGCGTTGGTGGGGGGTGCGGGGTGGTGAGCGGGTTAGCGCTCCAGGTCGCCGCGGATGAAGGCCTCGACCTTGTCGCGGGCGAGGTCGTCGTTGAACTGCTCCGGCGGGGACTTCATGAAGTAGCTCGATGCGGAGAGCAGCGGGCCGCCGATGCCGCGGTCCAGGCCGATCTTGGCGGCGCGGATGGCGTCAATGATCACGCCGGCGGAGTTGGGCGAGTCCCAGACCTCCAGCTTGTACTCGAGCGACACGGGGGCGTCGCCGAAGTTGCGGCCCTCGAGGCGCACGAAGGCCCATTTGCGGTCATCGAGCCACTGGACGTAGTCCGACGGGCCGATGTGCACGTCGCGCGGCGCGATCTCGGCTTCGACGTTGGAGGTGACGGCCTGGGTCTTGGAGATCTTCTTGGACTCGAGGCGGTCGCGTTCCAGCATGTTCTTGAAGTCCATGTTGCCGCCGACGTTCAGCTGGTAGGTGCGGTCCAGGGTGACGCCGCGGTCCTCGAACAGCTTGGCCATGACGCGGTGCGTGATGGTCGCGCCGATCTGGCTCTTGATGTCATCGCCCACAATCGGGACACCGGCGGCGGTGAACTTGTCCGCCCAGGCCTTGGTCCCGGCGAGGAAGACCGGCAGGGCGTTGACGAAGCCAACCCCGGCGTCGATCGCGCACTGGGCGTAGAACTCGGCGGCTTCCTGTGACCCGACCGGCAGGTAGCAGACCATCACGTCGACCTTGGCGTCCTTGAGGGCCTGGACGACGTCGACCGGCTCCTCCGTGGACTGCTCGATGGTCTCGAGGTAGTACTTGCCGAGCCCGTCCAGGGTCGGGCCGCGCTGGACGGTGACCCCGGTCGGCGGGACGTCGGCGATCTTGATGGTGTTGTTTTCGCTGGCCAGGATGGCGTCGGCCAGGTCCAAACCCACCTTCTTGCCGTCGACGTCGAACGCGGCGACGAACTGGACGTCGTTGACGTGGTACTGGCCGAACTCCACATGCATCAGCCCCGGAATCGTGGCCTTGGGGTCGGCATCCCGGTAGTACTCGACGCCCTGGACCAGCGAAGTGGCACAGTTACCTACGCCGACGATTGCAACACGAATCGGATGTGAAGACACGGAACTCCTCTAATACAAACTTCTGATGACCGGCGCGGCTGCGCACTGCTGCGCGGCGGCGGCTGACGGGCATGGCGCCGTACGGCGCCCTTAGTATTCTAGTCAACCGCGGCGGTGGGCTGCTTGTTCCCGCCGGCCGGCGCCGTCTTTGTTACTCGCGGGCTGCGCTTACCCGCGGGCTGCGCTTACCTGCCGGCCGCCCGGTTACTTCTGCGCCCACAGATTGATGCCGGATTCGACGGCGAACTCGTCGATCGCCGTCAGTTCCGCCGCGCTGAAGTCCAGGTTGTTGATCGCCGACAGGCTGTCCTCGAGCTGCCGCACGCTGGACGCACCGACGAGGGCGGAGGTCACGGAGGAGCCCCGGCCCTGCTCCCGCAGGATCCAGGCGATGGCCATCTGCGCGAGGGTCTGTCCGCGTCCTTCGGCGATCCGGTGCAGGCCGCGCACCCGGTCCAGCTTATCCTCGGTGATGCTGTTTTCGGCGAGCGACTTTTCCTGCGCGGCGCGGGACCCGGCCGGGATCCCGTTCAGGTAGCGGTCGGTCAGCATGCCCTGCGCCAGCGGTGAGAAGGCGATCGAGCCGGCCCCCACCGTATCGAGCACCTCGTACAGGTTGGGGCTGCCGTTTTCGGTCCAGCGGTTCAGCATGGAGTAACTCGGCTGGTGGATCAGCAGCGGGGTGCCGAGCTCCTTCAGGATCCGGGCCGCCTCAAGGGTCTGCTCCGGGGTGTAGGAGGAGATGCCGGCGTACAGGGCCTTGCCGGACCGGACGGCGGAGTCCAGCGCGCCCATGGTCTCCTCCATCGGCGTCTCCGGGTCGGGGCGGTGGCTATAGAAGATGTCCACGTAATCCAGGCCCATCCGGTTCAGCGACTGGTCCAGGCTGGCGAGCAGGTATTTGCGGGATCCCCATTCGCCGAACGGGCCCGGCCACATGTTGTAGCCGGCTTTGGTGGAGATGATGAGCTCGTCCCGGTAGGGCGCGAAGTCGTCCCGCAGGTGGCGGCCGAAGTTGGTTTCCGCGGCACCGGCCCGCGGCCCGTAGTTGTTCGCCAGGTCGAAGTGGTTGACGCCGAGGTCGAAGGCCCGGCGCAGGATGGCCCGCTGGGTTTCGAACGGCTTGTCGTCGCCGAAGTTGTGCCACAGGCCAAGCGAAATGGCCGGGAGCCTCAGGCCGCTGCGGCCCACGCGGCGGTACGGCATGGTGTCATACCGGGTCTCTGCTGGAACATAAGTCATGGGTACGGTCCTGTCTATTTAGCGATGATGGCGGCGCTGTGGCCGGGCAGCTCGAGCTGGCCGCCGTCGAGGGTGACGCCGTCGTCGGTGGACAGCGCGACGGCGGCGCCGGAAACGGCGATCCGGCGCGGTTCGGCGGAGAAGTTCATCGCCACCTCCACGCTGCCGCGGCGCAGCCGGAGCCAGCGGTCGGTTTCGCTGAAGGCCACGGCGGTGTCCTCGAAGCCGAGCCCGGCGAGCTCCGGCGTCGAGCGGCGCAGCGCAATCAGCTCCCGGTACAACGCCAGCAGCCGGGCGTGGTCACCCCCGGCGGCTTCGGCCCAGTCGAGCTTGGAGCGGTTGAAGGACTCCGGGTCCTGCGGGTCGGGCACGACGGCGGGGTCCCAGCCCATCCGCTCGAACTCCCGGATCCGGCCCTCAGCGGTGGCCTTCCCAAGTTCCGGTTCCGGGTGCGAGGTGAAGAACTGCCACGGCGTGCTGGCCCCGTATTCCTCGCCCATAAAGAGCATCGGCGTGAACGGCGAGGTCAGGACCGCGACGGCGGCAAGCGCCAGCTGCCCGTAGCCCAGGGTCTGGGACAACCGGTCGCCGGTGGCCCGGTTGCCGATCTGGTCGTGATTCTGGCTGCAGACCACCAGGGCCGCCGGGTCTACCAGGGACGTGTTGATGGGCCGGCCGTGGTGCCGGCCGCGGAAGCTGGAGTAGCTGCCGTCGTGGAAGAAACCGTCCACCAGGACCTTCGCCAGCGCGCCGATGGAGCCGAAGTCCTCGTAGTAGCCGGTCGTCTCGCCGCTGACGTTGACGTGGACGGCGTGGTGGAAGTCATCGCTCCACTGCCCGGCCAGGCCGTAGCCGTTGACGTCCCGGGGGTAGAGCAGCCGCGGGTCGTTGAGGTCGGACTCTGCGATCATCGTGGCGGGGCGGCCGGTTTCGGCGGCGACCTCGTACGCGAGCGCCCCGAACTCCTCGAGCAGGTGGACGGCCCGCTCGTCCTTGAACGCGTGCACGGCATCGAGCCGCAGCCCGTCCACGTGGTAGTCCCGCAGCCACATGGCGGCGTTCTCGAGGATGTAGCGGCGCACGACGTCGGAGCCGGGGCCGTCCAGGTTGACCGAGTCGCCCCAGGTGTTGCCCTCCCCGGACTTCAGATACGGCCCGAAGCGCCCGAGGTAGTTCCCGCTGGGGCCGAGGTGGTTGTAGACCACGTCCTGGATGACGCCCAGCCCGGCGGCGTGGGCGGCGTCGACGAAGCGCTGGTACGCGGCGGGTCCGCCGTAGCCTTCGTGCACGGCGTACCAGAGCACACCGTCGTAGCCCCAGTTGTGGGTGCCGTTGAAACCGTTCACCGGCAGCAGTTCCACGAAGTCGACGCCGAGTTCCGCCAGGTAATCGAGCTTCCCGGCCGCCGCATCCAGGGTTCCCTCGGGGGTGAAGGTGCCCAGGTGCAGCTCGTAGATCACGGCGCCCTGCAGCCCGCGGCCCTGCCACTGCCCGTCCGCCCACGCGTGGCTGCCGGCGTCGAAGGTCCGCGACAGGGCGTGGACGCCCTCGGGCTGCCGCCGCGACCGGGGGTCCGGCAGCGGTGTGGTGTCCCCGTCGAGCAGGTAGCCGTAGTCCACGTCCCCGGACGCCGGAGCATCCGGCGCGGTCCACCAGCCGCCGTCGCCGCCGGTGATCCGGTCCATCGGGTACTCCCGGGCGCCGGCGAGCAGCGTGATGCTCTGTGCGTCCGGCGCCCAGACGTTGAAGCGGTCGGTTCCCTGTGCAGGCAAAGTCATGGCGTGTTTCCGTTCCCCGGAGGTGCTTCTCAGTCGGGCTTGTCAGTCGGGTTTCTCAGTCGGTGCGGTCAGTAGACGCGGGAGGTTGTGCGGGCCAGCGGCGCTTAGGCGGTGGGCACCAGCAGTGCCACCGGGTAGCTGGCCAGGATGTCGGCCAGCGGGACGGAGCCGGCGCCGAAGGTGTTCCCGGTCAGCTCGTCCGCCATCTCCACCGCCAGTTCGACGGCGGTGTCCCGCCAGCCGCCCTGCCGCTCCAGTCCCCGGGGCAGCCGGGTAGCCAGCGTGAGCGCCCCGGCGGCCGCGGAGCTGCCGCGGTCAAAACCGATCAGGTGCCCGGCGGCCGGTCCGGTCGCAACGACCGGACGGTAGCCGGTGAACAGCTCCGGGCGGTCCCGGCGCAGGCGCAGTGCCCGCGAGGTGACCAGGAGTTTCGCGCTGTCCTCGGTGTACGACGCCGGGCGGTCGCCGGCGTCGAGTGCTGCCAGCGCCGCGCGCCGCGCAGCGTAGTCGACCGGCCGGCGGTTGTCCGGGTCCGTCAGGGACCGGTCCCAGAACTCGGTGCCCTGGTAGACGTCCGGGACGCCGGGCATGGTCAGCTGCACCAGCTTGGCTCCGAGCGAGTTGACCGCACCATAAGGCGCCAGCAGCTCCACCAGGGATTGCAGTTCGGCCTGGACCGCCGGGTTGTCAAAGACCGCGTCGACGGCGGCGGTGAGCTGCTTCTCGAACGCCTCGTCCGGGTCCAGCCAGTCGGTCGAGTTGCCGGCCTCGCGGGCTGCCTTCATCGCGAAGTACTGCAGGCGTTCACGGTCCGCGGGCCAGGCACCGGCTACGGCCTGCCACAACAGGCTCGCCAGCGGCCCGTCGGGCAGCGGCGCCAGGTCCTGCAGCCGGGCCAGGGCGGCCGTCCATTCGGCCGGCAGCTCCGCGAGGACGGAGATCCTGGCGCGGGTGTCTTCGCTGCGTTTGGTGTCGTGCGTGCTCAGCGTGGTCATGGACAGCGGGAGCTCGGCCTGCCGGCGGGTCATCCGGGAATGGAATTCCTCCGGTGCGACGGAGAATTCGGTGGGATCGGCTCCGACCTCCGTGAGCGTGCCCAGCCGGGTGTAACGGAAGAACGCGGTGTCCTCCACGCCCTTGGCCATGACCATGCCGGAGGTCTGCTGGAAGCGGCGCCCCAGTTCGGCGCCGGCCTCGGGGCTGGCGTCCAGCAGCAGCGGCAGCAGCAGCCCGACGGCGTTGGCCAGCTCGGGACGGCGCCGGACGGCGAGGTCGCACGCCTCCCGCAGGACGTCCGCGCCCACCGGAAGGTAGCTGCGGTAGACCGGGAAGGCGGCGATGATTTCGGCGAGCGCGTCGGCGGCCGCTTCGACCGTGAGGCCGGCACCGGGCGGCACCAGCCGCGCCAGCCGGAGCATCTCGGAGTGCAGGATGCCGTCCGTGATCCGGCGCTTGGTGCCCCGGATCATTTCCTCGTAGTCCGCGGGCTGGCCGCCGCGCAGTTCGGCGTCGAGGGCGTCCAGCGCCTCCTGCCCGGCGGGGTCGACGAAGAGCCGGTCCACGTCCGCGAGGGCGTCGTAGCCGGTGGTTCCGTCGCAGTCGAAACTGGCCGGGAGCACCTCCCCCGGCTCGAGGATCTTCTCGATCAGCAGGTAGCTGCCGCCGGTGACCTCGCGGAGCCGGCGCAGGTAGCCTTCCGGGTCGGCCAGGCCGTCCGGGTGGTCGATCCGGAGTCCGTCGACCAGGCCCTCGCGGAACCAGCGGACGATCTCGGCGTGGGCCTCATCGAAGACCTCCGGCAGCTCGACCCGGATGCCGGCGAGGCTGTTGACCGCGAAGAACCTGCGGTAGTTCAGCTCGTCGTCGGCCCGGCGCCAGCCGATCAGCTCGTAGTGCTGCCGGTCATGGACCGCCCGGGGGTCGTCCCCCTCGGCGTAGCTGCCCGCGGCGAGCGGGAAACGGTGGTCGTAGTACCGCAGCTCCCCGTCCTTGATTTCCAGCGCGTCGACCTCGGAGTCGGAGCCCAGCACGGGGATCCGGATCCGGCCGCCGCCGAAGTCCCAGTCGACGTCGAACGCCGCGGCGTAGCGGGACTGCTGGCCTTCCTTGAGCAGCGACCACCACCACGGGTTCTGGACCGGGGTTGCGACGCCGACATGGTTGGGCACGATGTCCACGAGCACACCCAGGCCGGCGTCCCGCGCCGCCTGCGACGCCGCGGCCAGGCCCTCGGGCCCGCCGCGGTCCGGGTCGATCACGGAGGGGTCGGTGACGTCGTAGCCGTGGTCCGAGCCCTTCTCCGCGGTCAGGATCGGCGAGAGGTAGATCCAGTCCACCCCGAGCGACTTCAGGTAGGGCACGGTCTCGGCAGCATCCTGGAGGGTGAAGCCGGGCCGGACCTGCAGCCGGTAGGTCGAGACCGGGGACCTCATTTGGCGGCGGCCTTCGCCACGGTTTCGGCTGCTTCGGCCTGAGATTCCGCCATCTCCTCGAGGGCCTCCTCGTGCTCGGCCATTGAGGCCAGTGACGCGGCCGCGGAGTAGTCCACCTCAACCTCGGGGCCGGAGTGGGCGCGGAGCACCACCATGGACTTGGCGGCCAGTTTCAGCACCGACTGGGCTTTGAGCGGCTCGCCCGTGTTGGCCTGGTCCGAAGTATCCACCAGGACGTCCCAGAACGGCGAGTACTCCTCGGCCGGCAGCGTGAAGTCCACGTCGTCGTCGTGGGCGTTGAATCCGAGCAGGAAGCTGTCGTCGGTGATCCGGCGGCCGCGGGAGTCCTGCTCCTGGATGCCGTGGCCGTTGTAGAACACGCCGATGGTGCGGCCGAAGCCGCTGTCCCAGTCCTCCGGGAGCATTTCGGTGCCCTCCGGTGTCAGCCAGACGATGTCCGGCAGCTTCTCGCCCTCGCCACGGCGCACCGGGCGGCCGTCGAAGAAGCGGCTGCGCCGGAACGTCGGGTGGTCGTGGCGGATCTTGTTGACCACGGCGGTGAACTCCACCAGCGGCTGGTCCATGGCTTCCCAGTGGATCCAGCTCAGCTCGGAGTCCTGGCAGTAGGTGTTGTTGTTGCCCTGCTGGGTGCGGCCGAGCTCGTCGCCGTGCAGCAGCATCGGGACGCCCTGCGAGAGCAGCAGGGTCGCGATGAAGTTGCGCTGCTGCCGGGCCCGGAGGGTCAGCACGCGTTCGTTGTCGGTGTCGCCTTCCTCGCCGCAGTTCCAGGACCGGTTGTGTGATTCGCCGTCGTTGTTGCCTTCGCCGTTGGCATCGTTGTGCTTCTCGTTGTAGGAGACGAGGTCGCGCATGGTGAAGCCGTCGTGGGCGGTGACGAAGTTGATCGAGGCCACCGGGCGGCGCGCCGAGCTTTCGTACAGGTCCGCCGAGCCGGTCAGGCGGGAGGCGAATTCGCCCAGCGTGGAGGGCTCGCCGCGCCAGAAGTCGCGGACCGTGTCGCGGTACTTGCCGTTCCATTCGGTCCACTGCGGCGGAAAGTTGCCCACCTGGTAGCCGCCCGGACCGATGTCCCAGGGCTCGGCGATCAGCTTGACCTGGGAGACCACTGGATCCTGCTGGATGAGCTCGAAGAAGGTGGACAGCTTGTCGACGTCGTAGAACTCACGGGCCAGCGTGGAGGCGAGGTCGAAGCGGAAGCCGTCAACGTGCATTTCCAGGACCCAGTAGCGAAGGGAGTCCATCAGCAGCTGGAGTGAGTGCGGGTGCCGGACGTTGAGCGAGTTGCCGGTGCCGGTGTAGTCCATGTAGTGCTTCTGGTCGTCGTCCACGAGGCGGTAATAGGCCTGGTTGTCGATGCCCTTGAAGGACAGTGTGGGGCCGAGGTGGTTGCCTTCCGCGGTGTGGTTATAGACCACGTCCAGGATCACCTCGATGCCGGCCTTGTGCAGGTCGCGGACCATTGCCTTGAATTCCTGGACCTGGTGCCCGACGTCGCCGGAAGAGCTGTAGGTGTTTTGCGGGGCGAAGAAACCGATGGTGTTGTAGCCCCAGTAGTTGTTGAGGCCCTTCTCTTCGAGGGTGCCGTCGTTGACGAACTGGTGGACCGGCATGAGCTCGATCGCGGTGACGCCGAGCTTCTTCAGGTGGTCAATCACCGCCGGGTGGGACACGCCGGCGTAGGTGCCGCGCTGCTCTTCGGGGATCTCCGGGTGCAGCTCGGTCAGGCCCTTGACGTGGGCCTCGTAGATGACCGATTCGTGGTACGGGATGCGCAGCAGGCGGTCGCCGTCCCATTCGAAGAACGGGTTGATTACCACGCCGTGCATGGTGTGCGGAGCCGAGTCTGCATCGTTGCGGGAGTCGGGGTCGCCGAACTCGTAGGTGAAGAGCGCCGGATCCCAGTCGATCTGGCCCTGGACGGCCTTGACGTACGGATCAAGGAGCAGCTTGTTCGGGTTGAAGCGGTCCCCCTGCTCGGGTGCGTACGGGCCGTGGACCCGGTAACCGTACTTCTGCCCCGGCTGGATCTGCGGCAGGTAGCAGTGCCAGACGTAGCCGTCCACCTCGGTCAGCTCAATCCGCGTCTCGCTCAGGTCATCGGCAAGGATGCAGAGCTCCACCCGCTCGGCACGTTCGCTGAACAGGGCAAAGTTCGTGCCGGTGCCGTCAAAGGTGGCTCCCAGCGGGTATGCCGTTCCGGGCCAGACTTCCATGTGTACTCCTCGTGCATAAGCGGACAATCTCTAGACAGACTACTTGTAAGTAGGGTGATCATCCTGATCGGGACGGTTTCGTAGGTTCTGCGTTACATCGTCCGCAGCACCTCCGGGACGGCCGCTGCGATGCCGCTCGCGGTCACCGGAGCGCCGTCGGAGGCGAGGCTCCCGGCGCGGCCGTGGACGCTGGCGGCCATCGCTGCGATCGCCCCCCATCGCGCGTCGGGGTCGATGCCACGATCGCCGAAGTGGCCGACGTCGGCCCCCAGTTGGGCGAGGAGGGCACCGATAACGCCTGCCAGGACGTCGCCGCTGCCGGCCGTGGCGATCCAGGGTGTGCCCTCGGCCTGGCTGTAGAAGTCCTGGTAGGGGGAGGCGACGAGGGTAGTCGCTCCCTTGAGCAGCACCGTGGCTTCGGTCAGACCCGCAGCCCGCCGCACGGCGCCCAGGGTGGAAGCCTCGACCGCGGAGCGGTCCAGGTCAACCCCGAGGCGCCGCAGCAATGACGCCAGCTCGCCGGCGTGGGGGGTCAGGATGACTTGCGGGGCCAGCACATCAGGCAGGGCCGGCAGCGCCCCGGCGTCGGCAATCGTCGGCAGGCCCGAGTCTGCGGCGTCGCGGGCGCGCTGCAACTGCTGCTCATCGGAGTCATCCAGCCCGGAGCCCACGAGCCAGGCCTGGACATGCGCATCGGCCACGGTTCCGGTGCTGCACACAACCTCGGGGCACGCCTGGCGGACGAGGTCTGCGACCTCCGGCGGCCCGAGGTAACGCACCATGCCGACGCCGGCTGCCAGGGCGCCTTTGCAGGCCAGTACGGCGGCGCCGGGGTAAGCACCGGAGCCTGCGACCACCCCCAGCACTCCCCTGGAGTACTTGTGCGCCCGCCGCGCCGGCCGGGGCAGCAGTGCGGAAAGATCCTCGGCCTCAAGGCGTCGCAGCGCCGGCCACGGGAATCCGGCTTCGATGCCGATGGGAACCACCTGCACGCGGCCGGCGAAGTCCGCGCCGGGATCGGCCAGCAGTCCGGCCTTGGCCGCCCCGAAGGTCACAGTCAGGTCCGCGCGGAGCACGGGGGCATGGGCTTCTCCGGTGTCGGCGTCCACGCCGCTGGGAATGTCGCAGGCCACCACGAGCCCGGGACGGGAGCGCTCCAGCGCCTCGATCAGCTCTGCGGCCGGGCCCCGGAGCCCGCCCTGCGCGCCGGTGCCGAGGACCGCGTCAAGCACGACGCCGGACGACGCGGCGGCCGCCGCCGCGTCGCCAACATTCCCGATGGACAGGCGGATCACCCGGCCGCCGGCCTTTTCAAAGGCCGCAAGTCCCTCCGGGTGGGCGTCGCCGGCGGTGAGGATCGCCGTCGTCCGCAGGCCGCGGCGGGCGAGCATGGCGGCCGCGAAGAGCCCGTCGCCGCCGTTGTTGCCCTTGCCGGCGAGCACGGTGACGCTGGCGCCGTAGATCCGCTGCCCGCTGCCGCGCAATTCGCGGACCACCGCGTGGGCCAGTCCGTAGGCGGCGCGCTGCATCAGAACAGCGCCCACACCGTCACCCGAGCTTGCGTGGAGAAACAGCTTTTCAGTCTCTCGTATCTGGGTTCCGGTGTAGGCGCTGATCATGGTTCTAGTCCATTCGCGGTGCAGTCGCTGCGGGAAAGTCCGGCTGTGGCCGGGCCCGTATTGCTCAGCCTTCGGCGATGACGGTCGCCGTGGCGATGCCGCCGTCGTGGCTGATCGAGAGGTGCCAGCGCTTGACGCCCTTCGATTCGGCGACGGCCAGCACGGTGCCCTTGATCTGGACGGTCGGCCCGTTCTGGTCCAGCCCGATCCAGCAGTCCTGCCAGTTCATGCCCGCCGGGGCGCCGAGGACCTTGGCCACGGCCTCCTTGGCGGCGAACCGGGCAGCGAGGGACCGCGTGTTCAGGTCGCGTTCCGCGGGGACGAACAGCCGGTCGCGCAGCCCGGGGGTGCGCTCCAACTGCCGGCCGAACCGTTCAATGTCTACGACGTCTACGCCAATGCCAACAATCATGGCGTTATTCTACGGTGACGCTCTTGGCCAGGTTGCGAGGCTGGTCGACGTCGTAACCCTTGGCGGATGCCAGGGCCAGGGCAAAGATCTGCAACGGGACCGTGCTCAGCAGCGGCGCCAGCAGCGTCGGGGTCTCCGGGATGTAGAAGACGTGCTCGGCGTAGGCCTTGACGGCCTCGTCGCCTTCTTCCGCGATCACGATCGTCTTGGCGCCGCGGGCCCGGACTTCCTGGATGTTGGAGACAACCTTGGCGTGCAGCGAGTCCCGGCCGCGCGGTGAGGGAACCACCACGATGACAGGCTGGCCCTCCTCGATCAGCGCAATCGGGCCGTGCTTGAGTTCGCCGGCGGCGAAGCCCTCGGCATGGATGTAGGCGAGCTCCTTGAGCTTGAGCGCGCCCTCCATCGCCACCGGGAACCCGACGTGGCGGCCCAAGAACAGCACCGACTTGGCGTCGGCCATGGACGTGCCGAGTTCCTTGATCTGCGCCTCGTTGTCGAGGATCCGTTGGATCTTCGCGGGGATCTTGTTCAGGTCCGCGAGGATGTCCTTGATCTCGCCCTGGAACTTGTTGCCGCGCAGCTGGGCCAGGTAGAGGCCCAGGAGGTAGGCGGCGGTGATCTGCGCCAGGAAGGCCTTGGTGGAGGCGACGGCGATTTCAGGGCCGGCGTGGGTGTAGAGCACGGCGTCGGATTCGCGCGGGATGGTGGACCCGTTGGTGTTGCAGATCGAGACCGTCTTGGCGCCCTGTTCCTTGGCGTAGCGGACAGCCATCAGGGTGTCCATGGTCTCGCCGGACTGGGAGATCGAGACGATCAGTGTGTTCTTGTCGACGATCGGGTCGCGGTAGCGGAATTCGTGGGAGAGCTCCACCTCGGTGGCGATCCGGCACCAGTGCTCGATCGCGTACTTGGCAACCTGTCCGGCGTAGGCGGAGGTGCCGCAGGCAAGGACGATGATCTTGTCGACGTGCTTGAGCAGTTCCGGGTCGATCCGGAGCTCATCGAGGGTCAGTTTGCCGTTGATGTCCGAGCGGCCCAGCAGGGTCTGCAGGACGGCGTCCGGCTGGTCGTGGATTTCTTTTTCCATGAAGGACGGGAAGCCGCCCTTTTCCGCCGAGGCCGGGTCCCAGTCGACGTGGTATTCCTTGCCTTCGGCCGGGGCGCCGTAGAAGTCGGTGATTTCCACGTCGTCGGCGGTGATGGTGACGATCTGGTCCTGGCCGAGCTCGACGGCGCGGCGCGTGTAGTCGATGAAGCCGGAGACGTCGGAGCCGAGGAAGTTCTCGCCGTCGCCGAGGCCCACGACGAGCGGGGAGTTGCGGCGGGCCGCCACCACGAAGTCGGGCTGGTCGGCGTGGATCGCGAGCAGGGTGAACGCGCCTTCGAGGCGCTGGCAGGCAAGCTGCATGGCCTTGGTGAGGTCGCCCTTGGACGAGCCGCCGTGGATCTGGTTCCGGTAGATGTCGCCCAGCAGCGCGGCAGCCACTTCGGTGTCGGTCTCGGACTTGAAGGAGACGCCCTTGCGGACGAGTTCCAGCTTCAGTTCGGCGAAGTTTTCGATGATGCCGTTGTGGATCACGGCGAGCCTGTCCTCATCGGCCAGGTGCGGGTGCGCGTTCTGGTCGGTCGGGCCGCCGTGCGTCGCCCAGCGCGTGTGGCCGATGCCGGTCAGCGAATCCGGCAGCGGATTGGCCTCCAGTTCACCGATCAGGTTGCTGAGTTTGCCCGACTTCTTGCGGGACGAAATCTTGCCGTCAGCCACGACGGCGATGCCTGCAGAGTCGTAGCCCCGGTATTCCAGGCGCCGCAGTCCCTCAAGGACCACGTCCAAGGCATTATGTCCAGTATTTACCCGGCCAGCGGAGTGGCCCACATATCCAACGATTCCACACATGGACTCAAGCCTAACGGTTTCCCGGACGGCAGACGTAGGATGAACGGCCGCAAGACGCCGTTCCCCGCCCGGACACGGCAGTCCCGGAGTCCCCATTTCGCTCTCGGCCCAGCGGAGGGCAGAATCTCTAGGGTGACTTTGCAACGCAATGAAGCGAACGGCGACGGCGGCTCCCCGTTCGTGGAGCTGGACCGGCAGACCTGGTCCCGGCTCGCTGCCCAAATGGAGCAGCCGCTCAACCAGGAGGACGTGATCCGGCTCCGCGGCCTCGGCGATCCGCTGGATATGAGGGAAGTCCGCGAGGTCTACCTGCCGCTGTCCCGGCTGCTGCACCTGTATGTCGAGGCGGCCGGCCAGCTCCACGCGGCAACCACCACCTTCCTGGGCGAGCAGACCCAGCGCACCCCGTTTGTCATCGGCGTCGCCGGATCGGTGGCCGTGGGGAAGTCGACCATCGCCCGCGTGCTCCGCGAGATGCTCCGCCGCTGGCCCGGCACCCCGAATGTTGAGCTCATCACCACGGACGGATTCCTGTACCCGCTGGCGGAACTCAAGCGGCGGCAACTGCTCGAGCGCAAGGGCTTCCCGGAATCCTACGACCGGCGCGCCCTGCTCCGCTTCGTCAGCGAGGTCAAGGGCGGCGCCGAGGAGGTCCGGGCGCCCTGGTACTCCCACGTCACCTATGACATCGTCCCCGGCAAGGAAGTGGTGGTGCGCCGGCCCGACGTGCTGATCGTCGAGGGCCTGAACGTCCTGGCGCCGGCCCGGCCGCGGCATGACGGCCGGCAGGGCCTGGCCGTGAGTGACTTCTTCGACTTTTCCATCTATGTCGACGCCAAAACGTCCTACATCGAGGAGTGGTACGTGGACCGCTTCCGCAAGCTGCGGACCACCGCGTTCGCGCAGCCGGAGTCCTACTTCCACCGCTACGCCACACTCTCGGATACTGAGGCCGAGGAGACCGCCCGCGAGATCTGGAAGCGCATCAACGAACCAAACCTCGAGGAGAACGTGCTCCCCACCCGCGGCCGCGCGCAACTGGTCCTCACAAAGGACGCCGACCATTCCATCCGCCGCATGCTGCTCCGCAAGGTCTAGCACAGGTGTGCTACAACGTTTCTGCGAAGACGCCGGCCGCGCCGGAATCCGGTCCCGGTCCGAAGTCCGATCCGGGCATGCCGGGCCGGCGGGCCTTCAGCCGCCTGCTGCTGGCGGGAACCGGCCTCGCGGCGCTGACCGCCTGCACCCCCGAAGCTGCCACGCCGCCGTCGTCGGCGTCTGTCTCAGCGACAACGACGACGGCGGGAGGCATCACGACGCGGTCGGCAACAGCCGGCGCCACGTCGTCCGCTGAGCCCCTGCCGGACAGTCCCGCCGCACCGGCACCGGGGACCACTCCGCCGGCCCCGGCGCCCTCGCCCGCCGCGCCCCGGCACTCGGTCACCGATCCGGCGAGCCCGTGGGTCATCGTAAACAAACACCGGCCGCTCTCCCCCGCCACGTATCGGCCGGCCGACCTGGTCCAGCCACGCGTGCGCCTCGCCACCTCCGGCGAAGCCGCACTGCTCAACAGCACGACGGCGGCCGCGGCGGAGCAAATGTTCACCGCCGCGGCCGGGGCCGGCGTCATCATGACGCTGGCGAGCGGCTACCGGTCCTATGCGACGCAGACGGCAACCTACAACAGCTATGTGTCCTCGCGCGGGCAGGCAGAAGCGGACACCGCCTCGGCCCGGCCCGGCTACTCCGAGCACCAGACCGGCTGGTCCTTCGACCTGGGCGACGGCAGCGGGGCCTGCAGCTTCCAGCCCTGCTTCGCCGATCAGCCGGCAGCAGTCTGGGCCAGGAACAACGCCCACCGGTTCGGCTTTGTGGTGCGCTACCCGTGGATGCTCCACCCGGTCACCGGCTACTACTACGAGCCATGGCACCTGCGCTACGTCGGGGTGGAAACGGCGACCGCGATGAACACCCGGGGCGTTGCGACCCTCGAGGAGTACTTCGGCCTCGAAGCGGCACCGGCCTACGTGTAGGGCTTTTTGTCTGAGTAGCTCCCGCCGGACCGACACGGAACAGAAAACGTACCTCGGCGACACGGCGTGTTCACACTGCCTGTCTAACGTTGGGATCATGCTGACAGGATTCAAAAACTTCATTCTCAAGGGCAACGTCGTAGACCTTGCCGTCGCAGTCGTCATCGGCGCCGCTTTTGGCGCCGTGGTAACGGCCCTAGTCCAGAGCGTGCTCATGCCGTTCATCGCAGGGGTGGTTGGTTCGCCCAACTTCGACAGCTTCGCGCTCGTCACCCTGAACGGAAACGACATCAAGTTCGGAGTGTTGCTGACGGCCATCGTCAACTTCCTCCTCGTCGCGGCCTCGATCTACTTCGTCGTCGTCGTCCCCATGAACCACATGATCGAACGGCGCAACCGCCGCCTCGGCATCGACCCGAGCGTCAAGGAAGAGGCAGCCGAGGATCCGCAGATCGCGCTCCTTACCGAAATCCGCGACTCCTTGCAGCAGCGCCAGCTGTAGTCCCAGGACGAACCGAGCTTCACCATACCGATTAACCACCGAATGGCCCGCCTCTCGAGGCGGGCCATTCGGTGGTTAAGGTGTAATCGCAATTCATATGCTGCCGTCGCGTGATCGGCGACGACGACTCGGTTACAGCACTTATGTGCACTACAACATCCGGCTCCGCTCGGCGTTAAGGCGCGTCTCGCCCTAATAAGTCCAGGAGACCTATTAGGCTCAATGCACCGCCACGCCAACCGGGGAAGCCGCGGAATAACGACGGCGGATTTCCCTGGATGGTCTGCAACTCTCTGGAAGGCTACTTTTCGATGAAACTTCGCGCGCAGTTGAGGTCAATTGACGTTGAACGGGTGATTCTGGTCCCGGTCATGGCACTTTTGTTGTTGTCGGCGATATTTGCATTATTTTCGGGTGGGAATCGCGCATCGTCTTCCACCCTCGTCGCTGCGTTGTACGTGGGCTACCAGGTGCTGTTGACCCTCTTTTACGTCCTGTTGGTCTTCTTCCTTCTCACGAGGAACCCTGCAAGTGCCCGGAGCGGTCGGATTGCGCCCACCGTCGCCGCCTACGTGGGGACTTTCCTGCCTTTCCTCTTTGCGTTTGGTGGTGGTTCAGAAGTTTCCGAGGGATTAGCTTTTTTTGCGGTGGGGCTGATGGTTGTGGGGATGTCGTTCACTGTCTACTCCCTGTTCACGCTGGGTAAGAGTTTCGGCGTGGAGGCCCAGGTGAGAACTCTGGTGCAGCACGGTCCTTACCGGCTCATCCGTAACCCACTCTACGTCGGAGAGATGGCGACTCTGACCGGCGCAGTATGCTTCGATCCGACGGTGTTGAACACAGCAATTCTCTTGGCACTGGGCGCAATCCAGGCATACCGAGCAGTCCAGGAGGAGTTGCTACTGGAGGATAACTTGCCCGAATATGCAGCTTACAAGCTACGAACTAAGAGATTTGTTCCCGGCCTGTTCTAACCCTGCCGCCACCGGCTGCATGTACCGGCACCCGCACTTGCGCACAACCGTCGCCGTCCCATCCCCGAGCGTTCCCATACAAGGAGCTCTCCCTATGGCCAGCTTCCCCGTGAGCGCCCACAATCAGCACCCCCCGTCTCGCACTGCTGTCGAGTTGCTGATTGTGCGTTGAGCGCCGTCAGTCCGCGACGAGCTCCAGGGCCAGCTCGGTCCGGACCACCTGCGCCAGGCGTTCCGCGACGGCCTGGGCGGTCTCTGGGGAGGCCGCCTCAACCATGACGCGCACAACCGGTTCGGTGCCGGAGGGGCGCAGTAGCACCCGGCCGGTGTCGCCGAGCTCGGCCTCGGCGAGGGCCACGGCGGCCTCCAGGGCAGCATCGCCCTTGACCCGGGTGCGGTCCACGCCCTTGACGTTGATCAGGACCTGCGGGAGTTTGGTCATCACCGTGGCCAGATCCTTGAGGGACCGGCCCGTGAGTGCCACCTGGGCGGCAATCTGCAGTCCGGTGAGGACGCCGTCACCCGTGGTGGCGTAATCGGCGAAAATCACGTGGCCGGACTGCTCGCCGCCGAGGTTGAAGCCGCCTTCGCGCATTTCTTCGAGGACGTAGCGGTCCCCGACGCCGGTTTCACGCAGGCCGATGCCGGCCTCGCGGAGGGCAATCTTGAGTCCGAGGTTGCTCATCACGGTTGCCACCAGGACGTCGTCCTTGAGCTTGCCTGAGGCCTTCAGCGCCACGGCGAGGATCGCCATGATCTCGTCGCCGTCGACCTCGCCTCCCTCGTGGTCCACGGCCAGGCAGCGGTCGGCGTCGCCGTCGTGGGCAATCCCCAGATCGGCGCCGTACGCCAGGACGGCCTGCTTCAGCGGACCCAGGTGGGTGGAGCCGACGCCATCGTTGATATTGAGGCCATCCGGTTCGGCACCGATGACGATCACTTCGGCACCCGCGTCCTTGAAAACCTGCGGGGAACACCCGCTGGCCGCGCCGTGGGCGCAGTCCAGCACCACCTTGATTCCATCCAGGCGGTGCGGGAGGGTGCCGAGCAGGTGGACTATGTAGCGGTCCTCGGCGTCGGAGAAGCGCTGGATCCGGCCGACGTCAGCACCGACCGGGCGGCGCGGCTCTTTGCCGAGCTGCTCCTCGATGGCGTTTTCGACCGAGTCGGGGAGCTTCTGGCCGCCGGTGGCAAAGAACTTGATGCCGTTATCCGGGGCGGGGTTGTGCGAGGCCGAGATCATCACGCCGAAGTCCGCGTCCAGGTCGGCCACCAGGTAGGCCGCCGCCGGGGTGGGCAGTACGCCGGCATCATAAACGTCGATCCCGGAACTCGACAGCCCGGCGATCACGGCCGCAGCGATGAACTCACCGCTTGCGCGGGGGTCCCGGGCCACCACGGCGCGCGGCCGTGTTCCGTCGGTATTGCGGTCATGGCCGAGCACGACGGCGGCGGCCTGGGCCAGCTGCAACGCCAGTTCGGCTGTGAGCAGGCCGTTAGCCAAACCCCGGACACCATCTGTTCCAAATAATCTAGACATCAGGTCAAGTTTAGACGATGAGGGCGCCGCCGCCGGTCCCGGGACCGCTCCCCCGGTTCGCGGCGCCACCCCGTGACCAGCATTTCCGCTGGTCATTGGCTGGATACTGGCTGGTTAAACGGCGAAAGCCCGCCCCGCCATAAAGGCGGAACGGGCTTTCGTTGCAAGCGCCAGGTGCGCTTGGAAGCGGGTTTAGCGCTTGGAGTACTGCTGAGCCTTACGGGCCTTCTTGAGACCGGCCTTCTTGCGCTCGATGACGCGGGCGTCACGACGCAGGTAACCGGCCTTCTTCAGGGTGGCGCGGTTGTTCTCGGTGTCGATTTCGTTCAGTGAACGGGCGATGCCGAGGCGCAGGGCGCCGGCCTGGCCGGAGATGCCACCACCGTGGATGCGGGCGATAACGTCGTAGGCGCCATCAAGATCGAGGATCTTGAAGGGCTCGTTGACGTCCTGCTGGTGCAGCTTGTTCGGGAAGTAGTTCGCCAGCTCGCGGCCGTTGATGGTCCACTTGCCGGTGCCGGGCACGATGCGAACGCGTGCGACGGCTTCCTTGCGACGGCCAACTGCTGCGCCGGCAACCGTGAGGGCCGGGCGTTCCTTCTTGGGCGCTTCTGCTTCCGCAGGACCGCTTTCCGAGGTGTAGCTGGTCAGGTTTTCCTCAGCCACAACGGCCTCGGTGGTCTCTTCGTTCTGAGCCACGATTCTCCTTGATTAAAAGTTTGTTGGTGGCCAGGACTACTGGGCGACCTGGGTGATTTCGTATGTCTTGGGCTGCTGGGCGGCGTGGGGGTGCTCGGCACCCTTGTAAACCTTCAGCTTGCCCAGCTGCTGTGCAGCGAGGGAGTTCTTCGGGAGCATGCCCTTGATGGCCTTCTCCACGGCGCGGACCGGGTTGGATTCCAGCAGCTCCGCGTAGGTGACGGAGGTCAGGCCGCCCGGGTAACCGGAGTGGCGGTATGCGCGCTTCTGCTCCAGCTTGGCGCCGGTGAGGGCAACCTTTTCAGCGTTGATGATGATGACGAAGTCGCCCATGTCCATGTGGGACGCAAAGGTGGCCTTGTGCTTGCCGCGCAGCAGGATTGCGGTCTGGCTCGCGAGACGACCAAGGACAACGTCTGTGGCGTCAATGACGTGCCACTGGCGGTTGATATCGCCGGGCTTCGGGGTGTACGTACGCACGGTGTTTGCCTCGTTCTTGTTCTGGCGTTCTTGTTTTAGGCGTCACTCGAAGGTGCACCTACTATCTATGCGCTACCGGAACAGAGGTGAGGGCTCTATGTAACCAGTCATCCTGAAGTCTCGAATGTGCACGCTGGGTAGTTATCCTGCAACCGGATTCCAAGCGGGCACGCATCATCGAGAAGGACACGCACAACGACTACCAATAATAGCGGATGACGTGTCACTGGGTCAAAATGGGGTGTCCGGATGCATTCTGCCCGCCCCCGGCCCGTCGCATACCTGGAGGAACCGTGCTCGACATCGCCGCCGAAGGCTCCGTATCGCCGCTGTTCATTGCCGGCGTGGGCTGCGCCGGCGCGTGCCTGGGACTTGTGGCGGATGCCCTGGTTCGGCGCGTGCTCCCCCAGCTGGCCGGCAATGCCACCACCAGGCTGAGGATCACGACGGCGGCGGTCACCCTTGTCCTGTCGACCCTGCTGGCCTGGCGCTTCGGTTTTACAGTAGAACTTCCCGCCTATATATTGCTGGGCATTTTCGCCGTTCCGCTGGCCCGGATCGATATTGTGCACCATTTGCTGCCGAATCGGCTCGTTGGGCCCTTGCTTGGGGCCGGCCTGGCGCTACTGGCGGTCGCCGCTCTCGCCCAAGGAACCCCGGGTGACCTGATTCGCGGACTCGCAGGGTCCGCAATATTGTTCGCTTCTTACTTAATTCTTGCCCTGACCAGTAGAAACGGCCTCGGAATGGGCGACGTGAAGCTCGCCGCACCACTTGGACTGTACTTAGGCTACCTAGGTTGGTCGCAGGTGTTTTACGGAGGGGCGCTTGCCTTCGTTGCGGGCGGCCTGGCCTCAGTCTTCCTGGTCCTGAAAAACCGCGAAAACAAGCCAAAAGAGGTTGCCTACGGCCCCTCGATGTTGGCGGCCGGACTGGCTATCATCCTGCTTCTTCCGTAACTCCAGTAACTGCGGCATCTCTGCTCCCATTGGTAAGCAAGCGCATCAATACGAGTAGTGCGCCCCACTAGTTATCAAAAAACTGAGTACACCCCAGGGTAGTCACACGTAGCACCCCCTTTTCCGCGCCAAAAACTCGGGTATTCCGATTCATTGCTGCGCCCTTAATCGCCATGCAATTGTTGTCCCAACGGAACTCCGAGGGTTAGCAGCAAGAGATTAGCTGGAATTCCGTTACTCACTCAAAACTCTGGAAAAGGAACTCTAAAATGACTGGTCTCATGGTTTCAATGCTCGCTTTTGTCGCCGGCGTCAAGAACAAGATGGAATCCGAAAAGGGCGCCACCGCCGTTGAATACGGCCTCATGGTCGCCCTCATCGCCGTCGCCATCATCGGCACAGTTACCCTCCTGGGTGGCCAGCTGAACACGCTCTTCACGCAGGTCACGGCCGGCCTCACCCGTCCCGCAGCAGGCTAAGGCGACACTCGCATCGAACGCCCGGGGGCGGGGCGGCGGCAGTTCGGGCGACAAGTCCACTGCCAACGCACTCGCCCCTGGGCTTCATTCGTCTGCGCATGCGCAGGTTTCCAGGTCTCAAGGTTCAGGAGGGGTCGTGAACGGTCTCAAATCCAAAGCGAGAGTTATTACATCACGAGTGATGGACGTTTGCTGTTCGGTGCGTTCGCGTCAAAGTGGTGCTACCGCAGTCGAGTACGCACTTATGGTCGGCTTCATTGCCACCGTCATCGTGCTTGCGGTCGGCTTGCTCGGGCAACAGCTTATTCCCGGCTTCCAGGCCGCGACGGCCGGCCTGTGATGAAACCCCGGGTCAAGCCGCACGGATCCAAGAAGCCCAAGGAGTTGGGTGCTGTCGCTGTTGAGTTCGCCCTGATTCTCCCCATCTTCCTGGCACTAATTCTGGGAGTCGTGGAATTCGGGCGCGCCTTCAGCATCCAGGTTTCCATGGCAGAGGGCGCCCGCGAAGCCGCCCGATATATGGCGATCCATTACAAGGATGCAGACGCCCTGGGTGCCGCCCAACAAAAGGCAATAAACGCGGCGCCCATTGCCGATTTGCAGCCTGGCGAGATCACCATCAGTGCCTGTGGGCCGAACCGGGACGCCGTCGTCTTGATCCAGGCCAACACGGCCTACTTGACCGGACTTCCAACGCTGCTTCCCTTTCTACCGGACTTCATGAGCATTTCAGCAAAAGGGGTAATGCGATGCGGGGGATGACCAGAACGCCGGCAGACGTCGTCGACAACGAAAACGAGCTAGGCGTGATTGCGCCGCTCGCCGCCATTCTCATGGTTGCCCTTCTGGGCTTCGGAGCTCTTGCCGTCGACGTGGGCGCAATGTACTCGGAGAAGACACAGCTACAGAACGGCGCGGACTCCGCGGCGCTCGCAATCGCTCAGGCCTGCGAAAAAGTCTCTTCTACAGCGCCCTGCGCTGCAGATCAAAAAGTTCAGGCTGCGCCGTTCGCCAACGGCAATGCTTTGGACGGTTCGAGCAACGTTGTTTCGGCGATTGTCACGACAACGGGGACCACCGGCACCGTGGACGTCACAACCGAGACACCGGCCGGCGCGGGCGGGGAGCACTTCTCTCTTTATCTGGCCCGGGTGCTGGGCATCAACTCCGTGGAGATCCGCGCGGCGGCCCAGGCACGGTGGTTCTATCCGACCAAGGGGCGTTCAATTCTGCCACTTGTGTTCGCAGCCTGCGAATTCAAGGAGGATGGTCTCCCGCACAAAATCCTGACCCAGGGCGGAGGTCATGGAGCCATAGATTGCAACGGCAGGAACCCATCGAATCAGATAATCCCCGGAGGCTTTGCGTGGTTAAACCCCGACAACAATGTCGGGTGCAACGTCACGGCCACAATTGGTGAGTGGAGCCGAACCAGTACGGGCGCTTCAATTCCGACCGGCTGCGATTCTTTGTTCAGTTCCCCCCTGCTGGGGCAGACAGTAGCGCTGCCCGTCTATGAATACACGTGTAAGGACGTCTTGAATCCGTGCACGGGCAACAACGTCAAATACAAGATCCTGAAATGGGCCGGATTCAAAGTCCTGGGTTGGAATTTTCCGGGAAATGTTGCCGGACCGACGGGTGTTTTCGGCCCCGGCGAAAACGGGCTCTACGGGACGTTTGTCGGGTACTCGGCTGATCCAGGGCTTTTCACTGGTAGCTCGCCCACTCCAACGGGCAACGTTTTTGTCGTCGAACTCACGAATTGATCCACTTACGAATACGAATTAATCCACTCATTAAGGGGACTGCAAATTGAAAACACGCCTACTGGGAGGCATCGTCGCATTTGTGCTGGCAATAGTTGGCACGGTCTTATTGGTCTCATACGTTTCAGCATCGGAGGCGAGGGCCCAAAAGGACCTGCAGCCGGTCGACGTACTCGTGGTTCAACAACAGGTTGCCAAGGGCGCTGATCTCGAAGCGGTTAGGAGCGCAGTGAAGCTGACTTCGCTCCCTTCGGCCTCGGTGCCCAACGGCGCCCTAAAGAGCCTGGAGGGCCTCAACGGGAAGGTCGCCGCAGTCGATCTGCTGCCCGGCGAAGCGCTCCTCGGGGCCCGGCTGGCCGATCTTGAGAGCCTGTCCGCGCCAGGCTCTGTACCGGTTCCGGACGGAATGCAGGAGATTTCGGTTCAGCTGGAGGCCCAGCGGGTGGTCGGCGGGCGTATCGCAGCAGGCGACACCGTGGGCGTTGTCGTCCTCTTTGACAAGGGAGCCGTGAAGGACGCCCCGGATGTCGAGTCCGGGCAGCAGATCTTTCACAAAGTACTGGTGACGAGCGTGCAGCGTTCGCTGGCGAAGACTGCCGCAACGGCCCCCGGTGGGGCCACTGCTGAGGAGCAAGCCAACACGGAATTGCCCACCGGACAGTTGATCGTAACTTTCGCCCGGAACGATGCCGATGCCGCGAAAATCGCGTTCGGGGCCAACTTCGGAAGCCTGTGGCTGACGAAAGAACCCTCGTCCGCTACTGAAGGCGCCCCGCTGATCGTCAAGAAGCCGGAGTTGTACCGATGAGCAGGTTCGTAGCCATCACAGCAGACCCGGATTTCGAAGCCCGGGCCAGGCAGGCGGCTTCCCGCCTTCGCGGAACATTTCACGGAATCGTAGCCAACTTCCTGCCGCCTGGGCCGGACGACGTCCTGCGGATGCTCTCGGGCGATCTCGTCGAAGTGATTCTGCTGGGACCGGGCCTCCCGGTGGATGACTCCCTTAGGCTCGCCAGTCTCTTCGACCTCCAGTACCCCGAGATCAGCGTGGTGCTGGTGACCGATAGCGATCCCAGTGTTGCACTGCCCGCGATGCGGGCAGGAATCAGGGACCTCCTGGAACCCGGCGCCGACGTAGACGCCATACACATCATGCTGGAACGCGCCAGCCTCGCGGCTGCCGGACGCAGGCGTGGCCTCGGGAACAGCGTTGAACCGTTGGCCGGAAACGGAAGAATCATCGCCGTCATGTCGCCAAAGGGTGGCGTGGGAAAAACGACCGTGACCACAAACGTCGCGGTTGGACTCGCAAAAATAGCTCCTATGGGCGTCGTGGTGGTCGATCTGGACCTGCAATTTGGCGACGTAGCCTCCGGGCTCATGCTTGAGCCGGAGAAGACGATCGCGGACGCCGTAAAAGGGGCGGCCGCGGGCGACAGCTTGGTTCTCAAGTCATACCTCACGCTGCATCCATCAGGTATCTACGCACTGTGCGCACCCCTCAATCCGATAGAGGCCGATCAGATAACCGGAGAGCAGGTCTCTAGGTTACTAGTCCAGCTAGCGAGCGAATTCAAATACGTTGTGGTGGACACCGCACCAGGGCTCGGGGAGCATGTTCTCGCGACTCTCGAGCAAGCCACAGACGGCCTGTGGGTCTGCGGTATGGACATACCGAGCATTAAGGGCCTCCGGACAGGATTCGGACTCCTTACGGAGCTAGGCCTGCTACCCCCGAACCGGCATGTGGTTCTTAACTTTGGTGATCGCCGAAGCGGACTGACCCTAAAGGATGTCGAGGCAACCATTGGATGCCCGGTGGATGTGGTGCTCCCTCGGTCACATGCCGTGCCGTATTCCACCAACAAGGGCGTCCCGCTGCTACAGGAGGCGTCCAGGGATGCCGTGGCAAAGGGACTGCGTCAGCTCGTCGAGCGGTTTGACCCGAACTGGGAGCAACGGCCTCACAAGAAACTTCACCGAAGGGCGGTAGTCCAATGACACTCGCAGATCGCTTTGAAGCCGTCCGCGGCCAGGACGGCAAGACTCCAGCATCCTCTCGAACTGAGATCCCGTGGGCAGCGACGGCTCCGAACGAGTCCGCCTGGCATGAACCAACCACCAAAGATCACAGCGCTGAAGCCAACGACGCCTTGTCGGCGGTCAAGGAACGCGCCGGCGCTGCGCTCTATGAGCGCATGGGCAGCCGGATCACGGATTCCTCACTGGACGAGGCTGAGTTGCACGACTACGCCAAAGGCGAACTGCGCACCATCATCGAAGAGGATGAGATTCCGTTGTCCTCCGGCGAACGGCAACGCCTGGTTCAGGAAATCCTCGATGATGTCATCGGCCTCGGCCCCCTGCAGAAATTCCTTGCCGATGACGCAGTGACGGAAGTAATGGTCAACGGACCGGAGAAAATCTATGTGGAACGCGCCGGCAAACTCTTTCTGACCGGCTCCCGCTTCACGTCCGAGGAACACTTGCGCCGGATTATCGAGCGGATTGTCACCAAGGTCGGCAGAAGAATCGACGAATCTTCTCCGCTCGTTGACGCTCGTTTGTCCGACGGTTCGCGTGTCAACGCCATCATCCCTCCGCTGGCCGTTAGCGGATCATCGCTGACCATCCGAAAATTCGGCCGGGTGCCGCTGACAGTCAACGATCTCATCGGCTTTGGCACCATCTCCCCGGAGATCGCCGAACTGCTGAATGCCTGCGTGCACGCCCGGCTCAACATCATCGTCTCCGGCGGCACCGGGACAGGCAAGACGACCTTGCTCAATGTCTTGTCCTCGTTCATTCCCGCTGATGAGCGTATCGTCACCATCGAGGACGCCGTCGAGCTTCAGCTGCAGCAGGAACATGTTGTCAGGCTCGAAAGCAGGCCGAGGAACATCGAAGGCAAGGGCGAGATAAGCATCCGCGATCTCGTCCGGAACTCACTGCGCATGCGCCCGGACAGGATCGTCATTGGCGAAGTCCGCGGCGGCGAGACGCTGGACATGCTGCAGGCCATGAACACCGGCCACGACGGTTCGATCTCAACCGTGCACGCAAACACCCCGCGCGACGCCATCGCGAGACTCGAGACCTTGGTCCTCATGGCTGGTATGGATCTTCCACTCCGCGCCATTCGCGAGCAGATCGCCTCGGCAGTCAACCTGATTGTGCACATTTCGCGCCTGCGGGACGGAACCAGACGAGTCACCCACGTCACGGAAGTCCAAGGGATGGAAGGGGACGTCGTCACGCTTCAGGACGCCTTCACTTTCGACTACAGCGCGGGGATGGACGCGAACGGCCGCTTCGTCGGACGACCGATTCCCACCGGGGTCAGACCACGCTTCGTTGATCACTTCGCGGAACTGGGAATCGCACTTTCGCCGGCCGTCTTCGGGAATTCGCCGATTGGCGGTGGTTACCGGTGACCGCCGACAGCCCTCTTTTGTTGCTTCTTGGTGTCCTCCTTTGCTTTGCCGCATTGGTGTTCCTCCTCGTTGTGACACTTCGTGGGCGTGAATCCGACATCGATGTTTCGCGCAGAAGGCCTGGGGTTGCCGAGCAACCGTCGGTCCTCACCCGGGTTGCGGCATCTGCATCTTCCTTTGTCGACCAAAAGGTCAGCAAGAACGCCAGCTTCGGCTCCGCCAACTCGTTGGAGGAAGCGGGGCTGCGCATTCGCCAAGCAGACTACATTCTCCTGCTCGGATGTATCGCCATCACGTCGGGCATCATCGGATTTGTGCTGGCCGGGCCGGGACTGGCTCTGCTATTCGTGCTATTGACGCCCATCGGCGGCATGCTGTTCCTGAACATTATGGCCAGCAACCGGCGAGCGAAGTTCGAATCGCAGCTTGGCGACACCCTGCAGATGCTTTCCGGCGGGCTGCGGGCAGGTCACAGTCTGCTTCGAGCCGTGGACGCGGTCTCGCAGGAGTCAGACGCGCCGACTTCGGAGGAATTCGCGCGTCTAGTGAACGAGACCAGGCTGGGACGAGACCTGAAGGAATCCATGGCCGACTCAGCGCGACGAATGCGGAGCGAGGATTTCGACTGGACCGCGCAGGCCATCGAAATCCACCGCGAAGTCGGCGGCGACTTGGCTGAGGTACTGGACCATGTGGGAGAGACCATCCGCGAACGGATGCAGATCAAGGGTCAAGTGAAATCCCTTAGTGCCGAGGGCAAGTTGTCAGCCTATATCCTCATCGCGTTGCCCGTCGGGATCTTTTTGTTCCTGAGTTTCTCAAATCCGGGCTACCTCGGCGTTCTATACACCAACGTGCTGGGCTGGGTCATGCTCGGGTTTGCCGTTGTACTTCTGGCTCTCGGGTCCTTCTGGCTCAGCCGTGTCGTCAAGATTAAGTTCTAGGGGGAACAACCATGAGCGTAATGGCCTGGTTCATAGTGGCAATCATCGTTGTTCCCTGTTCGGTTATGGTTTGGGCAGTAATCTCAGTCGACCGAACAGGCCTGGCAGCTGTCCGCAACAATCTTGGACGAAGCAAGGGAGCGTCAGCGGACACTTCGGGCGGCCTCAATGCACCGAAGCTCGCGCAACTGGGTCAGCGTCTGGCCCCAAAAGGGTATCCGGCCTGGCTGGATAAGTTGCTCGCCAAGGCGGGAAGGCCGGCCGGCATGCCGCTGGAGCGGCTGCTGGTGATCAAGCCGTCACTCGCCCTGGTGGCCGGCCTCTTTGGGGTTTTGTATGTTGTCAAAACCCCCACGGGTACCACCATTCTGTTGGCGTTGTTCGTGACCGTACTCGCGTACTTCGTTCCGGACCTGCTTCTCCATAGCCGGGGGGCTAAGCGCCAGGAAGCCATCGAACTGGAGTTGCCCAGCACCCTGGACCAAATGCTGATTTCGGTGGAGGCCGGACTTGGCTTTGAATCAGCAATGGCGCGCGCCGGCCAGAACGGAAGCGGCCCGCTCGCCGCGGAACTCCTCCGGACGCTACAGGATATGCAAGTCGGCAGGAGCCGCCGGGAAGCCTACCTCGCCATGGCTGACCGCACCGGAGCCCCAGACCTGCGGAGCTTCGTGCGGGCCGTTGTCCAAGCGGATGTGTATGGCATCGCGATAGCAAGCGTCCTCCGGACGCAGGCCAAGCAGATGAGAATCAAGAGACGTCAGCGGGCTGAAGAGAAGGCAATGAAGCTTCCCATCAAGGTGCTGTTTCCCCTCATGCTGTGCATTCTGCCGGTGCTCTTCATCGTCATCCTCGGGCCGGCCGTCATCAACATCATCGCGGCCTTCTCCAACATGTAAGACCAATCAAAGCGGCTACACCAGCGCCCAATGACCGGACCCCCTCGGACCCAGAGCCGAGGGGGTCCTCCAAAAGACCGGACCCCCTCGGACCCCAGAACCGAGGGGGTCCTTTTGCGTCCGGTCACTGCGCCTAGCTCAAGCGCAGGTTACTTACAGAAAACACACAGGATAAGTGCAGGTTGGGAAGCCTTGGCACAGGATACGGCAAGCAGCGTAACTTCGGGCGAATCGCATTGCTAACTTTCAGGCATAGCTGGTGTCTGGCCAGTTTCCCAACTCGCTCAGGAGCTCACGTGCTTTCTCTTATCGCAACCCTTCAGACCCTTGGGTTCACCGCCAAGAACCGCCTTCGTGACGAGAAGGGTGCAACTGCCGTGGAATACGGCATTATGGTTGCCCTCATCGCCGTAGCCATCATCATCGCCGTCACGGCCCTTGGTACCCAGCTGACAGACCTCTTCGAAACCGTCACGGCCGGGCTCGTACCGCCTGCTGCCGCGCCGTAGTCCCTGGCCTCATCTCAGGACATATCGACAGGTGCGGTGAAGGGTAATCATTCCTTCACCGCACCCTCGTTCGTAGTGGCCTCCGGCCACAGTGCAAACCGGCCACAATATCCATCCGTTGAAAGGTCGCCACGCATGCGCGAGGGCACGGAGCGCGGCGCTGTCGCAGTGGAGTTCGCACTCCTGGCGCCCGTCCTGATCATGCTGCTGCTTGGCATTATGGAATTTGGCCGTGCCTACAACGCGCAGATCACGCTATCAAGCGCCGCCCGCGAGGGCGTTCGCGTCATGGCAATCGGCAACAACGCCACAGCTGCCCGCACGGCGGCCAGGAATGCGGCCGTCGGGATGCAACCCGCACTGACAGATTCCAACATCACCATTAGCCCGACAACCTGCACCACCGGCGCGCAGGTGACCATTACGATCTCTTACACCCTCTCCACCGTGACACGTATCGCGGGGCCGTTCCCGATGGAAGGCAAGGGGGTGATGCTATGCGGCGGATAGCTAAAGTCGCTCCGCCGAGGGATCGCGAGCGCGGGGCCATCAGCATCCTGGTCGCCATCTTGATGGTGGCGCTGTTGGGCTTCAGCGCCCTCGCCGTCGACGTCGGGATGCTCTACGCCGAACGGACCCAGCTCCGCAACGGGGCCGATGCTGCCGCCCTCGCCATCGCCCAGGAATGCGCCCGCAACATCAACGATTCCGACTGCGATGCCACTTCGCCGCTGGCACGGGAACTGGCAAACAAGAACGCCGGAGACGGCGCCAGTAACATAGCGTCCTTCGTCGTGGATAAGGCCGCCGGTACCGTTAAAGTGACGGCCGGAGCGCAGGAAGCCGGGCAGGTTTCTAACAACGTTTCGCTCTTCTTCGCCAGAGCCTTGGGGATCAACGACGCTACCGTAACCGCCGCCGCCACCGTGCAGTGGGGCCGCCCGGTAGCGGGCCCGACGACGTTCCCGATCGCCTTCTCCATCTGCCAGGTCAAGGGCCACGTAGACGCCGGTCTGCAGCTTTTGGTGAGCCACGGAAGCAAGGGCGAGACGAGCTGCAATTACGGGCCGTCCGGGGCCGTAGTTCCGGGCGGATTCGGCTGGCTGCTGCGCGCCTCGGGTACCTGTGCGGGAAATGTCAACGCCGCGAATTGGGCGGCTGGCGAACCCGGGAACAGCTATCCCAACATTTGCGATGACCAGTTGCGGGCGTGGGCCACGGACATCACAGCAGGCAAGGACGTGACGGTCCTGCTCCCGATTTTCAATCAGGTGACCGGTACCGGCACCAGCACTAGCTACAAACTCATCTCTTTTGCGGCCTTCCAGGTCACAGGCTGGAGTTTCAATGGCAATACCTTCCCCCGCACATTCCGCAACAAGCCGCCGTCCCTCCCGGCATTGGCCTGCGACGGCAGCTGCACCGGCATCATCGGCAGCTTCGTCCATTACGTCTCCCTAGATAAGGCCTACACCTACGGGACACCGGAGGACTTTGGGGCCGGCGTCGTCAAACTCACGCAGTAACCCCCCGTCGCTATACTTTCCACCACCAGTCCAGGAGCAGTTTTGAAGTCACGCCTATTAGCCGGGATCGCCGCCGTGGTCCTGGCCGTGATCGGCGCCGTTCTGGTGGTGTCCTACGCCAGCGGTGCGGACGCGAGGGCCGTCCAGGCCCTTGAGCCTTTGAAAGTCCTGGTAGTGACGAAGCCTGTACCGGCCGGTACTGCCGTGGAAAGCCTGCTGCCCTTCTTGACCGCCCAGTCGCTTCCGGGCACCGCGGTGGCAAAGTCCGCGCTGCGCAGTCTCGACACCTTCGCCGGCAAAGTCACCGCTGTCGAACTGCTTCCGGGTGAGCAACTCGTCGCGGAACGGCTGACCGCACCCGAAACCGCGCAGTCCGCTGGATCCGTGCAGGTGCCGGAGGGGCTTCAGGAGGTCTCGTTCCAGCTGGATCCCCAGCGCGTAGTTGGTGGACGGCTCGTAGCCGGGGACCACATCGGCATCTTCATCTCGTTGAAAGGTGGGGGCATCGAGGCGAAGCCGGACAAGGAGACGACGCAGCTGACACTCCACAAGGTCCTGGTGACGTCAGTGCAGCGTGCCGCCAGCGCGGCCCCGTCGCCCGAGCCCACTGCCAGCGGCTCAGCGGCCCCGGTCGAGGATACGTCGCTGCCCACCGGATCGTTGCTGTTGACGGTCGCCGTGACCGACGTGGACGCCACCAAAATCGTCTACGGCTTGGAATTCGGCACCCTCTGGCTGAGCAAGGAGCCGCTCACGGCCAAGGACAGCGGCCGCCCTGGAATCATGACGAAACCGGAAGTGTACAAATGAGCCGTTTTGTCCTGATCACGCCCAATGCCGACTTCGATTCCCGCGTGCGTCTGGCTCTGGCCGGAAGCCTGCCGGGAGGCCTGCAGACCTTCCCCTTCGTGAACCCTTCAGATCCCGGGGAGTTGTTCGCGAAGCTTGACCAACAGCGTCCCGAAGTCCTCATTCTTGGACCGGATGTGCCCGTTGACGACGCCCTGCGGTTGGCCACGATCTTTGACGTCCAACTGTCTGAGCTCAGCATCATCCTGGTGGGCGAACCGGACCCCGATTTCCTGCTGCTGGCCATGCGCGCCGGCATCCGGGATATCCTCAGCCCGAACGCCGACGCTGCCCAGATCCGGGTCATGCTGGAACGGGCCTGCCAGTCCTTTGCCAGCAAGAACCGGTCGGCAGCGGTCCAACAGCCGGACGCCCCGAAGGGTCTGGTGATCGGCGTCTTCTCGCCCAAAGGCGGAGTAGGTAAAACAACCATTGCCACCAACATCGCCATCGGGCTGGGTCAGGTTGCCCCCATGGGCGTTGTGATCGTGGATCTGGACCTCCAGTTCGGGGACGTCGCCTCGGGCTTGTACCTCCACCCGGAGCACACTGTGACCGATGCGGTCTCCGCCGCGGCGAGCCACGATTCACTGGTCCTTAAAGCGTTCCTGACCGTGCACCCCGGCAATATCTACGCTCTCTGCGCGCCGAGGAGCCCCGAAGAAGCGGACAACATCACGCCCGAGCAGGTGACGCGCCTCCTCGGTCAGCTCGCCGAGCAGTTCCAGTACGTCATCGTGGACACTGCCCCCGGGTTACCGGAGGTGGGCTTGGCTGCCATGGAGCAGTGCACGGACATTGTCTGGGTGACCGCCATGGATGTTCCCAGCATCCGCGGGCTGAGGTCCGGCCTCGAAATCCTCCGGCGTTTGGACCTCCAACCTGATACACGTCATGTTGTACTGAATCTGGCCGATTCCGCATCTGGACTCAGCGTTCAGGATGTCGAAGCCACCATCGGCGCGCCAGTAGACGTCAGTATTCCGCGCTCCAAGGCCGTCGCATTTTCCACGAACCGGGGCATCCCGGTACTCCAGGAGAGCCGCAAAGACCCGGCCGTCAAAGGGCTGCGGCAGCTGGTTGAACGGTTCGATCCTGCATGGCGTGCCAGGGCAAAAAAGAAACTCCACCGAAGAGTGGTGGTCCAGTGAAGCTTTCTGAACGTCTCGCCGCCGCCGAGGGCGGGTCCGTTGCCCCGGCCAGGCTCACTCCGGTGCCCGGCCGAACCGCCCACGCCGCGCCTCCCAATCTGCTCAAGGCTCCCGCCCCGATGGAACGGCCGCGCGCCCCGATCGCAGCCCCCACGTTCGAAGACCAAACCGACCCGCACCGCTCTGTTGGCCCGCAGCCGGTGGATGTCTTCGCTGCCCTCAAGCAACGCGCGGCCACGGCCCTGTTCGAGCGTATGGGCGGTCGCTTCAACGATTCCGCCCTCACGGAAGACGAATTGCGTTCCTCCGCCCGGGAAGAACTCACCCGCATCATCGACGCTGAACAGGTCCCGTTGTCCGGCGAGGAACGCCTCCGGCTGGTCCAGGACGTGGCAGACGACGTGCTGGGCTACGGACCGTTGCAGCGGCTCCTGGATGATTCCGCCGTAACGGAGATCATGGTCAACGGCATGGACCAGATTTACGTTGAGCGCCACGGCAAACTGACGCTCACAGAATCGAGGTTCAGTTCCGAAGACCACCTGCGCAAAGTGATCGAGCGCATCGTCTCCAAGGTGGGACGCCGCATTGACGAATCATCTCCGCTTGTGGATGCACGCTTGGAGGACGGTTCCCGCGTTAACGCCGTCATTCCGCCGCTCGCGGTGGGCGGCTCCTCGTTGACGATCCGAAAATTCAGCAAAGTTCCGCTCACGGTCCAAAACCTCATCGAGTTCGGCACCCTGACACCAGAGATGGCGGAGCTCCTTGATGCCTGTGTCAAGGCGAAGCTCAACATCATCGTCTCCGGCGGCACCGGCACCGGCAAGACCACACTGCTCAACGTTCTGTCATCGTTCCTGCCCCATGACGAGCGCATCGTGACGATCGAGGACGCCGTCGAGCTCCAAATCCAACAGCGCCACGTCGTCCGCTTGGAAAGCCGGCCGCCCAATACCGAAGGCAAAGGCGAGGTCACCATCCGTGAGCTGCTGCGGAACTCCCTCCGTATGCGCCCGGACCGGATCGTGGTCGGTGAGGTTCGTGGCGGGGAGTCGCTGGACATGCTCCAGGCCATGAATACCGGACATGACGGGTCGCTGTCCACGGTGCACTCCAACTCGCCCCGGGACGCCGTCGCCCGCCTGGAGACCCTGGTCCTGATGGCGGGAATGGACCTGCCGCTCCGCGCCATCCGGGAGCAGATCGCCTCCGCCGTCAACCTGATCATCCAGATCTCCCGTCTGCGCGACGGCAGCCGCCGCATCACCCATGTCACGGAGGTGCAGGGCATGGAAGGGGACATCGTCACACTGCAGGACGCCTTTGTCTTCGACTATTCCGCCGGTGTCGATGCCCACGGCCGGTTCCTCGGCAAACCGGTCCCCACCGGCATCCGGCCCCGGTTCATCGACCGATTCGAAGATTTCGGCATCCATGTCTCACCCGCAGTATTCGCCGCTCCCCTGGCGCCAGCCGGAAGGCAGTGAGCCGACCTTGACAATCCTGCCCCTCGGCGTTGGCCTGTTCTCGGTCGCCCTTTTCCTGCTGGGTTTCGTTTTGCTCGCCCCGCGAAGGGCGGGTGTGCCGCTGGACCGGCGTCAGCCCGCCCAGAACCAAGCAGACTCGCAATTGACCCGGTTCGCCGGCTCGGCGGTCCACCTGGTCGACGGGTACTTCTCGCAGCGAAAGGTGCGGTTGTTCAGCAGGGAGGCACTCGAAAACGCGGGCCTGCGGCTGGGCCAGTCCGACTTCTTTGTGTTGGTGCTGGCCGGTGCCTTCGTCGGCGCACTGGCAGGCTTCATTGTCGCGGGCCCGTTGCTGGCAATCCTGTTCGTCCTGCTGGCACCTTTGGCGGGTCATCTCGTGATCGGCTTCCTCACCGGCAAGCGCCGCGTCATGTTTGACCAGCAACTCGGCGACACCCTTCAACTTCTCTCCGGCGGCCTCAGGGCAGGCCACAGCATCCTGCGGGCCATTGACGCAGCAGCATCCGAATCGCTCAGCCCGACCGCGGAGGAGATGCGACGGGTGATCACCGAAACGAGCCTCGGCCGCGACCTCCAGTCGTCCCTCACCGATACAGCCGAGCGGATGCGGAGTGATGACTTTGTCTGGATAGCCCAGGCGATCCAAATCAACCGGGAAGTGGGTGGGAACCTCGCCGAAGTCTTGGACCAGGTGGGCGAAACTATCCGCGAGCGCAGCGAAATCAAGGGCCACATCAAGTCCCTGGCGGCCGAGGGAAAGTTCTCCGCATATATCCTGATGGCCATGCCGTTCGGCATCGTTGCGATGCTCATGGTGGCCAACCCCGGCTATATGAACTCCATGTTCACTCACCTGCTGGGTTGGATCATGATCGGCGCGTCCCTCATCATGATGACCATCGGCGGTCTGTGGATGCGCAAGATCATCGATCTGAAGTTCTGAGGTGTCGATGAACCCCTCGGTACTACTCGCCCTGCTCCTGGTCTCCCTGCCGCTCGGATATCTCGTCTGGACAGCACTCTCCGTCGACCGGAAGTCACACCGGGCCATCCGCGAGCTCCTAGCAGCGGGCACGGAAACCGCGGTGGTCACCGAGGCACCACGGACCTCGGTGCTGGAATGGATCGGATACCGTCTCACGCCGGCCGGCTATGTCCGCAAACTCGACACGCTGCTGTCCCTGGCGGGTCGCCCCACCTCCCTTCCCCTTGGACGGGTGCTGGCCGCCAAGCCCTTGCTCGGCCTTGCCGGTGCGCTGCTGGGCTGGTACATCAGCGCGACGGGTTCAACGCCCATTATTAAGGCGGTGGGCCTCTTTGTGGTCGTGCTGGGCTACTTCATCCCTGATCTGATGCTCCACAGCAAGGGCCAGGAGCGGCAGAAGGCCATGCAGATGGAACTGGCCAACACCCTCGACCAGATGCTTATCTCTGTGGAAGCGGGCCTGGGCTTCGAAGGAGCCATGGCCCGCGCCGGAGAGAACGGCAAGGGGCCGCTCGCCGAGGAGCTCGTCCGGACGCTGCAGGACATGCAAGTGGGCCGGAGCCGCCGTGAGTCCTACCTGGCACTCGCGGAGCGGACCAGCATCCCTGAACTGCGCAGCTTTGTCCAGGCCGTCGTCCAGGCAGATACCTACGGCATCGCCATCAGTAGGGTGCTACGGATCCAGGCCAAGGTAATGCGTGTCAAGCGGCGGCAACGGGCCGAAGAAAAAGCCATGAAGCTTCCGGTCATGATCCTGTTTCCCCTGCTCTTTTTTATCTTCCCGGTGCTCTTCATTGCCATCCTTGGCCCCGCCGTCATCAACGCGATAGATACCTTCAGCGGGCAATAGCGGCAACAAAGGAAAGCACAAATTTGCCACAGGAAATTGCCAGAATCTGAAGCATCAACCGGGGCAGGCAGTACCGTGGACCCATGTCCTTACTCGGAGCACCAAACGGTGGCGGCACGATCAGCGGCCTGTCCGCTGACACTTCTCCCGGTCGCGCGGGTCTGGCCAGGCCAGCGGCTCCAGACGCCGCTCCCCCGCTCGTGGATCCTGCCGCACTGCAGGAACTCGGATCACAGCTGGACAGCACTGCCGTGGCCGAGGGATTCGCGAGGGACTATACCAACATGTGGGACAAGCGCTACCAATCCTTGGCAACATCCCTCGCGAGCGGCGACGAGGCCGCGGCTCTGGACGCGGTACTGAGTTTGAAGACATCCTCGGCGATGGTTGGCGGCATCCGCCTGGCCGAGCTCGCCACCGAACTTGAAGATGCCATCCGCGCCGGCCGCGCCGTCCTCGCGCGGTCGCTCCTGCGCGAAGTCGCCGAAAGTGGAAATGAAACGGTGGACGAACTGCAGCTCAGCCTCCGCGACAGTTAGTCCAGGGCAGGCGCGAGCCGGTAGCCCACGCCGCGGACCGTCTGAAGCCAACGCGGCTGCACGGAATCCTCTCCCAGCTTGCGCCGCAGGTTACCGATATGCACCTCGACGGCACGCTGGTCGGATTCACTGATGTACGCGTCCGCGCCGTAATACTCACCCCGCACTACACGCACGAGTTCCACCTTAGTCCGGACAGCGCCGGCCCCCTTGAGCAAGGCGTGCAGAAGATCGAATTCACTACGGGTCAGGCTGGTGGGTTTGCCGGCAAGGGTGACCGACCGGGTATGCGGGTTCAACATTAGGCCGTTGTGCATAAACGACGAGTCCTGGGCCAGCACAGTACTTTTCGCAGTCGCCACCCCTGGCTCCCGGAGCGCTAGAAGGGCATCCAGCCGCGGCCTGCGCATCATCGCAGCCACCCGGGCACGGAGTTCACGCGGCCGGAACGGTTTGGTCAGGAAATCGTCGGCCCCGGTGTGCAGGGCAGTGAGCATGTCCAACTCGTCCACTCTGGCTGTCAGCATGACCACATAGGCATCACTGAACTGCCGGATGCGGCGCAGTACTTCAAATCCGTCAATATCGTGGAGGCCAATGTCCAGGGTCACGACGCTGGCGTTCTGGCTCCGCACAACTTCAACCCCCTCGCGCCCGCTGGTCGCGCCGTGGACGTCAAATCCCGCCTGGCTCAGCACGGCTTCGACCAGGTGGCGAACGTCGTCATCGTCCTCTATAACGACTGCGACTCCCAGGTCAGTCATGGCTCCCCTTTGCACAGCGGCATTCACCCCCATGGCGGCCGCGTCGGTACTGCGGCGCACACAGAGCGCGCCAGTATTGCCAGAATACCCACGCAGTAGCGCGAATTGGCATTTAGGCACAGCAGTGGCCATAAATGTTCATTCTGTGTCAAGGTAACGTGACGAATACAGTTAAATTGGGGTAGCGAGGAAAGGATTCGGCGTCATTGAGTAAACAGCAACGGGTAGGAAACCCGGAAGGCAGCTTTGCGGGACTCGCCCGTGCTCTGCCGCCGGCGCTATCCCGGTTGGCCGGGCACAGGGAAACCCAACTCCACGCCCTCCTTTCCGACAGCCACGAGCGCGAACACCGGCTTAACCAGGAGATAACCGCGTTGGTCGATGCCCTGACGGAGAAGGACCATCTCGTCGCCACCGTCTCGCACGAGTTCCGCACTCCGTTGACTTCCATCATCGGCAACCTGGATCTGCTCCGCCTCGAGGCAGCCGAGCTGTCCCCCTCCGCCAGGACCTGGCTTGAAGTCGCGCAGCGGAACGCCGAACGATTGTCGGCGATGGTCTCGGACCTCCTGGTGTCGGCCGACTCAACGCTGCATGTCCACCCGCGCCGGACTGATCTGGCCAGCCTGGTCGAGGCCAGTCTCGCCTCGGCCCGGGGTTACGCCGAGGCAGCCCGGGTCTCGCTCTCCATGGACCTTCCGGCCCCGCTCTGGGCTGAAGTGGATCCGCTGCGGATCAGCCAGGTCCTGGACAACCTGGTCTCCAACGCCATCAAGTACACGCCCGACGGCGGCGCCGTCCACGTCTCCGCCGGCACCGCGGGGACCCGGGTTCTGCTGCACGTGGAGGATAGCGGCATAGGCATGACGGCCGTCGACGCCGAACGTGCTTTCTCCCGTTACTTCCGCAGCGCCGCGGTCAGCGCCGGCCCGATTCCGGGCGCCGGACTGGGCCTGTCCATCACAAAGGCGATCGTCGAACGGCACGGCGGCACTATCTCCGTCAGCACAAGTCCGGGTCGCGGGAGCACCTTCACCGTGGAACTGCCGGCCGGGGCGGTCCCTCCGGCGCCCTAGTTTTCGGGCAACGGCTCCGCTACTGCCGCATTGCCCGCGTCAGCTCCGCCCGGGCCAGCAGCCCGCTCGCCGAGGGGTAGGCCACTTCCTCCAGCACCAGCGGGTGCGGGGCCGAGAGCACCGACTTCGCATCGCGCTGGCGGTCGAGCAGCCGCCGATACAGCCACCCGGGCTCCTCGATGCCGGCCCCCACGAACAGCGCCGAACCCACCAGGGAGCGCACCATGTTGTGGCAGAACGCATCAGCCTGGACCGTGGCGACGATGACGCCGTCGGCGCCGCGGGAAAACTCGAAGCGCTGCAGTTCCCGGATGGTCGTGGCGCCTTCCCGCGGCTTGCAGTAGGAGCGGAAATCCTGGAGTCCCAGTAGCTGTGAGGCGCCCTCGTTGAGCAGTCCGACGTCGAGCCGTTCCTGGTGCCACAGCGTGGCATTGCGGCCGAGCGGGTCCCAGCGGGCTGGTCCGTCCGCGATCCGGTAGCTGTACCGTCGCCAGAGCGCGGAGAACCGCGCGTCGAAGCCCACGGGGGCGGGGGTGACCCTGTGGACCTCGATGGCCCCGGTCAGGTCCCCGAGACCACGGCTCAGGGCGCCGCGGAGCCGCCGCAGCAGCGCAACGGCAGGATCCAGCTCCACACCGCGGTTGAGGCCCAGCCACTCCGCCTCGCTGAAGTCGACGTGGACCACCTGGCCGCGGGCGTGCACGCCGGCATCGGTCCGCCCGGCGACGGTCACCCGAATGGGCCGGCGGATGAGCAAGGCGAGGGCCTCCTCAAGGGTGCCCTGGACGGTACGCCGTCCGGGCTGGACGGCCCACCCGCTGAAGGGTCCGCCGTCGTACGCCAGATCGAGCCGGACACGCAAAAACCCGTTGCCCCCTCGAAAAGGGGCAACGGGTTTCTGGTCGTTCATAACGTCAAGTCTACTTCGGAAAGAAGGGCAGACTACTCGGCTGCGCCGGCCTGCGCAGCGTCGCCGCCGGCAGGGGCGAAGCCAGCAGCAGCTGCCGATTCTGCGGAGTCGAACCAGACTTCAGCAACCGTGTTGTCGTACCAGCGGGAGCCCGGAACGTGGAACTTCATGGAGTCCTCGTTGCCCTTGACAGCGAAGCCCTCAGGAGCATCCTCGCCAGCAACAGCAGGCTTGGAGCCGGCGTACTTGGCCTCAGCAGCTTCGGTCTCAACAACCTCGGCCTCGACGGGAGCTTCCTCGGCGGCCGGAGCAGCCTTCTCAGCGTCGCGCTTTGCAGCGGAGGTAGCCTCGGCTACGACTGCCTGCTTGGCGGAAACCGGCTCGAGAACCAGTTCGATGACAGCCATGGGAGCGTTGTCGCCCTTGCGGTTGCCGATCTTGGTGATGCGGGTGTAGCCGCCGTTGCGGTTCTCCACTGCCTGTGCAATGTCGGTGAACAGCTCGTGGACGATGCCCTTGTCGCTGATCAAGCCGAGTACACGGCGGCGGGAAGCCAGGTCGCCACGCTTGGCGAAAGTCACCAGGCGCTCGGCGTACGGCTTCAGTCGCTTGGCCTTGGTCACCGTGGTGGTGATCCGCTTGTGCTCGAACAGTGCGGCGGACAGGTTCGCGAGCATAAGACGCTCGTGAGCTGCTCCGCCTCCGAGGCGCGGACCCTTAGCGGGGGTAGGCATAATAGTTTCTCCTCATATGGAAGCCGTTGGGCTGTGCACACCGTGGTGCATCAGCCCGCGGGCCAAGATCTGTTTGTTAGAGTTCGTCGTCGCTGAAAGCGGCGTCGTCCTCTTCAATTGCTGCGGCGCGTGCTGCGAGGTCAAATCCGGGAGGCGAGTCCTTGAGGGACAGGCCCAGTTCAACCAGCTTTGCCTTGACCTCATCGATGGACTTCGCACCGAAGTTACGGATGTCCATGAGGTCGGCCTCGGAGCGGGCCACGAGTTCACCCACGGTGTGGATGCCCTCACGCTTGAGGCAGTTGTAGGAACGGACGGTGAGGTCCAGATCCTCGATCGGCAGTGCCATGTCCGCTGCCAGGGCAGCATCCGTCGGCGACGGGCCAATCTCGATACCTTCAGCTGCGGTGTTCAGCTCGCGGGCCAGACCGAACAGTTCCACCAGGGTGGTACCTGCCGAAGCGACGGCATCGCGCGGGGCGATGGCCTGCTTGGTCTCGACGTCGACAATGAGCTTGTCGAAGTCAGTGCGCTGCTCAACACGGGTAGCTTCCACGCGGAAGGTAACCTTCAGGACCGGTGAGTAGATCGAGTCGACCGGAATGCGGCCGATCTCGGAGTCACCGGACTTGTTCTGAGCTGCCGAAACGTAGCCGCGGCCGCGCTCGATGGTCAGTTCGAGTTCGAACTTGCCCTTCGAGTTCAGCGTGGCAATGTGCAGATCCGGGTTGTGGAATTCGACGCCGGCCGGCGGAGCGATGTCCGCGGCGGTGACGACTCCCGGGCCCTGCTTGCGCAGGTAAGCAACAACCGGCTCGTCGTGCTCGGAGGAGACCGACAGGTTCTTGATGTTCAGGATGATCTCGGTGACATCTTCCTTGACACCCGGAACCGTGGTGAACTCGTGCAGCACGCCATCGATCCGGATGCTCGTGACAGAGGCACCGGGGATGGAGGAGAGCAGGGTACGGCGGAGTGAGTTTCCGAGCGTGTAACCGAAACCGGGCTCCAGCGGTTCAATGATGAACCGTGAGCGGTTTTCGGAGACGACCTCTTCGGAGAGGGTGGGGCGCTGTGCAATGAGCACTTAGGTTTCCTTTCGGCGAGCATCCGCTATATGACGCAACACAGGTGGTGGAAAAATCGGTCTGAAGACTTAACGCGACTGGGCTTGCCCGGACCGGTGAGGGTCCGGGCAAGCTCCGGTGCGCTGGAAAGCCTTAGACGCGGCGGCGCTTCGGCGGACGGCAGCCATTGTGGGCGCTGGGGGTTACATCCTGGATGGATCCAACCTCAAGGCCAGCAGCCTGCAGCGAACGGATAGCCGTTTCGCGTCCCGAACCCGGGCCCTTGACGAATACGTCAACCTTGCGCATGCCGTGCTCCTGCGCACGCTTTGCGGCGGCTTCGGCGGCCATCTGGGCTGCGAACGGGGTGGACTTACGTGAGCCCTTGAAGCCAACCTCACCGGATGAAGCCCAGGAGATGACAGCGCCATTCGGATCCGTGATGGAAACGATGGTGTTGTTAAAGGTGCTCTTGATGTGCGCCTGGCCAAGCGCGATATTCTTCTTGTCCTTCTTACGCGGCTTGCGAACCGCGCCACGAGTCTTCGGGGGCATTTTTTCTCCTACAGAAAGTTATTGGGGGAAGACCTGGTTAGTCCCGCAGGGACTATCTGGTCTTCTTCTTGCCTGCGACGGTGCGCTTCGGGCCCTTGCGGGTACGCGCGTTCGTCTTCGTACGCTGTCCGCGCACTGGCAGGCCCTTACGGTGGCGAATACCTTCGTAGCTGCCGATTTCAACCTTGCGGCGGATATCTGCTGCTACTTCGCGGCGAAGGTCACCCTCAACCTTGTAGTTGCCTTCAATGTAATCACGCAGCTGGACGAGCTCGGCGTCGGACAGGTCCTTGACCCGAACGTCCGCGCTGATGCCGGTGGCAGCCAGGGTTTCGTGTGCACGGGTCTTGCCCACGCCGTAGATGTAAGTAAGCGCAATTTCCAACCGCTTTTCGCGGGGAATGTCTACGCCAGCGAGACGAGCCATAGAGGCAGTGCTCCTTGTATAAACCGGAGGTCGTAGGCAGTACACCCGCACGTTTTGTGCGGCCCCAGCCTCCGACCGGGGGTTAGCTGTACGGGCTCATATGTCCCAAATCAGCTTGTGCTGCCTTTATTTACTTGCGTGGGCTTGCAGCCCAGGATTTCCCGTGAGGGAAATTAGCCCTGGCGCTGCTTGTGGCGCGGGTTCTCGCAGATCACCATGACCCGGCCATTACGGCGGATCACTTTGCACTTTTCGCAGATCTGCTTAACGCTCGGCTTGACCTTCATGGCGTTCCTTTGCGTGTTGCAGTTGGTCAGCTGAACCGGCCCTTGAGCTGTTGCCCCGGCCGGCCAGTGTTTACTTGTAGCGGTAGACGATACGACCACGTGTCAGGTCGTACGGGCTCAGCTCCACCACTACCCGGTCCTCAGGGAGAATCCTGATGTAGTGCTGGCGCATCTTTCCTGAGATGTGTGCCAGAACGACGTGCTTGTTGGTGAGCTCAACGCGAAACATCGCGTTAGGCAGCGCCTCAGTCACAACGCCCTCGATCTCAATGACCCCGTCCTTCTTGGCCATACCCTCCGCTAACTGTTGTTTGCCGCAGCCTCCGGTTTGCACCGAAAATCACCGCGAACGTTTTTTGATTGATTGGCTGATGCCTCCCGGCCACAAATGGGCACAACAGGGCAGACAACCAACAGACAACACTACGCCATTGCGGCCCGAATGTTAAATCCAGCAAGCGTAGCGTACTCAGCCTCCGTATGCACCAAATTCGCCCGCCGGCGTGCTCACAGACTGCGCTGAGGCGATCCCGTCGAGGATGGCCTGCCGCACGACGTCGGCTGCCGCACTCTGCAGGGTAATCAGACTTACCTGCCGGGCCGTCTCGCTGCTGCGGTCCAGGGCCAGCGCGCCCGTGGCGAGGCAGAACACCGTGTCCCCGTCGGCCAGGGTGTGGCTCGGGTTCAGCGCGCGGGCCAGCCCGGCGTGGGCGGCAGAGGCGGTGCGCTTGCATTCGGCCTTGTCCAGGACGGCGTTGGTGGCGACGACGACGAGGGTTGTGTTGAGCGCGGGGGGCGGTGGATCCGAAACCCTCTGCGGCTGCCGCTCGTGCTCGTCGAAACCCGTGTACGGCAAGCCGAGCGCGTTGACTACAGCTAACGCTCCTACTACCACGCCGTTGTCCAGGGTGATGGAGGCTGTGCCTACTCCGCCTTTGTATTTGCCGCGGCCGATGGCTGCTCCGGTTCCGGCTCCGACGTTGCCGCGTTCGACGTCGTGCGAGATGGGGCGGGCGGCGGCGTCGGCGGTGGCCGCGTAGCCCATGGCCGCGTCCGGCCGGGCGGTGAAGTCCCCGCCGCGGCCGAGGTCAAAGATCGCCGCGGCCGGCACGATCGGGACCACTCCCCCGGGAACGGCGAAGCCGCGGCCCTTCTCCTCACACCAGAGCTGCGCGCCGAGGGCTGCGGCGAGGCCAAACGCGCTGCCCCCGGTGAGCACGACGGCGTCGACGGTCCGGGAAAGCGTCGTCGGGTCGAGGGCATCAGTCTCGTGCGTTCCGGGGCCGCCGCCACGGACATCGACGGAGCCTACCGTCCCGGCCGGAGGCAGCACCACCGTCACGCCGCTCAGCCACCCCTCGCCCGTCCTGCCGGCATGGCCGACCCTCAGTCCCGGCACGTCAGTAATCGCAGTCATGGTCCCATTGTGCGCTCCGGCGGCCGGCACCCCCTCCACTCCATCGTTTTGACGAACCGCCCGAAGATGTCTGTATTCCGGACAACGCATATGGGAGACTGCTCCCACACAGCGTTAACGGGCAACGAAGCCTTGGACAACAAAGATCTCCCGGGGTCTTGTGCGGGGTATTGCCCACAAACCATGTGGTGAAGTGATAGCAAGGTATCCCCGCTCACCCGCCTGCCACGGCAGGCACAGACCCGTAAGAGACCTGAATGACCCGACAATTGACCGATCGGCCGCCCCGCGACTCAGTTGAGGCCAAACCTGCCACGGCCCCGCGCGCCCGCTGGTCCGCCAGAACCCGGCGGGACTTCTTTGTCTTCCTGGCGCTGGCCCTGCCCAACCTGATCCTGATAGCGGTGTTCACGTACCTCCCGCTCTTCAACAACATTTACTACTCCACCCTGGACTGGACCCTGGGCTCAGCCTCGGCCACGGTGGTGGGCTTCGACAACTACGTCACCTTCTTCACCAGTTCGGATGCCACCAAGGTCCTGGGCACCACCGCCGTTTTCACGCTCGTCACGGTCGGCGGTTCCATGCTGCTGGGACTGCTGGTGGCCCTCGCGTTGAACTCCAGGATCCGCGGCACAACGTTCGCGCGGTCAGCAGTCTTCGCCCCCTACGTGCTCAGCGGCGTCGGCGTCGGGCTCGTTTGGCTGTTTATTTTCGATCCGGGCTACGGGGTGCTGTCCTGGCTGCTGCGAGGCATCGGCCAGCAGAGCCCGCAGTGGATCAACGATCCACAGCTCTCGCTCGTCATGGTCATGATCGTCTACATCTGGAAGAATCTGGGCTACTGCGCCGTCGTCTACCTTGCCGGGCTGCAGTCGCTCCCGCAGGACGTCATGGAAGCCGCGTCGCTGGATGGCGCCAACGGCTTCCGGCGCTTCCTGAACATGTCCATGCCGCTACTCTCCCCCACCACCTTCTTCCTGCTCATCACCACGATGCTCAGCTCGCTGCAGGCGTTCGACCTGATCCGGATCATGACCCCGCTGGGCAACGGCACGAGCACGCTGATCTACGAGGCCTATCTGCAGGCCTTCGGTGCGTTCAACCGGGCCGGCTACTCGGCGGCAATCTCCGTGATCCTGTTCGGCATCCTGCTCATCATCACCGTGCTGCAGCTGCGGTTCGTCGAACGGAAGGTGCACTACTCGTGAGCACACTGTCGCCCGTCAGCCCCGACCCGGCCGATAACGCCGGCCCTGCTTCCGGCCCGGACGCCCGCCCCGAAATTCCGCTGCAGCGGCACCGGCCGTTCTCCCGCGCAAACCTGATCCAGACCGTGGTGGGCGGCTATGTTCCGCTGATCCTGGCCACGCTCGTGGTGTTCCTGCCCCTGCTGTGGATGGTGCTGAGCTCGTTCAAGCTGCCCGGCGAGATCATCACGATGGATTTGAAGATCCTGCCCAAAAGCCTGAACTTTGAGAACTACAACATCGCCATGACAACGGTGCCGTTCGCCCGGTTCTTCGTGAACAGCCTGATCGTCACCGGGGTGGGCGCCACCATCAAGGTCCTGCTGGCCATCCTGACCGCCTACGCCCTGGTGTTTGTCCGGTTCCCCTACAAAAACGTGATCTTTGTGCTGATCCTCGTGGCCCTGATGGTCCCGCCGCAAGTGTCCATCCTGCCCAACTACATCCTGATCGCGGGAATGGGCGGAAAGAACACCCTGTGGGGCATCATCCTGCCCGGCCTTGGCACGGCGTTCGGCACCTTCCTGCTGCGCCAGCACTTCATGACGCTCCCCGCTTCCATCCTGGAATCGGCCGAGATCGACGGCGCCGGTCACTGGCGCCGTCTCTGGCAGATCGTGGCGCCGGTCTCCGGGCCGTCGATCGCGACGGTCGCGCTCGTCGTCGTCGTGAGCGAATGGAATGACTACATCTGGCCGCTCATCATCACGGACCGCCCCGAGACGATGACCCTGCCGGTAGGCCTGACACTGCTGCAGAACTCCGAGGGCAACGGCTCCGGCTGGGGCATTCTGATGGCCGGCGCCGTGCTCGTGATCCTGCCCATCCTGCTGGTCTTCGCCGCCCTGCAGCGCTACATCGTGGCAGGCCTGACCCAGGGCAGCGTCACCGGGTGACGCCGCCGCCGCTATCTCCCCCAGTCACACAATCATCACCAATCAACGAGTCAGCATCATCGAGAGGATCCACCATGGCATTTAATCTTGACCGCCGGAATTTCCTGGGACTGGCAGGTGCCGGAGCCGGTGCCGCCGCACTGGCTGCCTGCGGGGGCCCGTCCACCGGGGGCAGCACTCCCGCCACCAGTGCCGCGGACATCGATTTCAGCGGCGTCAAGCCCGCAGCATCGTTCGATTTCTGGTCCAACCACCCGGGCAAGTCCCAGGACGTGGAGAAGGCCATCATCGAGAAGTTCCAGGCCAAGTTCCCGGACATCAAGGTCAACCTGGTCACCGCCGGAGCGAACTACGAGGAAATCGCGCAGAAGTTCCAGACCTCCCAGGCCGCGAAGTCCGGCCTTCCCGGCGTCGTGGTCCTCTCCGACGTCTGGTGGTTCCGGTACTACTCCAACGGCAACATCATCGCGCTCGACAGCCTGATCAAGCAGCTGGACATCAAGGTCGATGACTTCCAGAAGTCCCTGATCGCCGACTACCAGTACGAGAAGAAGCAGTGGGCGCTCCCCTACGGCCGCTCCACCCCGCTCTTCTACTACAACAAGGACCACTTCAAGGCCGCGGGGCTGCCGGACCGCGCCCCGAAGACGTGGCAGGAGTTTGCCGAGTGGGCGCCCAAGCTGAAGGCCAGTTCCGGCGCCCAGTACGCGTACATCTACCCGGCGCTGGCCGGTTACGCGGGCTGGACGCTGCAGAACAACCTGTGGGGCTGGGGCGGCAGCTGGTCCAACGAGTGGACCATCAACTGCGACTCCGCCGAGTCGGTCGCGGCACTGCAGTGGGCGCAGGACTCCATCTTCAAGGACAAGTGGGCCGGGGTCTCGTCCAAGGAAGCGGCCGACGACTTCGCCGCCGGCATCACCTCCTCCACGATCTCCTCCACGGGTTCGCTGCTGGGCGTGCTGAAGTCCGCGACGTTCAACGTGGGCGTTGGCTACCTGCCGGGCGGGCCCAAGAACGAGAGCCCCGTCTGCCCCACCGGCGGCGCCGGCCTCGGCATCCCGAGTGGCGTCAGCAAGGAGGTCCAGCTCGCGGCCGCCACGTTCCTGAAGTTCATGACGGAACCCGAAAACACCGCGCAGTTCTCTGCGGCGACCGGCTACATGCCCACCCGCACCTCGGCTGACATGACCGCCGTGCTCGCGGCCACCCCGCAGATCAAGACCGCCATGGACCAGCTCGCCGTGACCCGTGTCCAGGACAACGCCCGGGTGTTCCTGCCGGGCGCGGACCAGGAGATGGCCAAGGCCGCCGCGGCCATCCTCACCCAGCAGGGCGACGTCAAGGCCACCATGACGGCGCTCAAGGCCACGCTGGAGGGCATCTACACCAAGGACGTGAAGCCGAAGCTCAAGAGCTGACCCGGCGCAGGCCGTTCGCCCACACGACGAAGCCCTAGCGATGCTGGTATTCCGGCTTCGCTGGGGCTTCGTCGTTCGGTGAGTGCCCGGTCAGGGAATCGGGACGGGCACGACGCCGAGCGGGGCCAGTTTCGCGGCTCCGCCGTCGGGCGCGGAGAGGACCCAGATGCCCTTCTCGTGGACCGCGACGGAGTGCTCCCACTGGGAGGCCCGCTTGCCGTCGGTCGTCACGACCGTCCAGTCGTCGTCGAGCACGGCGGTTTCAATGCTTCCGCGCACCAGCATCGGTTCGATGGCCAGGCACAGCCCCGGGCGGAGCTTGGGCCCGCGGTGGTTGGTGCGGTAGTTCGGCACGTCCGGGGCCATGTGCATCTCAGAGCCGATCCCGTGGCCCACGTAGTCCTCGAGGATGCCCAGGGCCTTGCCGGGCACGGAGGAGACGTAGTCGTCCACGGCGTTGCCGATGTCGCCGACGAACTTGCCCGTCGCCACGGCGGCGATCCCGTGCCACATCGCGGCCTCGGTGACGTCGGAGAGCCGCTGGTCCTCGGGGTCGACGGTGCCCACGATCACGGTGCGGGCGGAGTCGGAGTGCCAGCCGTCCAGGATCGCGCCGCCGTCAATCGAGAGGATGTCCCCGTCCTGCAGGACGCGGCCGCCGGGGATGCCGTGCACCACTTCCTCGTTCACCGAGGTGCAGATCGTGGCGGGGAAGCCGTGGTAGCCGAGGAAGTTGGACGTGGCGCCGGCGTCCTGGAGGACCGCGGCGAACACGGCGTCGAGGTCCTTGGTGGTTTTCCCCGGGGCGGCCGCGGCAACGGCGGCGTCGAGGGCGCGGCTGAGCACGATCCCGGCCGCCTGCATGGCGCGCATCTGGGGGTTGGTCTTGTATTCGATGCGTGGCTGGCCGAATGCCATCCGCAACTTCCTTTCATTGGGGCTGCGCCGCCCGGGAGGGACGGCCAAATGCCTGAGGCCCCTCCCGATGTCCCGGGAGGGGCCTCAAAGTCTGTAGCCGATCAGGCCGACTGGGCCTCTTTGATCGCCTGCATGACGCGGTCGGTGACCTCGTCGATGCCGCCGATGCCGTCGACGCGGGTCAGGATGCCGCGGTCGGCGTACTTGGCGACAACAGCCTCCGTCTGGCCGTGGTACAGGTCCAGGCGGTGCCGGATGACGGCTTCGTTGTCGTCCGTGCGTCCGGTTTCCTGGGCCCGGCCCAGCAGGCGCGTGACGAGTTCCTCGTCGTCGGCCGTGAGCTGCAGGACGACGTCGAGCTTCTGGTCGCCGTCGGCCAGGATCCCGTCGAGGTAGTCCACCTGCGCGGTGGTGCGCGGGTAGCCGTCCAGGAGGAAGCCGTTCTCGACGTCGTCCTCGCTGAGGCGGTCGCGGACCATCTTGTTGGTCACGCTGTCCGGGACGAAGTCGCCCGCGTCCATGTACTTCTTGGCTTCAATGCCAAGCGGGGTCTCGCCCTTGACGTTGGCGCGGAAGATGTCCCCAGTGGAAATCGCAATGACGCCGAGGCGCTCTGAAATGCGCTCCGCCTGCGTTCCCTTGCCGGATCCGGGAGGTCCGATAATCAACATTCTCGTCATCGCAAAAGCCCTTCGTAGTGACGCTGCTGTAGCTGCGCATCAATTTGCTTGACGGTCTCCAAACCGACGCCGACCATGATCAGGATCGAGGTGCCACCGAACGGGAAGTTCTGGTTGGCATTGATCAGGACCAGGGCGACCAGCGGGATAAGTGCCACAAAGCCCAGGTACATGGCACCGGGGAGGGTGATCCTGGAAAGCACATACTGCAGGTAGTCTGCGGTCGGCTTGCCGGCACGGATACCCGGGATGAAGCCGCCGTACTTCTTCATGTTGTCAGAAACTTCTTCAGGGTTGAAAGTGATCGCAACATAGAAGTAAGTGAAGAACACAATCATGGCGAAGTAGAGCGCCATGTAGATCGGGTGGTCACCGCGGGTCAGGTTGTTGTTGATCCACTCAACCCAGGGCGCAAGCGGCTCGCCCGGCTTGGGCTGGTTGAACTGCGAGATCAGGCCCGGCAGGTACAGCATCGAGGACGCGAAGATGACGGGCACGACGCCGGCCATGTTCACCTTGATGGGGATGTACGTGCTGGTGCCGCCCACGGTGCGGCGGCCGATCATCCGCTTGGCGTACTGCACCGGGATGCGGCGCTGGGACTGCTCCACGAAGACCACCGCGGCCACGGTCAGCAGACCGATCACCAGGACCATAAAGAACGTACCCGGACCCTGCGAGGTCCAGATGGCGCCCAGCGAGCCGGGGAAGCTTGAGACGATGGACGTGAAGATCAGCAGCGACATGCCGTTGCCGACACCCTTTTCGGTGACGAGCTCACCCATCCACATGATCAGGCCGGTACCGGCCGTCAGCGTGATGATGATCAGGATCGTGGTGACGATGCTGTCGTCCGGGATGATCGGCAGCTGGCAGTTCGGCAGCAACTGGCCGGAACGGGCCAGCGAGACCAGCGTCGTGGCGTTGAGCAGGCCCAGGGCGATCGTGAGGTAGCGCGTGTACTGGGTCAGCTTCGACTGGCCAGCGGCGCCTTCCTCATAGAGCTCCTGGAAACGGGGAATGACCACCCGGAGCAACTGGACGATGATGCTCGCCGTGATATACGGCATGATGCCCAGGGCGAAGACGGACACCTGCAGCAATGCACCGCCGCTGAACAGGTTCACGAGCTGGTATATGCCGCCCGCGGTCTGACCGTTCTGCAAGCATTGCTGGACATTCTGGTAGTTCACACCAGGCGAGGGGATGAAGGCACCCAAGCGGAAGATTGTGATGATTCCCAGCGTGAACAACAACTTGCGTCGCAGATCAGGCGTGCGAAAGGCCCGGCCAAATGCGCTAAGCAAGCGTCCTCCTGAGTATTAAGTAAAGTCGTGTGAGATAGGTCAAATAAACCCAACAACCGAGTCTAACGGGTGGACGCGCCCTGCGAACAATCGCAGGGCCGGAAAATTAAAAAAACTCCCGGCACCAGGGCGTGAGCCCCGGTACCGGGAGTTTCCACAACGGGCATCTGCCCCGCCGCCTCGTTAGAGGGCGGTGGTGCTTCCGCCTGCTGCAGCAATCTTTTCTGCGGCGCTGGTCGAGAATGCGTGCACGGTGACGTCAACCTTGACGGTGATGTCGCCGGTGCCAAGCACCTTGACGGGCTGGTTCTTGCGAACGGCACCCTTTTCGACCAGGTTCTCCACGGTGACTGCGCCACCTTCCGGGAACAGCTCGTTGAGCTTGTCCAGGTTTACAACCTGGTACTCAACCCGGAACGGGTTCTTGAAGCCGCGCAGCTTCGGCAGGCGCATGTGCAGCGGCAGCTGGCCGCCGGCAAAGCCAGCCTTGATCTGGTAGCGGGCCTTCGTACCCTTGGTACCGCGACCTGCGGTCTTACCCTTGGAACCTTCACCACGACCAACTCGGGTCTTGGCGGTTTTGGCACCCGGGGCGGGACGCAGGTGGTGCACCTTCAGTGCGTTCTGCCTCTCAGCAGCCGCGCCCTGTGCCTTCTCGGCGGTGTTCTTCTCTGCCATTACTTCGCCTCCTCTACCTTTACCAGGTGCGGAACCGTGTTGAGCATCCCGACGGTCACGGAGTCGGCGGTGCGGACAACGGTGTGTCCGATCCGCTTCAGGCCGAGGGACCGCAGGGTGTCGCGCTGGTTCTGCTTGCCGCCAATAGACGACTTGATCTGAGTGATCTCCAACTGTGCGTCGGAGACAAGCACGTTCTTAGCCATGACTCAGACACCTGCCTTCTGGTTCAGGAGCGCCTTAACCATTGCCGGCGGAGCGATCTCGTCGAGCGGGAGGCCGCGGCGTGCTGCCACTGCTGCCGGCTCTTCGAGGCGCTTCAGCGCGTCAACGGTCGCGTGAACGATGTTGATGGCGTTGGAAGATCCGAGCGACTTGGAGAGGATGTCGTGGATGCCCACGCACTCCAGTACTGCACGGACCGGACCGCCGGCGATAACACCGGTACCCGCGGAAGCCGGACGCAGCATGACGACGCCTGCGGCGGCCTCACCCTGGACGCGGTGCGGGATGGTGCTGCCGATGCGGGGAACGCGGAAGAAGGACTTCTTGGCTTCTTCGACGCCCTTCGCGATGGCGGCGGGAACTTCCTTGGCCTTGCCGTAGCCGACGCCGACCATACCGTTGCCGTCACCGACGACGACGAGGGCGGTGAAGCTAAAGCGACGACCACCCTTGACGACCTTGGAAACGCGGTTGATGGTTACGACGCGCTCTACGAACTGGCTCTTTTCGGCTTCGCGGCCACCGTCGCGGCCACCACGGCCACCACGGTCTCCACGGCCCTGGCCCTGGCCGCGGTCGCCACGCTCACCACGACGAGCAGCGCCACCACGGGCGCCGTCGGTGGTAGCAGGCGCAGCGGTCTCAGTTGCCGGAGCAGCTACAGCTTCAGTCACCTGAATGTCCTTTTCGTTATTTTCGGTCACAGTGACAGCCCACCTTCACGTGCGCCGTCAGCGACGGCGGCGATCCGGCCGTGGTACTTGTTGCCACCGCGGTCGAAGACAACAGCTTCGATACCGGCAGCCTTGGCGCGCTCGGCGACGAGCTCGCCAACGCGCTTGGCCTTGGCAGTCTTGTCACCTTCGAATGCACGAAGGTCGGCTTCCAAAGTGGAGGCGCTCGCTACGGTCAGGCCCTGGGTGTCATCGACAACCTGGACGAATACGTGGCGTGCGGAACGGTTGACGACCAGACGAGGACGTACAGCCGTTCCGGAGATGCGCTTGCGGATACGAAGCTGGCGACGGCTGCGCTGGGCAGACTTGCTCTTGTTCGTACGCTTCTTGTTAATTGCGATCGCCATGGTTACTTACCAGCCTTTCCGACCTTGCGGCGGATGACTTCGCCTGCGTAGCGGATGCCCTTGCCCTTGTAGGGGTCCGGCTTCCGCAGCTTGCGAATGTTGGCAGCAACCTCGCCGACCTGCTGCTTGGAGATGCCTGAAACAGAGAGCTTGGTCGGGGTCTCTACTGCAAAGGTGATGCCGTTCGGTGCCGTGATGTTAACCGGGTGGCTGTAGCCCAGAGCGAACTCCAGGTCAGAACCCTTTGCCTGAACGCGGTAACCGGTACCGACAATCTCAAGCTTCTTCTCGTAGCCTGCGGTGACACCCTGGATCATGTTGGCGATCAGGGTGCGGGTCAGGCCGTGCAGCGAACGTGAGGCGCGCTCGTCGTTCGGGCGGGCGACAGTCAGGGTGCCATCTTCCAGGGAAACCTCGATCGGGCTGGGCACAGTGTGGCTCAGCTCGCCTTTGGATCCCTTGACATTGACGACAGAGCCGTCAACCTTGACCTCAACGCCGGCAGGAACGGTGATGGGGAGACGTCCAATACGTGACATTATTCTCTTCCTTTCCCGTTACCAGACGTAAGCGAGGACTTCGCCGCCCACGCCCTTCTTGCCGGCCTGCTTGTCAGTCAAGAGGCCGGAAGAGGTGGACAGGATTGCGACACCCAGGCCACCGAGCACGTGCGGCAGGTTGGTGGACTTTGCGTAAACGCGCAGTCCCGGCTTGGAAATACGACGAACGCCAGCGATTGAACGCTCGCGGTTCGGACCGAACTTGAGCTCGAGGGTCAGCTTCTTGCCAACCTCAGCGTCTTCTTCTTTCCAGGAGGCGATGTAACCTTCGGCCTTCAGGATGTCGGCAACGCGTGCCTTGAGCTTGCTGTACGGCATGGACACGGAATCGTGGTATGCCGAGTTTGCGTTGCGCAGACGCGTAAGCATGTCTGCGACGGGATCTGTCATTGTCATGGTGGGCTCTTGCCCTTCCTCATAACGGTTTCCACCGTGCAGTGCCCCGAATGAATTCGGACCCTGCGCGGACGGACCTTTTACGTAGCTAGATTAATCTTCGGTCTTGAACGGGAAGCCAAGCGCCTTGAGCAGCGCGCGGCCTTCGTCGTCGGTCTTGGCAGTGGTCACGACGGTGATGTCCATGCCGCGAACGCGGTCGATGGAATCCTGGTCGATCTCGTGGAACATAACCTGCTCGGTCAGACCGAAGGTGTAGTTGCCGTTGCCGTCGAACTGCTTGCCGCTGAGGCCCCGGAAGTCACGGATACGCGGCAGAGCCAGCGTGACCAGACGGTCCAGGAATTCCCACATGCGGTCCCCACGCAGAGTTGCGTGTGCACCGATCGGCATGCCTTCGCGCAGCTTGAACTGTGCGATCGACTTGCGGGCTTTGGTTACCTGCGGCTTCTGGCCGGTGATCAGGGTCAGATCGCGGACAGCGCCGTCGATCAGCTTGGAGTCCTTGGCGGCATCTCCAACACCCATGTTCACAACGACCTTGACCAGACGGGGAACCTGGTTGACGTTCTCGTACTTGAATTCCTCAACGAGCGTGCTCTTGATGGAATCCGCGTACTTGGTCTTCAGACGAGGAACGATCTTGCTTGCCGGAGTCTCGAGAGTCTCAGTCATTAGATGTCCTTCCCTGAGCTCTTGGCCACGCGGACACGCACTTCGCGCTTCACGCCATCGCGCTCAACGGTCTCGGTGCGGAAACCGACGCGGGTGGGCTTCTTGGTGGACGGGTCAACCAGAGCCACGTTGGAGATGTGGATCGTAGCCTCGACGACTTCGATGCCACCGGTCTTGGTGCCGCGCTGCGACTGACCGACCTTGGTGTGCTTGGTTACGCGGTTGATGCCCTCAACCAGCACGCGGTTGGAGTCGGGGAAAACGCGCAGAACCTTGCCCTGCTTGCCCTTGTCGCCGCCGCGCTCAGCCTTGGCGCCAGTGATGACCTGAACCAGGTCACCCTTTTTGATCTTAGCCATGGACTAAAGCACCTCCGGAGCCAGAGAAACGATCTTCATGAACTTCTTATCGCGAAGTTCACGACCAACCGGTCCGAAGATACGGGTACCGCGGGGGTCACCGTCGTTCTTCAGGATCACAGCTGCGTTCTCGTCAAACTTGATATAGGAACCATCCGCACGGCGGCGTTCCTTCTTGGTACGGACGATGACAGCCTTGACGACGTCGCCCTTCTTTACGTTGCCGCCCGGAATTGCGTCCTTGACGGTAGCGACGATTACGTCGCCAATGCCTGCGTAGCGACGGCCAGATCCACCGAGAACGCGAATGGTAAGGATTTCCTTAGCACCCGTGTTGTCGGCGACCTTGAGTCGCGACTCCTGCTGAATCACTATTTACTCCTTGCGTCGCGCTGGTTCTCAGACCGAAAATCTTCCTACGGAATGAGCCTTGCGGAACGGTTGATCGGGGTGTCTCTTGACCTGCCTGGATTTTGCCAGACCAGGCCTAAACTCCCGTGCCAAAAACATTTGCTTCCCAGGCGGATTCCGACGAATCGGGGCGCAAGGGGGCACTATGCCGTGGCACGCTTGTTTACGAGGATGATGACAGCGCACAGATAGCGCCATACAAACTCAAAATCTTAGCACGTTTACGCCCGCAGTCAGAATCAGCCCATACCACAGACGACGGCGTCACGCACGGCAGGCTTTCGGCCCGCCGGCCGCCGCAACGGAGAAACCCCCGCTCCCAGAAGGGAACGGGGGTTTCTCGACAGCCAGGCTGCAGGTGTTACTTGGCCTTCTCGATGATCTCCACCAGACGCCACCGCTTGGTAGCGGAGAGCGGGCGGGTCTCGGCGAGGAGAACGAGGTCGCCGATGCCGGCGCTGTTCTCTTCGTCGTGAGCCTTGATCTTCGTGTTGCGGCGAAGGACCTTGCCATAGAGGGCGTGCTTCACACGGTCCTCGACCTGGACAACGATGGTCTTTTCCATCTTGTCCGAGACCACGTAGCCGCGCTTCGTCTTACGGTCACCGCGCTCGGCAGCCGTAGCTGCGCCGGAAACAGTTTCCGTCACGTTCTCGTCCTTTTCACTCACTTGGCATCCTCCTCGGTCTCAACCGTTTCAGCCTTGTCAGCCTTCTTGGTTGCAGCCTTCTTGGACTTCTTTTCTTCCTTGGCTTCCACAACCGGTGCGGCAACCTCGGCACGAATGCCCAGCTCGCGCTCACGGAGAACGGTGTAGATGCGGGCGATGTCCTTCTTTACCGCGCGCAGCCGACCGTGGTTCTCCAGCTGACCGGTGGCGGACTGGAAACGCAAGTTGAACAGCTCTTCCTTGGCCTTGCGGAGTTCCTCAACGAGTCGCTCGTTGTCGAAACCGTCCAGCTGTGCGGTTCCAAGTTCCTTGGATCCTACTGACATTTCTATTCACCACCTTCGCGACGCAGAATGCGTGCCTTCAACGGGAGCTTGTGGATCGCCAAGCGAAGTGCCTCGCGGGCAGTTTCTTCATCGACACCGGAGATCTCGAAGAGAACCCGGCCCGGCTTGACGTTTGAGACCCACCATTCCGGAGAACCCTTACCGGAACCCATGCGGGTTTCGGCAGGCTTCTTCGTCAGCGGACGGTCCGGGTAGATGTTGATCCAGACCTTTCCGCCACGCTTGATGTGGCGGGTCATCGCGATACGGGCAGACTCGATCTGACGGTTCGTGACGTAGGCCGGGCTCAGCGCCTGGATACCCCATTCACCGAAGGAGACCTTCGTGCCGCCCGTTGCAGCCCCGGTACGACCCGGGTGGTGCTGCTTACGGTGCTTGACTCGACGTGGGATAAGCATTTAAGCCTGTCCTCCTTCTACTGCCGGTGCGGCTGCGGTAGCTGCTTCAACAGCCGGAGCTTCGGCAGCAGCGGGTGCAGCCTCGGCCGGGCGGTCGTTACGACGACGGCGGTCACCACGGTCAGCGCCACCCGGGCGGCCCGGGCGATCGCTGGGACCACGGCCGCGGGACGGAGCAGCAGCTGCCTGCTGAGCCAGTTCCTTGGCGGTGACGTCACCCTTGTAGATCCAGACCTTCACGCCGATGCGGCCGAAGGTGGTCTTGGCCTCGTAGAAGCCGTAGTCGATGTTCGCGCGGAGGGTGTGCAGGGGCACACGGCCTTCGCGGTAGAACTCCGAGCGGGACATTTCTGCGCCGCCCAGTCGACCCGAGCAAGCGATCCGGATGCCCTTGGCACCGGCGCGCTGTGCGGACTGCATGGCCTTCTTCATCGCACGGCGGAAAGCCACGCGGGAAGTCAGCTGCTCAGCAACGCCCTGGGCAACAAGCTGTGCTTCCATCTCGGGGTTCTTGACCTCGAGGATGTTCAGCTGGACCTGCTTGCCCGTGAGCTTTTCGAGCTCGCCGCGGATGCGGTCTGCTTCTGCACCGCGGCGGCCGATAACGATGCCCGGACGTGCCGTGTGGATATCCACACGGACACGGTCGCGGGTGCGCTCGATTTCAACCTTGGCGATACCGGCGCGCTCCATGCCCGTGGACATGAGCTGGCGGATGCGGATGTCTTCGCGAACGAAGTCCTTGTACCGCTGGCCGGGCTTGGTGCTGTCAGCAAACCAGTGCGATACGTGATCGGTGGTGATGCCGAGTCGGAACCCGTGCGGGTTAACTTTCTGTCCCACTTAGCGAGCCTCCTCTTTCTCCGGGGTAGCAACTACCACGGTGATGTGGCTCGTGCGCTTCTTGATCTGAAATGCACGACCCTGGGCTCGCGGCTGAAACCGCTTCATGGTCGGGCCTTCATCAACATACATTTCGCTGATGATGAGGTCACCTTCGTCAAACGCCACGCCGTCGCGGTCCGCGAGGACCCGGGCGTTGGAGATTGCCGACTGAACTACCTTGAATACCGGCTCTGAAGCTGCCTGCGGGGCAAACTTCAGAATTGCCAGAGCCTCATTCGCTTGCTTACCACGAACAAGGTTGACGACGCGCCGGGCCTTCATAGGCGTTACGCGGATGTGACGCGCAATTGCCTTGGCTTCCATTGCTTTCCTTCTCTCGTCTTTGACGTAAGTGCAGGCGCCTAGCGGCGCTTGCCCTTACGGTCGTCCTTGACATGGCCGCGGAATGTCCGCGTGGGAGCGAATTCGCCGAGCTTGTGCCCGACCATCGACTCAGTGACAAACACGGGGATGTGCTTGCGTCCGTCGTGTACGGCGATCGTGTGGCCGAGCATGTCGGGGACGATCATCGAGCGGCGGGACCAGGTCTTGATGACGTTCTTGGTGCCCTTTTCGTTTTCCCTGGCTACCTTTACAAAGAGGTGCTGGTCAACGAAAGGACCTTTTTTCAGGCTGCGTGGCATGTGTCCAGGCTCCTATCGCTTGTTCTTGCCAGTACGACGGCGACGAACAATAAGCTTGTCGCTCTCTTTGTTGGGACGGCGGGTGCGGCCTTCGCGCTTACCGTTCGGGTTGACGGGGTGACGTCCACCGGACGTCTTACCCTCGCCACCACCGTGGGGGTGATCGACCGGGTTCATGGCGACACCACGGACGGTCGGGCGAACGCCCTTCCACCGCATACGGCCGGCCTTACCCCAGTTGATGTTCGACTGCTCGGCGTTGCCGACCTCGCCGACGGTTGCGCGGCAGCGCACGTCAACGTTGCGGATTTCACCGGAAGGCAGACGCAGCTGGGCGAAACGGCCTTCCTTTGCCACGAGCTGGATCGATGCGCCGGCGGAGCGGCCCATCTTGGCGCCGCCACCCGGACGCAGTTCGACTGCGTGGATTACGGTACCGACCGGGATGTTGCGCAGCGGGAGGTTGTTGCCGGGCTTGATATCAGCGTCGGCACCTGCCTCTACGGTGTCACCCTGGGACAGCTTGTTCGGGGCAATGATGTAACGCTTGGTGCCATCAATGTAGTGAAGGAGGGCGATGCGAGCCGTGCGGTTCGGATCGTACTCGATTTCGGCAACGCGGGCGTTGACGCCGTCTTTGTCGTGGCGACGGAAGTCGATCAGACGGTACTGGCGCTTGTGGCCACCACCCTTGTGACGGGTCGTGATCTTACCGGTGTTGTTACGGCCACCCTTTTTCGGGAGGGGACGTACCAACGACTTTTCCGGCGTCGACCGCGTGATTTCAGTGAAGTCAGCTACGCTCGAGCCGCGACGGCCCGGGGTAGTCGGCTTATATTTACGGATTCCCATAATTTATATTCCTCGTTAAAGTGGTCTCCGCTACGAGAGCGGACCGCCGAAGATGTCGATCGTGCCTTCTTTGAGGCTCACAATTGCACGCTTGGTGTTCTTGCGGGTACCCCATCCGAATTTGGTCCGCTTGCGCTTACCGGCACGGTTGATGGTGTTGATCGAGTCGACCTTGACGGAGAAGATTTTCTCCACGGCCAGCTTGATCTCGGTCTTGTTCGAGCGGGGGTCCACCAGGAAGGTGTACTTGCCCTCATCGATCAGGCCGTAGCTCTTTTCCGAGACGACGGGTGCAAGCACGACGTCGCGCGGGTCCTTGAGGGTGGCTGCACTCACTTGGCATCCTCCTGGTTCTTTGCCACTGCCTTGGAAGCAACGAATGCTTCGTAGGCAGCCTTGGTGAAGACAACGTCATCGGAGACGAGAACGTCGTAGGTGTTCAGCTGGTCTGCGTACAGAACGTGAACATCAGTGAGGTTGCGCACGGAGAGTGCAGCAACGTCGTTGGCGCGCTCGATGACAACGAGCAGGTTCTTGCGCTCGGAGACACCCCGCAGGGTAGCCAGTGCTGCGCTGGAGGACGGCTTGGTGCCGGGAACCAGTTCAGCAACGACGTGGATGCGGCCGTTACGGGCGCGGTCAGAGAGAGCGCCGCGCAGGGCAGCAGCAATCATCTTCTTGGGGGTGCGCTGGCTGTAGTCACGCGGCGTGGGGCCGTGGACTACGCCACCACCGGTCATGTGAGGAGCACGGATTGAACCCTGACGGGCGCGGCCGGTGCCCTTCTGCTTGAACGGCTTGCGGCCTGCACCGGAAACTTCGGCGCGGGTCTTGGTCTTGTGGGTACCCTGGCGAGCAGCAGCGAGCTGGGCGACGACGACCTGGTGCAGCAGCGGCACGTTGGTCTGTACGTCGAAGATCTCTGCAGGCAGGTCAACCTTGACAGTGCTAGTCATTGAACTAGGCTCCCTTCACGGCGGTGCGTACGAGTACGACCTGGCCGCGGGCGCCGGGGACGGCGCCCTTGATCAGGAGCAGCGACTTCTCGACGTCAACCGCGTGGACCGTGAGGTTCAGCGTGGTGTGACGAACGGCGCCCATGCGGCCGGCCATTTTCATGCCCTTGAAGACGCGGCTCGGGGTGGATGCGCCACCGATTGAACCGGGCTTACGGTGGTTCTTGTGGGCACCGTGGGAAGCTCCAACGCCGTGGAAGCCGTGACGCTTCATAACACCGGCGAAGCCCTTACCCTTGGTGGTGCCAACGACGTCGATCTTCTGGCCGGCTTCGAAGAGCTCAACAGAGAGCTCCTGGCCCAGCTCGTAAGAGTCAGCATCTGCAGTGCGCAGTTCTACGACGTGGCGGCGAGGCGTGACGCCTGCCTTTTCAAAGTGACCAGCCAGCGGCTTGGTGACCTTGCGGGGATCGATCTGGCCGTAGCCGATCTGAACGGCGACATAGCCATCAGTGTCTGCATTGCGCAGCTGCGTGATGACGTTTGAGTCTGCCTGGACCACAGTGACGGGGATGAGCTTGTTGTTCTCGTCCCAGACCTGGGTCATGCCGAGCTTCGTGCCCAGCAGGCCCTTTACGTTACGGGTTGCGGTCATAGTCTCTCAGCACCTCCCTACAGCTTGATTTCGATGTTCACGTCGGCCGGCAGGTCGAGACGCATAAGCGAATCAACAGCCTTCGGCGTGGGATCGATGATGTCGATAAGACGCTTGTGCGTGCGCATTTCAAAGTGCTCGCGGCTGTCCTTGTACTTGTGCGGAGAGCGGATGACGCAGTAGATGTTCTTCTCCGTCGGCAGCGGCACAGGGCCAACTACCGTGGCGCCTGCGCGCGTGACCGTCTCAACGATCTTCCGTGCTGAAGAGTCAATGACCTCGTGGTCGTATGACTTCAGCCGGATGCGGATTTTTTGTCCCGCCATGTCGCCTGACTCTCTTTCGTTAGTGCTGCTCCCGTGAGGGCTGCTCTGTTAACTTGCGTGTTGCATGTGGCTGCCGAAGCAATTGAAGTCGTAACTACCACCCGCCGCACAAGCTGAATCCGGATAAATCCGGGTTCCTCAACCTGCCGGCGTAACCGACCCCCGCGGTCGGGCGTGTCGCGCTATTCACGCGTGCAAGCCCGCAGTTCCATGGGGAGTGGGTTATGTTTGGTCTCCTACCTGGACCCTGACACCCGGCATTATCCGGATCGGGACGCGAAGGAGCGCTTGAACAACTCATCTAGTATGCCGGAATTAACGGGCAGAAGCGAATCAGGGGCATAGCGGGGGGCTCGACGGCGGCGGCCGGATACGCCGGGCAGCACAGCTGCGGTTTTCCCGTGCTGCGCACCGACTACTCTCCCGCTGCCGCGCACCGACGGCACTGTTGGTTGGTGCAGCGCACAGACGGCACTCCCGGTGCAGCGCACCGACCGCCGGCCGATCCCCCGGGGCCGATCATTGCCTTCGGCGGGCAGCGTGGGGATGATAGGGGCATGACTGAGCAGGATCCTGTGGCAGTTCAGGCCCTCGCGGCGCGCCTGGGCCCCGGATTCCAGCTGGGAGTGGCCTCCGCCGCCTTCCAGATTGAGGGATCCCTAGCCGCCGGCGGCCGTGGCCCCTCCGGCTGGGACGCCTTCGTCGAGAAACCCGGCAGCATCCTGGACGGCCACTCCCCCGCGGTCGCCTGCGACCACTACAACCGCACGCCCGAGGACATCGAACTGATGCGCACCCTCGGCATCGACTCCTACCGCTTCTCCATCTCCTGGCCGCGGGTCCAGCCCGACGGCACCGGGCCATTCAACGCTGCCGGCCTGGACTTCTACGACCGGCTGATCGACCAGCTGCTCGAGGCCGGCATCTCCCCGATGGCAACCCTGTACCACTGGGACACCCCGCTGCCGCTGGAACACCGCGGCGGCTGGATGAACCGGTCGACGGCGGAGCGGTTCGCGGCCTACAGTGCGGCGGCCGGTGAGCGCTTCGGCGACCGCGTGGCCCAGTGGGTGACACTGAACGAACCGGTGTCAGTGACGCTCAACGGTTATGCGCTGGGCGTCCATGCCCCGGGCCACGACCTGCTTTTCGATGCGCTGCCCTCGGTGCACCACCAACTCCTCGGGCACGGCCTCGCCGTGCAGGCGCTGCGTGCTGCCGGGGTGACCGGCGCCGTGGGCGTCACCAACCTGCATTCCCCGGTCCGGCCGGCGTCGCGCTCGATCACGGACCGGTTCCTGGCCAACATCTTTGACCTCGTCCTGAACCGGGTCTACGCCGACCCGATCCTGCTGGGCCGGTATCCGAAGGTGCCCCTGATCGCAAAGCCCTGGTTCCGTTCGATGGGGAAGATCTCCGACGCCGACCTGCGGAACATCCACCAGCCGATCGACTTCTACGGGCTGAACTACTACTACCCGGTGAAGGTCGCGACCGGAGCTGGCCCGGGCGAAAGCCCCGTCGGGACGGCGGAGGCGATGCTGAGGATGCCGTTCCATATGGCGGCGTTCCCGGAATACGCGACCACAGGTTTCGGCTGGCCCGTGGCCCCGGACCACCTGGGGCCGCTGCTCCGCGAACTGAAGGACAGGTACGCCGGAGCGCTTCCGCCGCTGTACATCACCGAAAGCGGCGCGAGCTTCCCTGAGCCCGACCACGTGTCCGGTCCCATCGCGGATACGGAGCGGATCAACTACATCGCATCCCACCTGGGCCATGCCCTGGACGCCACGGCTCCCGGCGGCATCGCCGAGGACGTGGAACTGCTGGGCTACTACGTCTGGACCCTGATGGACAACTTCGAGTGGGCAGCCGGCTACTCGCAGCGCTTCGGCCTGGTCCACGTGGATTTCGACACCCAGGCGCGCACGCCCAAGGATTCGTATTACTGGTACCAGGCGCTCAGCCGGGCACGAAAACGCCTGACCACCAGCGGGTGAACCCGCGGCTGCCAGCTACTCCTGCCGGTTCGCCCGGTTAATCCGCTTGGCCCGCTCAATCTCGTGGCGGAAGTGCTTCCTGGCCCAAAAGACAGCGGCGACAACGGCGACGGCCACCAACAGGAAAATCAACCAGCCCATTGTGAGCTCCCTTCGTTGGGAGCAACGATATCAGCGGCCCGCCCGGTCAGCCACGGTCCGCCGGCTCACGCTGCGGCGGCTGCCCGGGCTGGGGCGCCTGCTCGGGAAGGGGCGCCTGCCCGGGAGCAGCAGGCTTGCTGCGGCTCAGCCTCCAGACCGCGATCGCTATCAGGGCCGCGGCAATGAGGGCCAGCAGCGCGAAGGTGTACTGGCGCATCGCCCACAGGATGCACAACGCCACCCCCGCCGCGCCCCACCAGACAAACAGCCGTTCGCCCACGGCCAGCCCGGCCATCAGCAGCATGGCCATCAGCGCCAGGACCCAGAGTTGCTTCCCCGGATCGCCGCCGAAGATAATCCCCAGGCCGGACAGCGTCAGCAGCCCGGCGGATCCGGACCACAGCACCCGGACCGCCGTGCGGTTCCCTGACGCCAGGCGCAGCGCGCCCAGCACCGCGGCGAGAACCACGTACCACTGCAGCGCCCAGAACCAATCAGGCCAGGCGGAGCCGGAGCCGAGTCCGGTGAAGAGCACCGCACGCTGCACGGCCGCCGTCGTTGCGAGCAGCCCCAATTCCGCCGCCACCCTGCGGGCTGCCGCCGGCACCTCGGCGCAGCACACTGCGGCGGTGACGGCCACGAGCGCGGCGCCGGCCCAGGATGTCGCGTCCCAGCGCAGCCCGAAAACCGCCGCGAGGCCAAGACCCAGGACCGCGGCAGCAGCGAGTGACCAGCGCCGCAGCGGATCGGCGCCAAGCGGGCCGCGGCGCAGCCACCGGACGGCATAGAGCGCCGCCGCAGCCGGAGCGCAGCCGGCCAGCCACGGCAGGAAGCTGCCCCAGGCGCCCGGCACGTTGTCCAGCAGTTCGGCGGCTTCCAGTGTGGCCCCGGCCAGCACGGCCGCAACAGCCGGCACGTAGAGCACGGGCCAGCGTTCAAGGTGCGACGCCGCAAGGAGACCCACCGCGAGCACCAGGACCGCTGCCCCGGCCAGCCAGTCAGCCGCCGGCGGTGCCAGCAGCAGGGCGGTCCCAACAAAGGCGCCGGAGGCGGCCAGCCAGAGCCAGCGTTCGACGTCGGCCCGCACGGTCCGCCGGAACAGCAGACCGGCGGCGGTGCCGGCCAGCGAGAGCACGAGCAGCACCACCACGACGCCGTCCCGGCTCAGCAGGGGCCGGTCCAGGAAGCCACCGGCGGAGAAGCCGCTGTCGAACTGCGCCAGCGGCCCCAAAGCCACCGTGGCGAAGACGGCGGCGTAGACCGTCAGGTAGGCCGCCCCGCGGGCCGCGAAGATCCGGCTGGCCAGCGCTGCGGAGACCAGCAGCAGCGCCAGGTGCAGCACGATGACCCAGCGGCCGCCGTCGTCCGGGTCCGCAGCCAGGTAGCCGAGCGGAAGCACCGTCTGGGCGGCGAGCGTAATCCACACCGCGGCCTGCTGGAACGGGACCTCCACCAGGCGGTGCCGCATCAACCAGCGGATCACGTGCTGTGCCGCGAGGACCAGCCCGAAAGTCACCGAGACCGCGGTGACGGAGACCGTTGCGTCGTAGCTGAGAACGAGCGCCAGAGCCAGGGTCAGCACCCGGGCCGCAGCGAAGTAGGCGCCCTTGGCGGTGCGCGCAGTCGCGGCGACCACCATCACGGCGCTGTACGCGGCAAAGATGCCCAGCACCAGCTCGACGTCGACCGCCGTGCCCGCCCGGAACAGCAGCAGCACCGCCAGCGCGGCCGGGGCAAACGCCATCGATGCGGGGCGGGCGCGCAGGACGTAGCCCGCCGCCGCCGCGCTGAGGGCGCTCAGGACGACCGCAGCGGTCAGCTGCGCCGAGGGGCCTTCGTTGGGGAAGCTGGCGGTCCTGAGCAGGGACAGGGCGACGGCCTGCAGCCCGAGGACGGCGGCCGCGTCGGTGAGCACACCGCCGGGAGCCCGTCCTCTGGCCTCCGCCCGCAGCGGGAAGGCCAGCTGCAGCGCCAACGCCAGCACTGCCAGCGACGGCCCCGCGATTTCCTCGCCGCCGAACAGCAGCGGGCCGGTGTCCCGCCGGAGCTGCTGGTAGCCCGTCAGGACCAGGACGGTGCCGGTCCCCCGGGCCATCCACCAGTAGCTCCACCGCTGCTGCCGTTCCACGCGCCGCAGCGCAGTCAACACCAGATACAGCAGCGTCAAGGCCAGGCTGATGTTGCCCGCCCGGAGCGAGACGACGGCGAACGCCATCCCGGCCAGCGCTGCCGCCATGCCCAGGGGCAGCAGCTCTCGGACGCCGGGCCGCCAGGGGGAACCTTCCGCCGCCTGCCCGGACAGGGCCCAGCCGATGCCCAGGGCGACGAGGAGCTGCAGCACGATCGCGGTGCCGGTGAGCGCCCTCCCCGGGGTGTCGTCCACGAGGGCCATCCCGGCGAGGGCGGGGAGCGCCGCGAGGGTGAAGGCAGCCAGGCTGGCGTTGGGCGCCAGCGAGGGCGCCCCCGCCCCGACGAGGAATGCCGTGACGAGCTGCTGCGCCACGAGGGCCAGCAGGAAGGCGGAGAGCACGGCGAGTGGGTCAGGGTCGTCGGCCGTTACGGCAGCGACGGCTGCGGGAACGGTCAGGGTCGCCGCGATGCGGGCAGCGAGAACGAAGTGCCGCCGCAGCGGCTCCGCCGCGGGCAGGGAGCGGACGGCCCAGAACAGCGCCGCCAGCAGGAGGAGGCCTGCCGCGGTCCAGCGGCCAGCGCTGTCACCAACGGCCGCGGACATTGCGAGGGCAGCGGGCGGGGCCCATTCTGCCGGCCCGCCCAGGCCCACTGCGAGGGCCATGCCGGTGAGCAGCGCCAGCAGCAACGGCACCCAGACCGGAACGTCAACCGCAGGGTCAACGGCCGCATCGAACAGGGTCGAAACACTCCACAACAGCGTCAGGAGCAGCTGCACCCCGAAGGTGGCGAGGGCGTCCGCCCGCCTGCGGCCGGCCGAGCCGAGCAGGGTGGCAGGAAGGACATTCAGCCCGGAGCCCACGAGCACGGCCTGGAGGGCCGCGAGCACGAGGGCGGTCAGCACCGTCCACGGCAGGCTCTCGCTCGCGTCCCAGGCTGCGGCCGTGGCCGCCACGGTGAGGCTCAAGCGCGCGCCGTAGTAGTGCGCGACCCGGAAGCGGCCCTGCGGAACGGCTGCCATCAGCGCGAAGTAGGCGCCGCACAGGAACATGACCAGCGCGTACTCCCCCTTGCCCAGCAGCAGCGGCACGAAGGTCACGGCCACTGCCACCGAGGGGACCACGAAGGGGTGCAGGTCCATCAGCGGTTTGAGGAACACTCCCGGCACCCAGCGCGGACGGGACAGGGCCAGCAGCGTCAACAGGATCGCGACGGCGATCAGGGCCACGAAGTACCAGACCAGGGCTCCGCCGAGGACCGCAACCCCGGACCACGCCGTCGAGACCACAAACGTCAGGGACAGGTAGGCGAGGACCCTGCTCTCCATCCGCACCGCGGCGCCGACGTAGGCGACGGTGCCGACGACCGAGGTGACCAGCCAGGCGGCGGGGCCGTCGTGCAGCGTGAAGTTGTACAGGGCCAGGCCGGTCACCGGGACCAGGGCCAGGCCGGTCCCGGCGAACGCGACGGCGGCGGGCCGAAGCCGCGGGGCCCTCGCATGCAGGAACAGCCCGCCGGCATAGAACAGCGCCGTGATGGCGGCGACGCCGGCGAAACGGAGCGCCTCCGGCAGGGAGGTGCCTACGAACAGGGCGCCGGCGGCGACCAGCAGGAGGCTGGCGACGTAGAGGGTGATGTTGATGTTTTGCCGGTCGCGCTTCTCTTTGCGGGCGGCACGTTCGGCTGCGGATTCCTGGTAAACGGCCGGGGGCTGTGGCGGCGCAGCGGACCACTGGGCGGGCAGGGGCTGTGCCTGCGGCGCGTGCTGGACTGGCAGTTGGGGCTGATACTGGCGGGGCCAGACCGGCGGAACCGGCGTGGGCCACGGCTGGGGCGCTGCCGGGGCGGGCGTTGCTGTGGGTTGAACCGGCGCCGTCTGTCGCGGCGCGGGGGGCGCTGGCTGTTGGGGCGCGGCCGGGTGGGGCGCTGCCGGCGTTGCCGGGGGCGCGGCCGGTTGGGCCGCCGCCCGTGCGGGCGGGAGGGTTGACGCCTGCTGCTCGCGGGCGGACCCGCCGTCCCGCCAGCCCTGAAGGTGCCCCGCCCGGAAACCGGCCGCGAACGCGCCGCTAAGCGCCTCATTGGCACGCCGGCGTTCCTGCGCCCTCCCCCGGCGCAGGCCCAGCACCAGGGCACCGGCCACCAGAAGCAGCACCAGCAGGGTTTGGACAGCACTCGGCATACAGATCCCTCATGTCTCCGGCTGCCCGAACCCGTCAGCCCCCAGTAATTCCAATGACTAGATGAAATCTATCACCGCGGGGCTGTCAGCGGATGCCCGCCCAGACACCCCGCTCCCAGGACCGCGGATCCTCCAGGACCCGGGAGCCGTGTCGAAGCGCATCGTGGCCCTCCGCCCCTGATCATACCGAGGCCAGCCCGGGTCGCCGGTGAGCGCAAACGCCACCCACGCGGCGTGCATGTCACGCGCCAGCTCCTGCGGCGGTTCGGGCCCCAGCATCGGACCAAACAGCGGCGCATCCGTCGTCGCGGTGTCGAAGATCCCGGCGATCGCGCCGCCGACGACCAGCCAGAGCCGCCAGTCATCCGCGTTCGTTCCAACGATCACGTCCACTTGGCTGCCGGCTCCGTCGGCGATCCGCTGGATCGGCGGGCCCGGCAGAACGTCGCCGTCGAGCACGGGCTGCCACGGCATCCCGCTGGCCACGACGGCCTGGCCCCAGCGGTCCGGGTCCGGGTCGGCCATCAGCTCGCCCTTGAGCCCGGCCGGGGTGACCTGGTGCGCTGCGCCGCTCTGCAGGATCGCGCGCCGGAACAGCCCCTCGGCGCGCGGCATCGCGAGCAGCATGCCGATGCTCATCGCACCCGCGGACTCGCCGAAGACCGTGACGTCGCCGGGGTCCCCGCCGAAGCCGGCAATGTTCTCCCGCACCCAGTGCAGAGCCGCGACCTGGTCGAGAAGTCCAAGGTTGGCGATGCCGTCCCCGAGGTAGAGGAATCCCTCCGCGCCCGGCCGCCAGTTGATGACAACGCACACGACGCCGTCGCGGGCGAAGCGGCTCCCGTCGTAGGCCGCCGTCGAGCTGGGCTCGAACATGCCGCCCTGGATCCAGACCATCACGGGCAGCCCGGCAGTGCCGGGATCCGGCGTCCAGATGTTGAGGGTGAGGCAGTCCTCGGACGGCGCGGCCCGGTCCACCGCCGCGAACGCCGCGCCGACGTCCGCCCAATCCTCGGCGGCCCCCTCCCCCGGAGCCGTGGCCGAAGGGCGGAGCGGCATACGCCACCCCGAGGAAGACGGACACGCCGGCGGACCTGCTGCCGCGCAGCTCACCGTGGGCCGTCATCACGATTTCGTCCACCACCCCATCGTGGGGCCGGGGTCCGTGGTTCGTAAGGGGACTTGGTCCTGCAGGCCGGGGCGACCAGGAACGGGCACAAAAAAGAACAGCCCCGCTGCGAGTGCAGCGGGGCTGTTCTTTGCTTCACGGGGCCGTCAGACGGCGTACCCGATCAGAGGTCTAACTCAGATCAACAAGTAATTACTTGAGGATCTTGGTAACGCGTCCTGAACCAACGGTGCGGCCGCCTTCGCGGATAGCGAAGCCGAGGCCCTCTTCCATGGCGATGGGCTGGATGAGCGCAACGGTCATCTCAGTGTTGTCGCCAGGCATAACCATTTCCGTGCCTTCCGGCAGGGTGATAACGCCGGTTACGTCCGTGGTGCGGAAGTAGAACTGCGGGCGGTAGTTGGAGTAGAACGGGTTGTGACGCCCGCCTTCGTCCTTGGAGAGGATGTAGACGTTAGCCTCGAAGTCGGTGTGCGGGGTGATGGAACCCGGCTTCACGACAACCTGGCCACGCTCGACGTCGTCGCGCTTCAGACCGCGGAGCAGGAGGCCACAGTTCTCGCCGGCCCATGCTTCGTCGAGCTGCTTGTGGAACATCTCGATACCGGTAACCGTGGTCTTCTGGATCGGGCGGATGCCGACGATCTCGACCTCGGAGTTGATGGCGAGGGTTCCACGCTCGGCGCGGCCCGTAACAACGGTGCCACGGCCGGTGATCGTGAAGACATCTTCGATCGGCATCAGGAACGGCTTGTCACGGTCACGTACGGGGTCCGGAACGGACTCGTCGACAGCTTCCATGAGGTCCTCGACGGACTTGACCCAAACCGGGTCGCCTTCGAGGGCCTTCAGACCGGAAACGCGGACAACAGGTGCGTTGTCGCCGTCGAAGCCCTGAGCCGAAAGCAGCTCGCGAACTTCCATTTCGACGAGGTCGAGAAGCTCTTCGTCATCGACCATGTCCGACTTGTTCAGCGCAACCAGCAGGTAGGGAACGCCAACCTGGCGGGCGAGCAGAACGTGCTCGCGGGTCTGAGCCATCGGGCCGTCAGTGGCGGCAACCACGAGGATTGCACCGTCCATCTGTGCAGCACCGGTGATCATGTTCTTGATGTAGTCAGCGTGACCCGGAGCGTCTACGTGTGCGTAGTGGCGCTTCTCGGTCTGGTACTCAACGTGGGAGATGTTGATGGTAATGCCGCGCTGACGCTCTTCGGGAGCAGAGTCAATAGACGCGAAGTCGCGCTGCTCGTTGAGTGTCGGGTACTTGTCGTACAGCACCTTGGAAATCGCGGCCGTCAACGTCGTCTTACCGTGGTCAACGTGACCAATGGTGCCGATGTTAACGTGCGGCTTAGTCCGCTCGAACTTTGCCTTTGCCACAGGTTCCTCCTAGAACGTTTTCAAATGACTTACCCTTCGACCGCGCTTGTCGCGACGAAACTTCAGTAAGTCTACTTGGGGGGCTTTGGATTGATGAAATTGCAGATTCAGGAACTAATACTAGTCCCACGAGCCTGTCGGTGCAGATGGCCGCCGGCCGGACCGGAACCGGCCATCTGCACCAGGCGAATTTCCGGAACCGGAAACGCACCCGAGTTTGTTGCTGCGAGAGCCGTGGAGACTACTCGCCGCGGTTCTTCTGGATGATCTCGTCGGCAAATGCCTTCGGGACCTCGGCGTAGCTGTGGAACGTCATGGAGTACACAGCGCGGCCCTGGGTCTTCGAGCGCAGGTCACCGATGTAGCCGAACATGCCGGACAACGGGACGTGCGCACGGATGACCTTGACACCCTGGGCATCTTCCATGGACTGCATCTGGCCACGGCGGGAGTTGAGGTCACCGATTACTTCACCCATGTATTCCTCAGGGGTGCGGACCTCGACATCCATCAGCGGTTCGAGCAGAACAGGGTCCGCCTTGCGGGCGGCTTCCTTGAAAGCCATCCGGCCGGCGATCTTGAACGCCATTTCCGAGGAGTCAACATCGTGGTACGCGCCGTCAATCAGCGTGGCCTTGATGCCGACAACCGGGTACCCGGCGAGGACGCCGTCGGTCAGCGCACTCTGGATACCAGCATCCACCGAGGGGATGTATTCGCGCGGAATACGTCCACCCGTGACCTTGTTCGAGAACTCGTACATCTCGCCATCGGACGTGTCCAGCGGCTCGATCGCGATCTGGATCTTTGCGAACTGGCCGGAACCACCGGTCTGCTTCTTGTGCGTGTAGTCGTGACGCTCTACAGCACGCTTGATGGTTTCGCGGTACGCAACCTGCGGCTTGCCGACATTTGCCTCGACCTTGAATTCGCGGCGCATGCGGTCCACCAGGATGTCCAGGTGGAGCTCGCCCATGCCGGCGATGATGGTCTGGCCGGTGTCCTCGTTGAGGGAGACCTGGAAGGTCGGGTCCTCAGCGGAGAGCTTCTGGATGGCTGTGGACAGCTTCTCCTGGTCGCCCTTGGTGTTCGGCTCGATCGCAACAGAGATCACGGGCTCCGGGAAGCTCATGGATTCGAGGACGATCTGGTTGCTGGAGTCGCACAGGGTGTCACCGGTGGTGGTGTCCTTCAGGCCGATCGCTGCGTAGATGTGGCCGGCGGTAGCGCCGTCAACCGGCATTTCCTTGTTGGCGTGCATCTGGAACAGCTTGCCGATGCGCTCCTTCTTGCCCTTGGTGGAGTTGACCACCTGGGAGCCTGCTTCCACGTGACCGGAGTACACGCGGATGAAGGTGAGCTGACCGAAGAACGGGTGCGTCGCAATCTTGAACGCCAGAGCCGAGAACGGCTCCTCGGAGGAAGGCTTGCGCGTCAGTTCCTTCTCTTCGTCGCGGGGATCGTGACCGATCATCGGCGGGACGTCGAGCGGGTTCGGCAGGTAATCGACAACGGCATCAAGCATCGGCTGGACGCCGCGGTTCTTGAACGCTGAGCCACAGAACACCGGGTAGAGCTCGGAGTTGATCGTCATCTTGCGGATGCCGGCCTTGAGCTCGTCTTCGGTGATCTCTTCACCTTCGAGGTACTTCTCCATGAGCTCTTCGGAGGACTCTGCAACGGTCTCAATGAGCGTTGCGCGGTACTCTTCGGCCTTTTCCTTGAGGTCAGCCGGGATCTCCTGGATCTCGTACTTGGCACCCATGGTGACGTCACCCTTGGAGTCGCCGGGCCAGACCAGTGCGCGCATGTAGAGCAGGTCGACGACGCCGACGAAATCGTTCTCGGCGCCGATCGGCAGCTGCATCACGAGCGGCTTGGCACCGAGGCGGCTGATGATGGTGTCGACGGTGAAGTAGAAGTCAGCGCCGAGCTTGTCCATCTTGTTGACGAAGCAGATGCGCGGGACGTTGTACTTGTCAGCCTGGCGCCAGACAGTCTCAGACTGCGGCTCCACGCCTTCCTTGCCATCGAACACGGCAACTGCACCGTCGAGGACGCGCAGGGAGCGCTCAACCTCCACCGTGAAGTCCACGTGGCCGGGGGTGTCAATGATGTTGATCTGGTTGTTTTCCCAGAAGCAGGTCACGGCGGCAGACGTGATGGTGATGCCGCGTTCCTTTTCCTGTTCCATCCAGTCAGTCGTCGAAGCGCCGTCGTGCGTTTCGCCGATCTTGTGGTTCACACCTGTGTAGAACAGAATGCGCTCGGTAGTAGTGGTCTTGCCGGCATCGATGTGGGCCATGATGCCGATATTGCGGACCTTGCTAAGGTCGGTAAGCACGTCCTGTGCCACGGTGTCTCCCTTTCGGATGGACTGCACGTTCGCCGCCGGCTCTGTTGAGCCAGCGGCGTCCGGGAAGTATTACCAGCGGTAGTGTGCGAAGGCCTTGTTGGACTCGGCCATCTTGTGGGTGTCTTCGCGACGCTTCACAGCGGCACCGAGACCGTTGGAGGCATCCAGAATTTCGTTCTGGAGGCGCTCGGTCATGGTCTTCTCGCGGCGGGCCTTGGAGTAGCCGACCAGCCAGCGCAGGGCGAGGGCAGTCGAGCGGCCCGGCTTGACCTCAACCGGAACCTGGTAGGTGGCGCCACCGACACGGCGGGAGCGGACCTCGAGGGAAGGCTTGACGTTCTCCATGGCCTTCTTGAGGGCTGCAACCGGGTCGCCGCCGGACTTGGCACGAGCACCTTCGAGGGCACCGTAAACGATGCGCTCTGCGGTGGACTTCTTGCCGTCAACGAGCACCTTGTTGATGAGCTGGGTGACCAGCGGGGAGCCGTAAACGGGATCTAGGACTAGCGGCCGCTTGGGGGCCGGACCCTTGCGAGGCATATTACTTCTTCTCCATCTTTGCGCCGTAGCGGCTACGAGCCTGCTTACGGTTCTTGACACCCTGGGTATCGAGGGCGCCACGGACGATCTTGTAACGGACACCCGGAAGGTCCTTCACGCGGCCGCCACGGACGAGCACAATGGAGTGCTCCTGCAGGTTGTGGCCTACACCGGGGATGTACGCGGTGACTTCAACGCCACCGTTGAGGCGCACACGGGCAACCTTACGGAGAGCCGAGTTCGGCTTCTTCGGGGTCGTCGTGTACACGCGGGTGCAGACACCGCGGCGCATGGGGCTGCCGTTAAGCGCGGGAGCCTTGGTCTTCTTGACCTTCGGCGTGCGGCCCTTTCGGACCAGCTGGTTAATCGTAGGCACTCTCGTGTTCTCCGTTTTATCCGGAGCGGCCGTTGGCGGCCGCTCTCTTGTCGCTGCGCCCCGCCGCTCGAGCCTTGAAGTTCTCTCCAGAGCAGCTGAAACGAAGCCTTAATAGTCGGGCCGCATGCCGGGTCCCACGGACTTTCGTCCCGGACTTCCCCTAGGCATGCGGAAATGTGGCATACGTTGCACAAGAACCCTGCAAACCGGAAACGTCGACCTGATTCAGCCTTTCAGCTGCAATCGGCGCACTCATCCACTGCCACAATAACAATTAGTCTCAAGTCTAACACGGTCAGGTCCCAGCCCTTAATCGGCGGGGATCCAGCACCGGGAAGGCCCGCCCGGACGACGGAGGAAAGCCCCGGACGCCCCGACCCTTAAACAGCAACGCGGGGTCACTACGAACCCAATCCGGGGTGCGGATTGGGCCGTAGGTGACCCCGCGTGGGTGTTAGGGCGGGTTAGCGGAAGTCGCTGCCCAGGTCGTAGTCATCCAGCGGGATGGCGTGGAACTCAGGAGCTCCGTCGCCGCCCAGGGAATCGTAGGAGAAGTCACTGAAGGCGCTGGGGCCGGTGAACAGGTTGGCCTTTGCTTCTTCAGTGGGCTCCACGGTGACCTCGGTGTAGCGCGGGAGACCCGTGCCGGCCGGGATCAGCTTACCGATGATGACGTTTTCCTTGAGGCCGAGCAGCGGATCGCTCTTGCCTTCCATGGCCGCCTGCGTCAGGACGCGGGTGGTTTCCTGGAAGGAAGCCGCGGACAGCCAGGACTCGGTGGCCAGGGACGCCTTCGTGATGCCCATGAGCTCGGGACGGCCGGAAGCCGGCGTCTTGCCCTCGGACACAACGCGGCGGTTGGCCTCCTCGAAGCGGCTGCGCTCGGCGAGCTCGCCGGGCAGCAGATCCGATTCGCCGGACTCGATGACCGTGACGCGGCGCAGCATCTGGCGGACAATAACCTCGACGTGCTTGTCGTGGATACCAATGCCCTGGCTGCGGTACACGCCCTGGACTTCGTCCACCAGGAACTTCTGCGCGGCACGGGGGCCCATGATGCGCAGAACCTGCTTGGGATCGACCGGTCCGTTGATGAGCTTCTGGCCGACGCTGACGTGCTCGCCGTCTTCGATCAGAAGACGTGAACGGCGCAGCACCGGGTAAGCGATCTCTTCAGATCCGTCATCCGGGGTGATGACCAGGCGCATCTGGCGCTCGGACTCTTCGATGGCGATGCGGCCGGCTGCTTCAGCAATCGGTGCGACACCCTTCGGAGTACGGGCTTCGAAGAGCTCCTGGATACGGGGCAGGCCCTGGGTGATGTCGTCGCCACCGCTGGAGGAAACAGCACCACCGGTGTGGAACGTACGCATGGTCAGCTGGGTGCCCGGCTCGCCGATGGACTGTGCGGCGATGATGCCCACAGCCTCACCGATGTCGACGGTCTTGCCCGTGGCCAGCGAACGGCCGTAGCACAGGGCGCAGGTGCCGACGCTGGACTCACAGGTGAGTACAGAGCGGACCTTGACCTCGGTGATGCCGGCTGCGAACAGTTCGGCAATGACCACGTCGCCGCAGTCGGTGCCGCCTGCTGCCAGGACCTTGCCCTTGGAGTCAACGACATCCACGGCCAGGGTGCGGGCGTACGCACTGTTCTCGACGTTCTCGTCCAGGACCAGCTCGCCGTTGGAGTCAGCGACGGCGATGGCGGTCATCAGGCCGCGCTCCGTGCCGCAGTCCTCTTCGCGGACGATGACATCCTGCGAGACGTCCACCAGGCGACGGGTCAGGTAACCCGAGTTGGCGGTACGCAGCGCGGTGTCAGCCAGACCCTTTCGGGCACCGTGCGTGGCAATGAAGTATTCCAGCACCGACAGGCCCTCGCGGTACGAGGACTTGATCGGACGCGGGATGATCTCACCCTTAGGGTTGGCCACCAGGCCACGGATACCCGCGATCTGGCGGACCTGCATCCAGTTACCACGTGCGCCGGAGGACACCATGCGGTTGATGGTGTTCATCGGGGACAGGTTGTCCCGCATCACCTGGGCGATTTCGTTGGTTGCCTTGTTCCAGATCTCGATCAGTTCCTGGCGACGCTCGTCGTCGTCGATCAGGCCCTTATCGTACTGGCCCTGGATCTTGGCGGCCATGGTCTCGTAACCGGCGAGGATCCGCGGCTTGTCCTTGGGCACCTCGATGTCGGAGATGGCGACGGTGACGCCGGACCGGGTGGCCCAGTAGAAACCGGCATCCTTCAGGTTGTCCAGCGTTGCCGCGGTGACGACCTTCGGGTAGCGCTCGGCGAGGTCGTTGACGATGGTGGACAGTTCGCCCTTGTCGGCAACGTTCTCAACCCACGGGTAGTCCGCGGGCAGGGTCTCGTTGAAGAGGACCTGGCCCAGGGAGGTCTGGACGAGCACGGTCTGACCCGGCTCGTAGCCTTCCGGAGCTTCCCAGCCGGCGTAAGGGATAAAGCCCTCGAGCCGGATCTTGACCTGGGAGTTCAGGTGCAGCTCGTGCAGGTCGAACGCCATGATGGCTTCCGCGACGGAGGAGAAGATCCGGCCCTCGCCAGCTGAACCGACACGCTTGGTGGTCAGGTGGTAGAGGCCGATGATCATATCCTGCGAAGGCAGCGTCACCGGGCGGCCGTCAGACGGCTTCAGGATGTTGTTCGAGGACAGCATCAGGATGCGGGCTTCAGCCTGGGCTTCGGGGCTCAGCGGCAGGTGCACTGCCATCTGGTCGCCGTCGAAGTCAGCGTTGAAGGCGCCACAAACCAACGGGTGAAGCTGGATGGCCTTGCCTTCCACCAGCTGCGGTTCGAACGCCTGGATGCCGAGACGGTGCAGGGTAGGTGCACGGTTCAGCAGCACGGGGTGCTCGGTGATGATCTCTTCGAGGACATCCCAGACCTGCGGGCGGTAGCGCTCAACCATCCGCTTGGCCGATTTGATGTTCTGGGCGTGGTTGAGGTCAACCAGGCGCTTCATCACGAACGGCTTGAAGAGCTCCAGCGCCATCTGCTTCGGCAGGCCACACTGGTGCAGCTTCAGCTGCGGACCGACGACGATCACGGAACGGCCGGAGTAGTCAACGCGCTTACCCAGGAGGTTCTGGCGGAAACGACCCTGCTTGCCCTTGAGCATGTCGCTCAGGGACTTCAGCGGACGGTTGCCCGGTCCGGTGACCGGACGGCCGCGGCGGCCGTTGTCGAAGAGGCTGTCAACAGCTTCCTGAAGCATGCGCTTCTCGTTGTTGACGATGATCTCCGGGGCACCGAGATCAAGCAGGCGCTTGAGTCGGTTGTTCCGGTTGATCACGCGGCGGTAGAGGTCGTTGAGGTCGGAGGTCGCGAAGCGGCCACCGTCCAGCTGGACCATCGGGCGCAGTTCCGGCGGGATCACCGGGACGGCGTCCAGCACCATGCCGAGCGGGCTGTTGCTGGTCGTCAGGAACGCGTTGACCACCTTGAGCCGCTTCAGGGCACGGGTCTTGCGCTGGCCCTTGCCGTTGGCGATGGTGTCGCGGAGCATGTCCGACTCGGCCTGCATGTCGAAGTTCTCAAGACGCTTCTTGATGGCTTCGGCACCCATGGAGCCTTCGAAGTACATGCCGTAACGGTCGCGCAGTTCGCGGTACAGGCCTTCGTCGCCTTCAAGGTCAGCGACCTTGAGGTTCTTGAAGCGGTCCCAGACCTGCTCGAGGCGCTCGATTTCAGCATCCGCGCGCTTGCGGACGTTAGCCATCTGGCGGTCAGCGGAGTCGCGGGCCTTCTTCTTGTCGGCAGCCTTGGCGCCTTCGCCCTCGAGACGGGCAATCTCGTTCTCGAGGTCGCGGGCGATCGTGGCGATGTCCGAGTCGCGGTTGTCGATCAGCTGCTTCTTCTCGATGTCGTGCTCAACCTGGAGGTTGGGCAGTTCTTCGTGGCGGCTGTCGGCGTCGACGCTCGTGATCATGTAGGCGGCGAAGTAGATGACCTTTTCGAGGTCCTTCGGTGCCAGGTCAAGGAGGTAGCCCAGACGGGACGGCACACCCTTGAAGTACCAGATGTGCGTGACCGGGGCGGCCAGCTCGATGTGGCCCATGCGCTCACGGCGGACCTTGGCGCGGGTGACTTCAACGCCACACCGCTCGCAGATGATGCCCTTGAAGCGCACGCGCTTGTACTTACCGCAGTAGCACTCCCAGTCGCGGGACGGGCCGAAGATCTTCTCGCAGAAGAGGCCGTCCTTCTCAGGCTTGAGCGTGCGGTAGTTGATGGTTTCCGGCTTCTTAACCTCGCCGTAAGACCAGCCCCGGATGTCATCCGCGGTGGCGAGGCCGATCTGCATGAGGCCGAAGGAGGATTCGCTGGACATATGGTCCCTGTTCTCTCTTGTTCTCTAAATTCTGAAGTCTTGGGTTACGGGAAGAGGGAGGGATGTACGACGGCGGGTGGTCACCCGCCGTCGTACATCACCTGCTAGACCTCTTCTACGGAACTGGGCTCTGCACGAGACAGATCGATGCCCAGTTCTTCCGCAGCCGTGAAGACTGCGTCATCAGAGTCACGCATTTCAATTGTGGTTCCGTCCGTGGAAAGAACTTCCACGTTCAGGCACAGCGACTGCATTTCCTTGATCAAGACCTTGAAGGACTCAGGAACGCCCGGCTCCGGGATGTTCTCGCCCTTGACGATGGCTTCGTAGACCTTCACACGACCGTGAATGTCATCGGACTTGATCGTGAGGAGCTCCTGGAGCGTGTATGCGGCGCCGTAAGCTTCGAGCGCCCACACTTCCATTTCACCGAAGCGCTGGCCACCGAACTGTGCCTTACCACCCAGCGGCTGCTGCGTGATCATGGAGTACGGGCCGGTGGAGCGCGCGTGGATCTTGTCGTCCACCAGGTGGTGGAGCTTCAGGATGTACATGTAGCCGACCGAGATCGGATCCGGGAACGGCTCGCCGGAGCGGCCGTCGAACAGACGGGTCTTGCCTGAGGAGTTGATCAGGCGGACGCCGTCGCGGGTGACGTTGGTGGAGTCGAGCAGGCCCGTGATTTCCTCTTCACGGGCGCCGTCGAAGACCGGCGTTGCAACAGTGGTCGAGCCACTCTCGCGCGGCAGGTTCGGCAGCTGCTTGGCCCACTCGGGCTCGCCTTCGATCTTCCAGCCGGTCTTGGCAACCCAGCCGAGGTGTGTTTCCAGCACCTGGCCGACGTTCATACGGCCCGGAACACCCAGCGGGTTCAGGACGATATCAACGGGGGTACCGTCGGCAAGGAAGGGCATGTCCTCGATCGGGAGGATCTTGGAGATAACACCCTTGTTGCCGTGACGGCCGGCGAGCTTGTCACCGTCGGTGATCTTGCGCTTGGCAGCCACGTAGACGCGGACCAGCTGGTTGACGCCCGGGGGCAGCTCATCGTCGTTGTCGCGGTCGAAGACGCGGACACCGATCACGGTGCCGGACTCGCCGTGCGGAACCTTCAGGGAGGTGTCACGCACTTCGCGGGACTTCTCTCCGAAGATGGCGCGCAGCAGGCGCTCTTCCGGGGTCAGCTCGGTCTCGCCCTTGGGCGTGACCTTTCCGACCAGGATGTCGCCGGCTTCGACCTCGGCGCCGATGTGGATGATGCCACGCTCGTCCAGGCCGGCCAGGACTTCCTCGGACACGTTCGGGATGTCACGGGTGATTTCCTCGGCACCAAGCTTGGTGTCGCGGGCATCGATCTCGTGCTCCTCGATGTGGATGGAGGACAGCACGTCCTCCGCCACGATCCGCTGGGACAGGATGATGGCATCCTCGAAGTTGTGGCCTTCCCATGACATGAACGCCACGAGCAGGTTCTTTCCGAGGGCCAGTTCGCCCTGGTCCGTTGCCGGGCCGTCAGCGATGATGCCGCCGACCTCCAGGCGCTGGCCTTCGCTCACCAGAACGCGGTTGTTGTAGCAGTTGCCCTGGTTGGAGCGGGCGAACTTGTTGATCCGGTAGTTGGTTTCCGTACCGTCGTCGTTGAGCATGATGACCAGCTCAGCGGAGACCTCGGTAACCACACCGGCCTTCTTCGCGATGGTGACGTCACCGGCGTCGACTGCAGCGGCGCGCTCCATGCCGGTGCCGACGAACGGCGCCTCGGAACGGACCAGCGGCACGGCCTGGCGCTGCATGTTGGCACCCATGAGTGCGCGGTTTGCATCGTCATGCTCGAGGAATGGGATCAGGGCGGTAGCCACCGACACCATCTGGCGCGGGGAAACGTCCATGAACTCGACCTCGCCGGCGGGGACCAGCACGGGCTCGCCTCCACCACCACGGGCACGGACGAGGACGGTCTCTTCGGCGAACTTCTTGTTCTCGTCGAGCGGGGCGTTGGCCTGGGCAATCAGGACCTCAGCCTCGTCGTCGGCCGTGAGGTACTCGACCTCGTCGGAGACGACACCCTCGGACACAAGCCGGTACGGGGTCTCGATGAAGCCGAACGGGTTTATCCGTCCGTAGGAGGCCAGCGAACCGATCAGGCCAATGTTCGGGCCTTCAGGAGTTTCGATCGGGCACATACGTCCGTAGTGCGACGGGTGAACGTCTCGGACTTCCATGCCTGCACGGTCACGGGACAGACCACCCGGGCCAAGGGCCGACAGGCGGCGCTTGTGGGTCAGACCCGACAGCGGGTTGTTCTGGTCCATGAACTGGGACAGCTGGGAGGTTCCGAAGAACTCCTTGATGGCTGCCACAACGGGGCGGATGTTGATCAGCGTCTGCGGCGTGATGGCCTCGACGTCCTGGGTCGTCATCCGCTCGCGGACGACGCGCTCCATCCGGGACAGGCCGGTGCGGACCTGGTTCTCGATGAGCTCGCCGACGGCGCGGATGCGGCGGTTGCCGAAGTGGTCGATGTCATCGATCTCAACGCGCAGCTCGTGGTCCTGGCCGTCGCGCTTGCCCGTGAGGGTCTTCTCACCGGCGTGCAGGGCAACAAGGAACTTGATCATGGCGACGATGTCTTCAACGTGCAGGACAGACGCTTCCTTGTCACCAAGGGAGCGGTCGATGCCGAGCTTGCGGTTGATCTTGTAACGGCCGACCTTGGCCAGATCGTAGCGCTTGGAGTTGAAGTACAGGTTGTCCAGCAGGGACTGGGCAGCCTCGACCGTGGGCGGCTCGCCCGGTCGCAGCTTCCGGTAGATGTCCAGCAAGGCATCCTCGCGGGTTTCGGTGGCGTCCTTCTCCAGCGTTGCGCGCATGGAGTCGTACTGGCCGAACTCTTCGAGGATCTGGCCTTCGGTCCAGCCGAGGGCCTTCAGCAGCACCGTGACGGACTGCTTGCGCTTGCGGTCGAGGCGAACGCCGACCTGGTCGCGCTTGTCGATTTCGAGTTCGAACCAGGCGCCGCGGGACGGGATGATCTTCGCGGTGAAGATGTCCTTGTCGCTGGTCTTGTCGGCGGTGCGCTCAAAGTAGGCGCCCGGGGAGCGGACCAGCTGCGAGACGACGACACGCTCGGTGCCGTTGACGACGAAGGTGCCCTTCTCGGTCATCAGCGGGAAGTCACCCATGAACACGGTCTGCTGCTTGATTTCGCCCGTGTTGTTGTTCATGAATTCGGCCTTGACGTACAGCGGAGCCGAGTATGTTGCGTCCCGGTCCTTGCACTCGGCCATGGTGTACTTCGGATCAGCGAACTCCGGCTCGGAGAAACTCAGGGACATGGTGCCCTGGAAATCCTCGATCGGGGAGATCTCTTCAAAGATGTCGGACAGACCCGAGGAGGTGGCGACGCTGAGGTCGCCTTCTTCGACGGCCTTGGCGACGCGTGCCTGCCAGCGTTCGTTGCCGACCAGCCAGTCAAAGCTGTCGGTTTGCAGGGCAAGCAGATTCGGAACGTCAAGCGGTTCGTGAATCTTTGCGAATGAGAGCCGGCGGGTTGCACCGTCGGTACTGTCGGCATTGATAGCGGTTGCAGCGTTGTTTACATTAGAGGTGCTCGAGGCGACCAAGAGGGATCCTTCCACAGACCTTCAGGCGTTTTCAGATCTCCCCCGCTATGTACCCTGCAGAGTGACTCCGCAGTGCTACCAGTCCGGTTCCGCTATATGACCCGGGGCCCGGGCTGCCCACGCTGGTGCCGTGGTTGACGGCACATTGATGGCGCAGCTGCCAGGCTAAGCCCACCGCTATATGAAGGCTGAAGGTAAACAGGGAAGACGCAAATATCTACGATACGGCAAAGCAACCTACTTGTCTACCCCACTTCGCCCGGGAATGCAAGCACCGGCCCCGGCGTCCCCCGCAGGGTCTGCCGCATTCTTCACTGCGTGGCCTGCTGCCCGCCGCCGGGCGGCCGTCGGAGGGGCGGCCCCGGTCCGCAGGACGGCCGCCGTCGGCCGCAGGCCAGCCGCTGCCAGCCGCCGCCGGCAGTCAAATGGCCCCGTGACGGGGGTCACGATAACCTTGCTGTATATCGACACAGATCGGAAGAGATAACCATGAGCAACTCTGCAGACGACAATGATGTTGTCATCCTCGCCGCCGCCCGCACACCCCAGGGGCGCCTCAACGGGCAGCTCGCCGGCTTCACCGCCGTCGAGCTCGGCGCCCACGCCATCCGGGCGGCACTGGCCGCCAGCGGGGTAAAAGCCGAGCAGGTGGACTCGGTGATCATGGGCCAGGTGCTGCAGGCCGGGGCCGGCCAGAACCCGGCCCGCCAGAGCGCCATCGGCGCCGGCATCGGCTGGAACGTGCCCACGGTGACCATCAACAAGGTCTGCCTCTCAGGTCTGACAGCGGTGATCGACGCGGCCCGGATGATCCGGGCCGGCGACGCGACCGTCGTCGTCGCCGGCGGGCAGGAGTCCATGTCTCGCGCGCCGCACATCCTCCCCGGATCCCGGCAGGGCTGGACCTACGGAACCGTGCAGGCGCTCGACGTCGCGGCCCACGACGGGCTGACGGACGCCTTCGACGGGCATTCGATGGGCCTGTCAACCGAGACCAGGAACCTCACCCTGGGGATTGACCGCACTTCCCAGGACGAGGTAGCGGCGGCATCCCACCAGCGCGCGGCCCGTGCCGCCAAGGACGGGGTGTTCGACGGCGAAATTGCCCCGATCAGCGTCAAGCAGCGCAAGGGCGACCCGCTGGTCCTGACCGCTGATGAAGGCATCCGGCCCGACACCACGGCCTCCTCGCTGGCCGGGCTGCGGGCAGCCTTTGTCACCGACGGCACCATCACCGCCGGCAACTCCTCGCCCCTGTCCGACGGCGCCTCCGCCCTCGTGCTGACCTCGCGGAAATTCGCCCGGGACAACGGCCTCGAGTACCTCGCCGTCGTCGGAAAGCCCGGGCAGGTAGCTGGTCCGGACAACTCGCTGCACTCCCAGCCCTCCAACGCGATCAAGAGCGCCCTGCACAAGGCCGGCTGGTCCGCTGCCGACCTGGACTTCATCGAGATCAACGAGGCCTTTGGCTCCGTGGCCGTGCAGTCGCTCAAGGACCTCGACTATCCGCTGGAGAAGTGCAATATCCACGGCGGCGCGATCGCCATGGGCCACCCGATTGGCGCTTCCGGCGCCAGGCTTGCCCTGCATGCGGCGCACGAGCTGAAGCGGCGCGGGTCCGGCAAGGCCGCGGTGTCCCTGTGCGGCGGCGGCGGCCAGGGCGAAGCGCTGCTGCTGTACCGCGACTGAGCCATGACAGACGGCGCAGCGCCGGACTCCGGCGCTGAATCCGTGGCGGCTGGTGACGGCGCCGGGCGGGAGCGGTTCCTGGCCGATGCCGCCGCCCGCGGGCTCAGTGTCCAGCTTGTGGAGCGCCGGGCCGCCGGCAGCCTGGCGGAGGCGGCCCAGATCCTCGGCATCCAGCCCGGGGACATCGTGAAGTCGCTGGTGGTCAAGCACAAGGACGGCAGTTTCCTGTTCGCGCTGATCCCCGGCGACCGGCAGATTTCCTGGCCCAAGCTCCGCGCCCTGCTCGGGGTCAACAAGCTCTCGCTCCCGACGGCGGACGCTGCCCTGGACGCCACCGGCTACGAGCGGGGCACCATCACCCCGCTCGGCAGCACGGTGGCCTGGCCGGTGTATGCGGACCGGACCATCACCGGCCGCAGAATTTCGCTCGGCGCCGGGGAACACGGCTACAGCGCCTTCGTGGACGCCGACGCCCTGACCGCCGCCCTCGGCGCCGTCGTCGCGGACATCTCCGAACCCAACTGACCCGCACCCGCCTGACTCCCACGGAGCTATGTAACTAGCGCAGCCGGGTTAACAAGAACCAACGCGGGGTCACTTACGGCCCATCCCGACCGGCGGGATGGGCCGTAAGTGACCCCGCGTTGCTGTGAGGCTTCCGCCCGGAACGCAGGAAACCCCGCCCACCGGAGTGGACGGGGTTTCCCGGAGCGGAACGGAAACGCGAGGTTCCCGGCCAGTTCTGAAGCGGCGAGTTACTTGAGGGTAACGCGTGCGCCGGCTTCTTCGAGCTGAGCAATAGCCTTCTCGGCAGCTTCCTTGGTGACGCCTTCGAGGATGGCCTTCGGAGCGCTGTCAACAACGTCCTTGGCTTCCTTGAGGCCCAGGGAAGTGATGGCGCGAACTTCCTTGATCACTGCAATCTTCTTGTCGCCCGGGTGCTCCAGGATGACGTCGAATGCGGTCTGCTCTTCTTCTTCAGCGGCGCCGCCGGCAGCGGGGCCAGCAACTGCAACAGCAGCAGCCGTAACTTCGAAGGTCTCTTCGAAGAGCTTGACGAACTCAGAGAGCTCGATGATGGTCAGTTCCTTGAAAGCTGCAATGAGCTCTTCGTTGGTGAGCTTCGCCATGGTGTGGCGTCCTTCCTATTGTGGTGCTCGGGCGGCCGGAGCCGTGCCTTCGCACCGGAGTCTGGTTTAGAGAGTTAGTTCTCTTCGGGGGCTGCGGCGTCGGCGGGAGCCTCGGCTGCGGCGTCAGCCGGAGCTTCAGCTGCTGCATCGGCCGGGGCTTCTTCAGCGGCGGGCGCTTCGGCTTCAGCCGGTGCGCCGTTCTCTTCTTCAAGCTTGAGGCGCAGTGCGTCGATGATGCGTACAGCGGCGGCAGCAGGAGCCTTGAGGATGCCTGCAACCTTGGCGAGCTGCAGCTCGCGGGACTCGAGTGCTGCCAGGGCAGCAACTTCGCTGGCGTTCAGTGCCTTGCCCTCGAAGTAACCGGTCTTGATAACCAGCTGCTTGTTGGTCTTGGCAAAATCCGTCAGGCTCTTGGCAGCTGCAACTGCGTCACCCTTGATGAACGCGATTGCAGTGGGGCCGGCGAGCTGACCGTCGAATGCTTCGACACCAGCTTCCTTGGCTGCAATGGCGGTCAGGGTGTTCTTGACGACCGAGAACTTGGTGTCCTGGCCGAGAGAGACACGCAGCTGCTTGAGCTGTGCAACGGTGAGCCCGCGGTATTCGGTCAGGACAGCGGCGTTCGATTCCTTGAAATCGTTAGTGATCTCAGCTACTGCTGAAACCTTGCTAGGCGTTGCCATAACCCTCCTTCCGGGGATAGTGCCGGTGTTTCCCGGTCCCCGCTCAAAAGAGCTAAAAACTAAAAACGCCCCGCGCAGATGCACGGGGCTTGTCTCGACGCAGTCCATGACTGCGGAGCTTTGCTTCGTTCACCTGCGCCGGCCGCCCTATGTTCAGGGTCCTTCGTCTGGAGATCCACTGGCTCTCCCGGCGCGACTGCAGAAGTGAGTCTTGCTTGGGAGAGTGGATTTCCAACAACCGACGGTCTTTGGTCCCCCCAGCTTACGCGAGAGGAGGCGCGCGCTCCAAATCGGGCCCGGTCTGCTGTTGCTGGCTGCTGGCCCGGGGGGCTGTTCAGCTGTTGCTGGGGCCGAAGTTGGGCAGTTCCTTTTGCCAGATGCCCGTCACGCCTGCGGTGGTGAAGCCCAGCTGCCGGTTGACGGTGAGCAGGTACCGGTTTTCCGGGGCGTTCCAGGTGTAGAGGACCCGGGCATCCGGGAACTGCTCCGAGAGCCGCTCCATGTTCGAGACCTTGATCAGCAGGCCCAGCTTGTTGCCGCGGTGCTCCCGCAGGACCACGGTGTCGTCCTGGAACACGACGTCGGGGCGCAGCGCGAGGACGCTGATGGTGGTCAGCCCCACGAGCTCGCCGCTGGCGAGGTGCTCGACGGCGGTGACCACCGTCCGGCGTCCCTGCGCAATGGCGACGTCTTCGGCCTCGCGGAGGATGCCGGCGTCGAACACCATGCCCCCGTCGTCCACGCCGGGCACGCCGTCCTCGCCCGCGCTGTTTTCCAGCGCGGCGACGGCTTCGAGCCACTGCTCCGGGCACCGGTCCGTCCAGTGGTGCAGCCGGTACCGGCCGGCGTTGGCCTCCTCGGCCTCGGTTTCCAGCTCCTCGACGAGCACAGTGTCGAGCGGCAGCCGGCAGGCGCTGAATTGTTCGATGTGTTGCAGGGTGTAGCCGCTTTGCCGGGCGAACTCCACGTCCCGGCTGTTCATCGGGACGAACCCCAGGCCTGTCCCTGGGATCAGCTGGCCCGCGTCGCTGTCCCCCAGCGAGGCGCTCGGGTGGTTCGTGTCAATCAGGATCGTGTGGCGGCCCTCGTCGCGGGCGAAGTGCTCCGCGGCTTCCAGCAGTTGCCGGCCTACGCCCTGGCCCTGGAACTCCGGCAGGATGTCGAGGGCAAATTCGGCCAAATCGAGGTTGTCCGAGAGCGGCAGGGCAATGTCGACGCTCCCAACGATCTGACCTCCAACTTTGGCCACGAGGATGACCTGGCGTTCGTACGGGTCGGAAAATTCCAGCAGCTTTTCGCGGGGCGCGTAGGCGAGATCGTCGGTTCCCCAGGTCTGCATCCGAACTTTGCGGCCCACTTCGACGGCGGCGATGAAGTCGGCCGCGTCCTGCCCGTCCAAAGAATCGGGAATCCACAACTGTTCAATCCGTACGTCGTTTGCCATCCCGGGCATCTTCCCCAGCCAATCTGCCATCCACGGGTACCGGAAACCCGGCAGCCGCCAGACTTTCCATCGCCAGCATATGCCGGTTTGGGTTACCGTTCCATCGGTGCCCCGGTAACCACCCGCTGCCATTCACCGTCATAGCCGGCGGGGCGGAAGCCGAGGGCGACGTTGATGGCGAGCATGTGGTCGTTTTCGGCGGCGTTGAAGGTGATCACACGTTCCACTGCCGGGTACTCCGCCAGCACGCGGCGGAGGTTGACGATCTTCACGAGCATGCCCAGCCGGTGCCCGCGGTGGCCGGCGGCTACGAGGGTGTCGTCCTGGTCGGCGAGCCACGGTTTCGCCTCCGTGAGCTGCAGCGCGGAGTAGGCGGCCAGTTCCCCGCTGTTCCGGTGCCCGGCGGCTGCCACGAGCGGGACCAGTCCGGCCCGCCTCCATTTGTCCTCAATGTGCCGGACCCGTGCCACGTCCCACCGCTCGGCGTCGACGCTCAATGCTCCGGTTGGGGCATCCGTGCTCATCCGGGACATCAGGACCGCGAATTGCTCCGCGTGCTCATCGGGGCAGCGGCCGGTCCAGGACAGCAACTCGTACTCTTCTCCCGCACTGGCCACGGCCTGCCGCTCCAGGGCATCCCACGATGCGGCATGAACCGGGACGTCCAGGGCGCTGAAGCGCGAGACCTGCTCCAGCCGGTACCCGGCCTTCAGCGCAAAGCGGACACCCCGCGCGCCAGCGGGAACCGCTCCCGTTCCGGTGGCCGGCCTCACGGTGGTGTCCCGGTCTTCCGGGTCGAAGCCGGCGGGATGCTCCGTGTAGCTCTGCAGGATGGCGCGGCCCGACGCGGCCGCCAGCGCTTCCGCATGGCGCAGCAGGGCCTGTCCAATCCCCCGGCCGCTGTACTCCTCCAGCACATCGACGTGGACCATCGCGCTGCGGAGGTTCTCCAGGACCTCACAGCGGACCCACGACCGGGCAGCCATCCGCCCGTCCTGACGCACGAAGAAGAGCCGGACCTGACGGTAGTCGTTGTCCCGCCAAAACTGCAGCCGGGCCGCGGGCGGCGTTGCCCGGTCGAGGTTGCCCCAGGTCTGGAGCGTCAGGGCATCGCACAATTCCCCGACGCCCAGGAACTCGGCGGCGTCCGGGGAGTCGAGGGCGTCCGGTACCAGGAGGCGTTCAATGCGGTAGGTCGCGGCTGTCACGGGGACAGCCTAACCGGACCCGGGAATGCGGAAAAGACCGCCCCGCGGAAGCGGGACGGTCTTTCCATGCTGTCTGACTGCTGAGGATTAGACCTCGGTCAGGACCTTGGTGACGTTCGGGTCAACCGGGACGCCCGGGCCAAAGGTGGTGGCGACGGTGGCCTTCTGGATGTAGCGTCCCTTGGAAGCGGACGGCTTGAGGCGCAGGACCTCTTCCAGAGCGGCGGCGTAGTTCTCGGCCAGCTTCAGGGCGTCGAAGGACACCTTGCCGATGATGAAGTGCAGGTTCGAGTGCTTGTCGACGCGGAAGTCGATCTTGCCGCCCTTGATGTCGTTGACGGCCTTGGCGACGTCAGCGGTCACGGTGCCGGTCTTCGGGTTCGGCATCAGGTTACGCGGACCCAGAACCTTACCGAGGCGGCCAACCTTGCCCATGAGGTCAGGGGTGGCGACGGCGGCGTCGAAGTCGGTCCAGCCGGCTGCGATCTTTTCGATCAGGTCATCGGAACCAACGAAGTCGGCGCCGGCAGCGATTGCTGCCTCAGCCTTGTCGCCCGTTGCGAAAACGAGGACGCGGGAGACCTTACCGGTGCCGTGCGGCAGGATAACGGTGCCGCGGACCATCTGGTCAGCCTTGCGCGGGTCTACACCCAGGCGGAATGCAACCTCAACGGTGGCGTCGAACTTGGACGGGTTGGTGTCCTTGGCCAGCGTCACTGCCTCGAACGGCGCGTAGAACTTCTCCGCGTCGATCTTGGCTGCGGCTGCCTCATATGCTTTGCTGCGCTTTGCCATGCTGCTTATTCTCCTTGTGCAGTTGTGGTCTGCGGACCGCGCTGGGCCCTGCCACAGTCGGGATTCCGAACGGTTGGTCCGTACCGGATTTCCGACATTTCAATGTTTAGGTGGTGCCGGTTGCCCGGCGGGGAAGGCTATTAGCCTTCGACGGTGATACCCATGGAACGGGCGGTGCCGGCGATGATCTTCGCGGCGCCTTCCAGGCTGGTGGCGTTGAGGTCTTCCATCTTGGTGGTGGCGATCTCGTTGACCTGGGCCTGGGTCAGCTTTGCAACCTTGACGGTGTGCGGGGTCGGGGAACCCTTGGCAACGCCTGCAGCCTTTTTGATGAGCTCTGCAGCCGGCGGGGTCTTGGTGATGAACGTGAATGACCGGTCCTCGTAGACCGTGATTTCAACAGGAATAACGTTGCCGCGCTGGGCTTCCGTCGCAGCGTTGTACGCCTTGCAGAATTCCATGATGTTGACACCGTGCTGGCCAAGCGCAGGACCGATCGGCGGGGCCGGGTTAGCGGCACCTGCCTGGATCTGCAGCTTGATGAGGCCGGTGACCTTCTTCTTGGGAGCCAATGTAGGGTCCTTCTCTCAATTACGTCCTGGGACACAGGAGCGTGCCTCAGGTTGGTGGCCGCCATGGCGAGGCGGCCGGCCGCCCCTGACTGCTAAAGCGGGCAGTTCGGGGCGAATTCTGTGGGGAAAACTAGATCTTGCTGACCTGGTTGAATGACAGCGTGACCGGGGTCTCGCGCTCGAAGATGGAGACCAGCACCACGAGGGTCTGGGAGTCCACCTTGATTTCGGAGATCGTGGCCGGAAGCGTCTCGAAGGGGCCTTCCTTGACGATGACCGACTCGCCGACCTCGAAGTCGATGTCGATCTGCGCGGCAGCGTGCTTGATCGGCTTGCCCTTCTCGGCCTGCTCTTCTTCGAAGACCGGGGCGAGCATGGAGAAGACCTCATCGAGGCGCAGCGGGACCGGGTTGTGGGCGTTGCCCACGAAGCCGGTGACGCCGGGGGTGTGGCGGACGGCGCCCCAGGAGGCATCCGTCAGGTCCATGCGGACCAGGACGTAACCGGGGATCCGGACGCGGTTGACGACCTTGCGCTGAGCGTTCTTGATCTCAACGACTTCCTCCATCGGGACCTGGATTTCGAAGATGTAATCTTCCATGTCCAGGGTCTGGATGCGGGTTTCGAGGTTGGCCTTGACGCGGTTTTCGTAACCGGCGTAGGAGTGGATGACGTACCAGTCACCTTCCTGGCGGCGCAGCTTGGCTTTGAACTCATCGGCCGGATCAACCTCGGCGGCGGCGGCGGCAGCGGCCAGCGCGTCGCCGGACTCACCGTCAGTATCTTCGTCGCCGGCCTCGGCTGCTTCGCCGGCCTCTGCGGTTTCGTCGGCCTCTGCCGTTTCGTCGTCGTCGGTGTCCGCCTCGGCGGACTCGTCAGCGGTGGCTTCCCCGGCTTCCGCCGTGTCAGCGGTCTCGTCGGCGACGTCAGATTCGGGCGCAGCAGACACAGCCTCGGACTCTTCCCCGGCTTCCACCGCGGCGTCCTGGCTCTTATCCAGCTCAGTCTCAGTTACCTCGAGCTCCTGCTCAGACACTTGGTCTCCTGCTTCCTCATTGCCTAACATGCCTATTTAAATGACTCAATTCCGCACACCCCGCAGAACCTCCGGTATCCCGGTGGTAATCCACGCAGTCTGCGGACCGGTCGGATCTAGCTGTCTCCGCTGCCCGCGCCGCCGAATACCCAGCCCACTCCGGTCCCGAAGGCCAGATCCAGCAGGGTGACGAGGAGCATCATGATGATCACGAACACCAGCACCACGAGCGTGTAGTTGATCAATTCCTTGCGCGTCGGTGCAACGACTTTCTTCAGTTCGCCGATGACCTGGCGGACGAAGAGTGCAAGTCGAGCGAAGAGGCCTGCCTTGGGGGCATTCTTGGCGGGGCGGCCACTGGAGCTGCTTGCAGCTGTTTCGGTCACCTGGTCCTCACTCATCCTCGCAAAGTCGGATACCCGGCTCTGAACTGAACCATGGTTGCTGCGCTTGTTCCAGGGAAACCGGAACAGCTTGCGCAGGGCAGACAGGACTCGAACCTGCAACCTGCGGTTTTGGAGACCGCTGCGCTACCAATTGCGCCACTACCCTATGGATCGAAACCTGTTCCGGCCCGGTTCCCCAGATTTCCCTGAGGCGCAGACCATCATCGTGTTTTCAACACCGGAGAACCAGTCTACGCAACAACTGCGCCTACGTCGAACCGGCCCGGCCGGACCGGCGTCGTGTCGCGAAAACCAGCCCCGAGGGCCAGAAGCTAAACCCTGCCGCGATACCTTTTGGACGCCGCAGCAGTCACATTCCGCGGCGGCACGCCGGTCGATCCGGTGAACAGCATAGAGTAGTTTCCGTCGAAGCCCACAAGCAGCCACCGAAGCTGCAAGCAAAGAATGGACCCGCGATGCCCGCCGCCCGCATTTCACAGCGAATTTCCGCCATAGCCGAATCCGCCACGTTGGCTGTTGATGCCAAGGCGAAGGCGTTGAAGGCGGCCGGCCGCCCGGTCATCGGCTTCGGCGCAGGCGAACCGGACTTCCCGACCCCCGATTACATCGTGCAGGCAGCCATCGAAGCCGCCGTCCAGCCCAAGTTCCACCGCTACTCCCCTGCCGGCGGGCTGCCGGAGCTGAAACAGGCGATCGCGGCCAAGACGCTCCGCGATTCCGGCTACAAGGCAGAGGCGTCCCAGGTGCTCGTCACCAACGGCGGCAAGCAGGCCGTGTACAACACCTTCGCCACGCTGCTCGATCCGGGCGATGAGGTCATCGTCCCCACGCCGTACTGGACCACCTACCCGGAAGCCATCCGCCTTGCGGGGGGCGTGCCGGTCGAGGTCTTCGCCGGGCCCGAGCAGGAATACCTGGTCACGGTGGAGCAGCTTGAGGGCGCCCTGACGGACCGCAGCAAGATCCTGCTCTTCGTCTCCCCCTCCAACCCCACCGGCGCCGTGTACTCCCCGGAACAGGTCAAGGAGATCGGCCAGTGGGCCGCTTCGAAGGGCCTGTGGGTTGTCACCGATGAGATTTATGAGCACCTGACGTACGACGGCGTGCCCTTCACCTCGATCGCGACCGCCGTCCCGGAACTGGGCGACAAGGTGGTCATCCTCAACGGTGTTGCGAAAACCTACGCCATGACCGGCTGGCGCGTCGGCTGGATGATCGGCCCGGCCGACGTGATCAAGGCCGCCACCAACCTGCAGTCGCACGCCACGTCGAACGTCTCCAACATCCCGCAGATGGCTGCCCTCGCCGCGGTGTCCGGTCCGTTGACCGCCGTCGACGAGATGAAGCTGGCCTTCGACCGCCGCCGCAAAGCCATCGTGGCCGGGCTGAACGCCATCGAGGGTGTCGAATGCCCGACGCCGAAGGGCGCCTTCTACGTTTACGCGGACGTCCGCGCCCTGCTCGGCAAGGAGTTCCCGTCCGCGAACGGGCCCGTCCGGCCGGCGACCTCGGCTGAGCTCGCGGCCCTGATCCTGGACGAGGTCGAAGTGGCGGTGGTCCCGGGCGAGGCGTTCGGCCCCTCCGGCTACCTTCGCCTCTCTTACGCCCTCGGCGACGAGGACCTGGCAACCGGCGTCGCCCGACTGCAGGACTTCCTCGGCAAGGCCCAGTAGGACGCACCCGCGGATCCTGCAGCAATAGACCGGCGCTCCCCCACCTCGCACCGCGGGACATGTCCAGCCCCCGCACCACGCACCGCGGGACATGTCCAGCCCCCGCACCACGCACCGCGGGACACGTCCAGCCCCTGCACCACGCACCGCGGGACATGTCCAGCCGTCGAGACCAACCGTGGGCAGAATGGCATTTGGCCCACGGTTGGAGCCCAGGAATGGGCATGTCCCCCCGGGTACACCGGGCGGGAGCGTCCGGTTCTAGGCCGCCACGGGGCGGAGCGTCAGAGGAGGCGGCGTTCGGCGGCCCAGCGGGTGAGTTCGTGCCGGCTGGAGAGCTGGAGCTTGCGCAGCACCGCCGAGACGTGGGTTTCCACCGTCTTGATCGAGATGAACAATTCCTTGGCCACTTCCTTATAGCTGTAGCCGCGGGCGATCAGCCGCATCACCTCGAGCTCGCGGGCGGACAACCGGTCCAGTTCGTCGTCGGCGATATCGGCGGGGGCGGTTCCGAACGCATCCAGCACGAAGCCCGCCAGCCGGGGCGAAAAGACGGCGTCGCCACCGGCGACCCGGCGGACGGCGTCGGAGATCCCCGCTCCCGAAATGGTTTTGGTCACGTAGCCGCGCGCCCCGGCCCGGATCACCGAAACGACATCCTCCGCCGCGTCCGAGACGCTCAGCGCCAGGAACCGGGTGCTGCCCAGCAGCGGCGCCGAACCTGCCAGCACTTCGCGGCCGCCGCCGCCGAGACCGCCCGGCAGATGGACATCCAGGAGCACGACGTCGGGACGCACGGACGCGATCACCGCCACCGCCTCCTCGACTGTTCCGGCCTCGCCGGCAACAACGATGTCCGGGTCCAGATCGGCCTTCAGGCCGGACCGGAAGATGGCGTGGTCATCCACGATGACCACCCGGATCCCCGGTTGCGGGCTCCCCGCTTCGGTGTTGCTCACAGTCGTGCCTCTCCGTTGTTCTTGGCACCGATGTACTTGGCGCCGTTGTTTTTGACACCGTTGTTCCTGGCGCTGTTGCTGGTGGCGCCGGCTTCCGGGGCCCCGGAGGGCAGCCTCAGCCGCACCTCGGTGCCATCCGCGCTGCTGTTGATGGTGGCCGTTCCGCCGTTGCGGTTCATCCGTCCGATGATCGATTCGCGGACTCCGAGCCGGTCTTCGGGGATGGTGTCCGGGTCGAAGCCGGGTCCGCGGTCCTTGACGAACACCTCCGCGGAGCCGTCGGCCACTTCGAGGTACACCGACACCGGACCGCCGCCATGCCGGGCCGCGTTCAACATCGCCTCGCGGGCCGCCTGGACGAGAGCCTCATGGCGTTCGGACATGGCGCAGTCGCCCACGCTGACCACCTCGACGGCGTGGCCCAGGGAGTCCTCGACTTCCGCCGCAGCGGCCTGAATACCCTCGGACAGTTGCCCGGCTTCCTTGCCCGGGTCCCGATACAGCCAGCCCCTCAGCTCGCGTTCCTGGGCGCGGGCGAGGCGGACGACGTCGGTCTCGTTGCCGGCGCGCCGCTGGATCAGGGCCAAGGTCTGCAGCACGGAGTCGTGCAGGTGTGCCGCGATCTCAGCCCGTTCGGTCGCGCGGACCCGGCCGGCCCGCTCCGTCTCCAGGTCCCGAATGAATTTCAGCCCCCAGGGCAGCAGGACCAGTGCCACACCGCCGAGCACCGCCACCGAGGACAGCAGGGCCAGCCAGGTCTGTTCCCAGGACCCGGACCCGGAGACCATGACCAGGACCCCGGCCACCACGAGCGCCAGCCCGGCCGCCAGCCGGGCCCAGCCGCCGGCTTGGTCCGCCTTGGTCCTGTCCACGATCCCCGCCCGGCGGCTCTCATCCAGTTGCATCCAGGCAATGGCCGCGCCGCCCAGGATGGCCGCAACCGGAATCAGGGTTCCGAGCGGAACATCAACCCCCAGCAGGCGGGCGATCAGGATCCCGGCCGCCAGCAGCAGCCCCGCGCCCAGCAGAATCTCCTTGCCGTAGCGGATGGAGGTGGCCCTGCCCCGCCACGTGTCAGCCGGACCCGTCGCGGCTGGCGCGGGCACTCCCTGATACACCCCCGCCGCCGCAGCGGGGGACGTGGCGGCCGCAGTGGCAGGGGACGTGGCCGCCGCCGCTGACCCGTCGTGGGCCTGGAGGCCGTAGCTGTGCACGCGGTCCGGGTAGGGGTCGAAGGCGGTGTGCTCCGGGTACGGGTCGAAGGCGGTGTGGTCTGCGTAGGGGACTGTGCGGAAACGCCCGTAGGGGGCATAGGCCGGGGCGTCCGGCGCCGCAAAGGGTGCGCTGACCGCCGGGGCGATGGGCGACGTCGGCCGGCCGGCATTGCGCCTGGCGCTTTCGTCGGCGGTGGGCACCATAATCCACAGCCAGGCATAGAACGCTACGCCGGCGCCGCCGGCGAGCGCGGCTACCACCATGCCAATCCGGACCAGCCGCACCGGCCAGCCCAGATGGCGTGCGAGGCCGGCGCAGACGCCGGCAATCACCCGGTCACTGCCGCGAACCAGCGGCGGACGGGACACAGCGGTTGTCATGAGTCAATCCAAACACGGATCAGGGTGCCCCGGACCCGTTCCCGGCCCTAACCAGGGGCGACTCAGGGACAGTTCAGGGTGTTCCCCAGTAGAGCGGATCTGCGCCGGAGGGGAGGATCGAAGTATGAATCCGCACACTCCCAACCCCGATGAAGGCCCCGTCCCCGCAGGCCGCACCCCCGGGCAGTCCGCTGATGAGCCGGCCGGCCGGTCCGCCACCCGATCCGCGCCCACAGACCCGGCAGGGACGACTCCTGTTGATACCGCCGCGACGGCCCCTGTTGCCGCGACGGCCCCTGTTGACGCGACGCCTTCCGTTGACTCGACGCCCCCTGTTGATTCGTCTGCCACTCTCCGTCTGGATAAGTCCGCCACTCTGCCGCTGGACTTCCCGGCTGGCCCAACCGGACCCACTGGCCACACCGGCCCCGGAATGCTTCCTCCCCCGCCGCCCTACTCCGGCGCGCCCCACACCGGCCCAACGCCGCCGGCCTACTACGGTCCGACGCGCCCGCCGGCAGCCGGCCAGCCGCAGAATTTCTTCGACTGGATCCGAGGTCAGGGCATCCAGCGTGGCCGCGAGCGCTGGGTCGGCGGCGTCGCCAGCGGCATCGCACAGCGTTTCGGCGTCGACCCCCTGATTGTCCGGGGCATCATCGTCGTCCTGACCATCTTCGCGGGTATCGGGGTCCTGCTCTACGGCATCGCCTGGGCACTCCTGCCCGAACCCGACGGCCGCATCCACGTCCAGGAAGCCGCCGCTGGCCGCTGGTCGTCCGGGATGACCGGGGCCCTGATCACCGCGATCATCGGCTTCCCCAGCCTGGGCACCGGCGTCTGGGGCTGGGACCGCTACGGCTTCGGCCCCATCATCTGGACAGTCGTCTGGGTAGGCGGCGTTATTTGGCTCGTTTACTACCTGACTCAGCGCAACAAGTCCCGGATCGGAGACGCCCCAATGTCCTCGAATCCCCAGCCTGCCGGCCCGGCGGGCTCCGCTTACCCGGCGCCCCCGGCCGGAGCGTCAACCCCGTCAAACCCGGAAACCCCGTCGGCGCAGGCCTGGACGGCGCCCTTCGCCACCACCGGCTATGGCACGTCCGGCACGCTCCCCCGCTACGGCGAGCCACCTGTGCCCGGGCCGGACTGGGGCACACCTCCGCCGGCCGGTCCCATCCCTCCTGCCGGCGGCGGCTACCACCCCGTCCCCGGCGGCGGACCTGTTCCGCCGGCCAAGCCCAGGAACTTCGGCCCCGGCGCCCCCGCCGTCGCGGTCACGGCCGGAGTGGCCCTGCTCGTCGGTGGCGGTCTCAAGGCCCTCGACGTCGCCAACGTGATCGACCTCGGCACCGCCAGTAACGCCGTTGTCTGGGCCAGCGCCGCGGCAGTCATGGGTCTCGGCATCCTGTTCGCAGGCCTCCGGGGCCGCACCTCCGGCATCCTTGGGTTCTTCGCCGTTGCCGCCCTGATCACCGGCGGTATCTACAGCGCGCTGCCCAACAGCAACTTCCGCCCGCAGAACGCCGACTGGTCCCCGGTGAGCATCGAGCAGGCCCGTGGCGGGTTCGACATCACGGCCGGCTCCGGGATCGTGGACCTGACCAGGTTCCCGCTCAACCCGCCGCTGGGCACCGCGCTCGTGGTCCCCATCGACGCCACGGCAAGCAACCTCACGGTGGTCATCCCGGACACCGTTCCGGTGGAGGTCCGCGCCAACATGACCATGGGAAACATTAATGAGGGCAGCCGGAACCGCGGTGGTATGACCAACCAGCAAAGCAATTACAACACCGACAAACCGGGGGAAACACTGATCGTGGAAATCAACGGCACCTTCAGCAACGTCACTATCAAGGAAGGGAACTGACATGAGCAGCTATGACGCACCGACCGGCCGAGCGGAAAGCAACCTGGAAGGCAGCAACCCGGCCGCACCCCACGCGCCCGCGGTCCCCGAGCCGCAGGACTCCCCCGCACGTGTGGGCACGATCGTCTGGGGGCTGATCGTGGTGGCCCTCGCCGCGCTCCTTATCGTCTCCCAGCTCCGGCTGGTGGTCCTCAACGGCACCTATGTGCTGATCGGCTTGATGATTGGCGCCGGCGCGGCACTGGTGATCGGCGGGCTGCTCTCGGCCCGGGGACGTGACAAAGAACGCACAACAGGGAAGTCTTGAACCATGGAAAAGTTCTTCAATACCGTCAGGGGCCTTGGCCTGAAACGTGGACCGCAGCGCTGGTTGGGCGGTGTCTGCGGCGGGATCGCCGCCAAGCTGAACGTGGACGTGGCGTTCGTCCGGATCGGTTTCCTGCTCTTCGCGCTGCTTCCCGGTCCCGCCTTCGTGATCTACCTCGCGGCCTGGCTGCTGATCCCGGATCAGCGGAACGCCATCGTCCTCGAGTCCTTCCTGGCTAACCGCTCGATCAAGCCCTAGCCGCCGGAGCCCGAAGTGGGCCCCCCCCCGGCAGAGGGAATCCCCACCGTCAACACCTCTTTTCTTCCCCCCCAGCACCACCCAAA